>JAYSYN010000118.1:0-45957 GCA_043727575.1 Fimbriiglobus sp.
CCGACGCCACAGCTACGATAGGCGGAGCCGCCCCGAAGTTCCCGGCCGCCCGGAGCCGGGTCGCCCGGCGCCCCCCACGAACCAGGCGCTGCAGCAGACGGCGGGGGCATGTATGCGATCCCAGATTTGTAGCTCACTCGGCCCCCGCCGGCCCCTATGCTGGGTCGTTCGGCGAGCGGAGCGACGGGAGTTGCAATGGCCGTGAAAGTCCGCGACTCATCTGGCCAGCCCGCTGTGGCCCCGGCGTATACCGACCGCGCACAGATGCTCCGGGTGGTATTCGGACTGAAATCGTCCGCCGGCCGCGGCCTCGTTCAGTTCGGCGAGCAGCCGCAGGAAGACGGCGGGTCGCTCGCCGGGTTCGCCGTCCAACTCCGATCCCGGCTGTGGCGGGTGATCGTGTTCCGTGGCCGAAACGGCGGGCACAACGTCGCCGACGACTTCCTGGTGTCGGCGTCGGGCCTCGACGAGGAGATCGCCGGCGTGCGGCAACAAGGCGGCATGTTGGCGTACACGGGCTACAGCGGCCAGGAGTTGCTCGTGCGTCGGCCTGGCGAGGGCGGGAACACGTAGCGAGGCACGCCGAATCAAGCGCTGCAGCCGACGCCGAAGGCGTGTAGGCTATCTGGAGTTCGTAGCTCGCGGCTGCTGAATCGGGTCGTTCAGCGTTGGGGCACGGTTGGCCTCACCCGGCGGCGAGACTCGATCCAGTGATGGTCCCCAGGGAAACAGCATGTCGGTCAAGCGGATGGACAACGTCGGCATTGTGGTCGAAGACCTCGATGCCGCCATCGGGTTCTTCGCCGACCTCGGCCTCGACCTCGAAGGGCGCGCCCCGATCGAAGGGGATTGGGCGGACGGCGTCACGGGATTGCACGGCCTGCGCGTCGAGATCGCCATGATGCGGACGCCGGACGGTCACAGCCGGCTCGAGTTGTCTCGATTCCTCGCGCCGCCCGCGGTGGCCGATCACCGCCGCGCCCCGGTGAACGCCCTCGGTTACCTCCGCGTTATGTTCACCGTGGAGGACATCGACTACACGGTCGCGCGCCTCGTAAAACGCGGCGCGGAGGTCGTCGGCGAAGTGGTCCAGTATCAAGACAGCTATCGGCTCTGCTACATCCGAGGCCCCGAAGGAATTCTCATCGGGCTCGCGCAAGAAATCGATCCGAAGACTTCCCGTGGTGCGATCGCGTAGGGAACGGAGTCGGCGGGGCGAATTCTTATCTTTCAATTCACCGAAGCCCCTCAGGACCGTGCCCATGACCCGCCGCTCCGGTTTTACCCTGATCGAACTCCTCGTGGTCATCGCGATTATCGCCATCCTAATCGGTTTGCTCTTGCCGGCCGTCCAGAAAGTCCGGGAGGCCGCGGCCCGGATCAAATGTTCCAACAACCTCAAGCAGATCGCACTGGCGGCTCACAACGCCCAAGACACCTACGGCACGCTCCCCCGCTCTGCGCCCCGGATCAATCCGCGGCCGTCACCAAAACCCGGCATTACAACGGCCGCGTCGGGTTCACCGTCTTGACGTACTTGCTGCCGTTCGTCGAACAAGATGCGCTGCACGGCAAGGCCGCGTCCCAAGGCGGCTTTTTCAACGGCGGCTCCGGTACGGCCGAGTGGCAGATTATGCCCGGCTTCCTCTGCCCGTCGGACCCGAATAGCGGGGTCGGGCGCGGCGTGAAGGACGGCGTCGGCGGGCCGACAAATTGGGGCACGTCCAGCTACGTCGGCAACTACAACGCCTTGGGGAACCCCGGCGCGGTCAACTCCGCGACGGCTTGGGGAACCAACGATGGCTTCCGCGTGCAGGGGAGTAGCACCATCGCGGGGTTCACGGACGGCAGTAGCAACACGATCCTCTTCGGGGAGCGGTACACCAACTGCGCCGACGCCGGTGGCAACGTCTACACCAGCCTCTGGGCCGATGCGAGCGAGCGTTGGCGACCCGCGATGGGCTTCGACAACATCCAGCGTTCGACTTCCAGCCAAGGGTTCACGGCCGCGCCGATGTTCCAGGTTCGACCGAGCTGGCAGAACGGCTGCGATCCGGCCCGGACTCAGACGGCCCACACGGGCGGCATGAACGTCGCCTTGGCCGACGGCAGCGTGCGGTCGGTCGGCGGCTCGATCACTCTGGCCACATGGCAATCCGCTTGCCACCCCGCCGACGGGTTGGTCCTCGGCGGCGACTGGTGAAACGGAACGGCGGTGGAAACCCCCTTCCCCCCGGCGCCCCTCGTTGACGGCGCCGGCCATCCGTCGTACCATGCCGCAGAACACTGGCACGGGTGCGGTTCCACAATGCCGATTCGCTTTTCGATCCCGCTCGCTGCGCTCGGTCTGTTCCTCGTCCTCGGCCTCGCGGCCGGGCGGCGCGAATCGACCGGCGACGACAAGGTCATCAAGATCGTCTCCAGCCTGCCCCGATCCGGGAGCGCGCGCGGCCAGACCGACACCATCGTCAACGGGATCAAACTCGCCTTCCAAGAGGCCGGCGGTGAAATCGAACTCACCGACCCGGATACGAAGGTCACCACCCGGTACAAGATCGAATACGCCGACCTCGACGATGCGACCGCCGCCGCGGGGCAATGGACCATCGAGCAGGAAATCGCCAACGCGAACCAAGCTCGGATGGACCCGGACGTCATGGCGTACATCGGCACGTACAACTCCGGCGCGGCCAAGGTGTCGATGCCGATTTTGAACCGTGCCCACATGTTGATGGTGTCGCCGGCGAACACGGCCGAGCGGCTGACCAAACCGATGACGGGCGAACGGCACGAGCCGGACTGCTACCGGCCGACGAAACTGGTGAACTACATCCGCGTCGTGCCGACGGACGATTTGCAAAGCGAACTCAGCGTGAAGTGGATCGCCGAACTCTTTGCCGAGAAGAAAAAGAAGGGCCGTGGGGTCCAGATTTACGTCATCGACGACAGCCAAACTTACGGCCAGGGCATCGCGAACAACGTCGAGAAACTGTCGAAGAAGTACGGCATCGAAGTGCTGGGCCACCAAAGCATCGACGACAAGTCCCAAGAATTCTCCTCGCTGATGACGACGATCAAAGGCCTCGCGCCGGACCTGATCTACTTCGGCGGGACGACGCAATCGAAGGCCGGGCAGTTGTTCAAAGACATGGTGAAGGTCGGCATGGTCTGCCCGATGATGGGCCCGGACGGCTGCTTCGAGCAAGCGATGGCCGACTCCGCCTCGGCGGACACGTTCGAGAAAGCCAAGTTTTACGCGACCTTCGGCGGCTTGCCGATCGATGCCCTCAAGAAGATCCCCGGTCGCGGGGCGGCGTTCGTCAGGAGTTACGCCGACACCTACGGCAAAGAACCGGGCGAAGCCTACGCCGCGTACGGATACGAATGCGGCTTGGTCGTCCTCGAAGCGATAAAACAAGCCGGGAAGAAAGACCGCGACGCGATTCGCATCGCGGCGTTGACCAAGATCAAGAACTTCCCCGGCGCGACGGGGCCGGTGTCGTTCGACGAACAAGGCGATACGACCAACCAGACCATGAGCGGCAACGTCGTCGTCGTGAAAACCAACGAGAAAGGCGAGCGCAAAGCGGAGTTCGAGTTCGTAAAACCTCTCAAAAAATAGCACCGCCCCCAACCGACCGACGGATACCCCCATGCCCGAGCCTGCCCTCTGGGATAGCCTCGCCCAGTACCTCATCAACGGCCTGACGTTCGGCGCGCTCATCGCGCTGATCGCCCTCGGCTACACGATGGTGTACGGGATTGTCGAACTCATCAACTTCGCCCACGGCGACTTGTTCATGCTCGGCTGTTTCTTGCTGCTCACGGTCGTCGACCAACTGCTGCCCGCGAAAGATCCGTCGTCGATGGCCATCGTTTTGGCCTTGGGATTCGGGTTGATCGTGACCGTGCTCTTCTGTGGCGTCTTGAACTGCGGCGTCGATTACTTGGTCTACCGACCGTTGCGGAACGCCCCGAAACTCGCTCCGCTGGTCAGCGCCATCGGCGTCAGTTTCATCTTCATGAACGCCGGCCTCTTTTGGGGCGGCCCGCAAGATGTGAACTTCCCGGACTTGATCTCGATCTCGAACGACAACCTGCTCGGAAAAGAAGCGGCCATTCGCATCACGTACAAGGATGTGCTCATCCTCGCGGTGACGATCCCGCTGATGCTGGCACTGACGGTGTTCGTCAAAGTGACGCGACTCGGCAAGGCGATGCGGGCGACGGCCCAAAACCCGATCGCGGCCCAGTTGATGGGGATCGACACGAACTTCGTGATCGCCGCGACGTTCGCCATCGGCGGCGCGCTCGCGGGGGCCGCGAGTTTGACCTACGCTGTGACGGTGAACACCATCAGCTTCACGATGGGGTTCCAAAACGGCCTGTTCGCCTTCACGGCCGCGGTGCTCGGCGGCATCGGGCGTATCCCCGGCGCGGTGCTCGGGGGTCTCGTCATCGGCCTCGTCCGCTCCTTCGGCAGTCCGTACGTCGGCGAGATGTGGACGAACGCCTTGGTCTTCGGGATTCTCATTGTGATTTTGATCTTCCGCCCCACTGGCTTGCTCGGCACGCGCGTGCGGGAGAAGGTGTAACATGGCCGACGCCGCCCGCAAACCGTTCCGCCTTGGCTGGGAACCCGCGATCTTCCTGATGTTGATCGCCTACCCGTTCCTGCCGATTTTCGAATCGTTGTTCTTCAACGCCACCCAGCGCTCGCTCGGCGACCAACTGCCGACGGTGTTCATCTTCGCCATCTTGGCACTCGGGTTGAACGTTGTCGTCGGCTACACCGGACTGTTGCACTTGGGCATCGCCGCGTTCTTCGCCATCGGGGCCTACACCGCCGGTATCTTGACGACCGCGGCCTACGCCTTCGAATTGCCGTTTTACGTCGCCTTGATCGTGGGGCCCGTACTCGCGGCGGGGCTGGGGATTTTGCTCGGGGCGCCGACGCTCCGCCTGCGCGGGGACTACCTCGCCCTCGTGACCCTCGGCTTCGGCGAAGTCGCGAAATCGGCGATCATCAATCTGGGATCGATCACAGGCGGGTCGCAGGGGTTGAACCCGGTGTCCCCGCCGCAAACGCCCCCGTGGTTGCCCCTCGATTGGACCGGCGACTTCCGCCCGTTTTACTTCTTGACCCTCGGCATCTTGATCCTGGTCGCGATCCTGTTGCGCAACATCGAGCGCTCCCGGTTGGGGCGGTCGTGGATCGCGCTGCGGGAAGACGAACTCGCCGCGAACTGCATGGGGCTGAACCCGGCGAAACTGAAACTCGCCGCATTCGCCCTCGGCTCCGGACTCGCGGGCTTGGCCGGCGTGCTCTACGCCACACGGCTGACGAGTACCTCCAACCCGAACGCCTACGACTTCAACCGCAGCATCTTCATGGTCTGCTGCCTGATCCTCGGCGGCCTCGGCAACCGCCTCGGTGTCTTGCTCGGGGTCTTCCTACTCGTGGGGTTCGACAACATCCTCTGCCCGATCATCGACGCGCAGATCCAGCAGACCTTCCCGAAATCGGGCGGCAAGATTTACCTCCAATTCACCGGTTGGCGGCTCTTCGTCTTCGGCATGGCCCTGATCTTGATGATGCGCTTCCGGCCCGAAGGAATCATCCCGTCGAACCGGATGACGAACGAACTCCACCCGGATGACACCCGCCACAAACCGATTCAACCGATCACCTTGGCCAATACGTCCGACGAAGTCCGGGCTCTCGACGGGGGACGCCCATGAGCGCGCTCAAAATCGAAAACGTCTCGATGTCGTTCGGCGGGATCAAAGCCGTCTCGGATCTGTCGTTGACGGTCGAACGCGGGCAGATTTACTCCGTCATCGGCCCCAACGGCGCCGGCAAGACGACCGTGTTCAACGTCGTCACCGGCATCTATTCCCCGAGCGCGGGCGCCATCAGTTTCGACGGCCGCGACGGCATCAAGAAACTGACGTCCCGCGTGTGGCTGGGTTGCCTCGCCGTCGGGTTGATTGTGGCATTCCTGAGCGGGTCGGCGGCGGCGAAAGTCGAGGCGCTCTGGACCGCGGCGGTTCGCAAACCGTTCGCCGTCCCCGGCGCCGTCTTCGAATTCGGCAAAGCCTCCGGGGCTCTGTCCCGCTACCTCCAGGGCAAACCGGGGTACTCGAAACTCGCCTTCGAAGACGGTTGGGAAATCGCCACGCTCGACGACAAGGAACTCGCCCGGGCGACGACCGAAGAAGACGCGGCGAAATTGGCCGACGAGTTTTTGACGGCCAAACCGACGCTGGAAGGCAAAACCATCCGCCTCGGCGAGCGGGTGATCGCGAGCTACGACCTCGACGAAACCGCGAAGAAGGAGTTCGACAAATTCCCGAAGCCGGCCGAGCAGCGCTCGATGCACTTGATGCGGATGGGCATCGCGACGGTCGCCGGGTTCTCGCTGGGGACGCTGGCGGCATTCGTGGTTTGGAATCGCAACCGTCGGACGCCCGACGGAATCTCCCTCGGCGGCATCGCCCGGACTTTCCAAAACATCCGGCTTTTCCGTGATATGACGGTGCTCGAGAATATCCTCGTCGGCATGGATCGCACCCTGAGCCGCAACGTCTTCGCCATGGCCCTGCGACTGCCCGGCCTGCGGCAGGAAGAAATCTCCGCCGAGAAGATGGCCGTCGAACTTCTGCAATTCGTGGGGTTGACCGGGGTCTCGGGGAAGCTGGCCAAGAATCTCCCGTACGGGGATCAGCGTCGGCTCGAGATCGCCCGGGCCATCGCCACCGGACCGAAGCTGCTGCTGCTCGACGAACCGGCCGCGGGGATGAACCCGAGCGAAACGGCCGGACTGATGGAACTGATCCGCAAGATCCGCGACCGGGGGATGACGGTACTGCTGATCGAACACCACATGAACCTCGTCATGGGCATCTCGGATCGCATCGCCGTGCTCGACTACGGCGTGAAAATCGCGGAAGGGACGCCCGCCGAAATTCGCCACAACCCGAAAGTGATCGAGGCGTATCTCGGCCAAGAAGAGGTGACCTGATGCCCGATTTATTGCGCGTTGAGGCGATCCGCTCCGGCTACGGGCCCATCGACGTCTTGGACGATTTATCGCTGACGGTCGCCGAGGGCGAAATCGTCGCGATGATCGGCGCCAACGGCGCCGGCAAGACGACCACCCTCATGACGATCGCCGGCATCGTGAAACTGCGGGCCGGCCGAATCGGCTTCGACGGCCACGACTTGGCGAACGTCCCCGCCCACAAAATCGTCCGCCTCGGCATGAGCCAGTCGCCGGAAGGGCGCAAGATCTTCCCGCGGTTGACGGTGCTCGAAAACCTCGAGATGGGCGCGTTCACCCGGGCGGACGCGCCGTCCATTCGAGACGATCTCGAGAAAATGTTCAACCTGTTCCCGATCTTGCGGGAGCGCAAGGGTCAAGCGGGCGGACTGCTTTCCGGCGGCCAACAGCAGATGCTCGCCATCGCGCGGGCGCTGATGTCGCGGCCGAAGCTGCTGCTGCTCGACGAGCCGTCGCTCGGATTGGCCCCGCAGATCGTCGTGCAGATTTTCGACGTGATTCGCGACCTCAACAAGTCCGGGATGTCGGTGCTGCTCGTCGAACAGAACGCCCGCATGGCCCTCCGCATCGCCCACCGGGCTTACGTCCTCGAAACCGGCCGGGTGACCTTCACCGACCGGGCGAGTGTCGTCGCCGCCGATCCGCGCATCCGCGCGGCGTACTTAGGCGAGTAACCGCCGATGTAGGACAGGCCTCCAGGCCTGTCCCCAAGAACATCCAATGCGGACAGGCCTGGAGGCCTGCCCCTACACTTGCAACCGTATGAAAATCACAAAGCTCGAAACCGACCTGCTGAACGTCCCCCTGCCTCGGCCGGTGGCGTTGCCAACGGCGCAGGATCCGCGACCCGCCACGCACGTGGAAGTCGTGATCGTCCGCGTCCTGACGGACTCCGGGCACACCGGCTTAGGCTTTGCCTACACCCTGGGCGGCGGCGGTGCGGCCATCCGTTCGATCCTCGACACCGCCATTGCGGAGACGGTCGTCGGTCGCGACCCGGCCTTCGTGGAATCGCTCTTCGTCCAGACCGCGACGCGGCTCGAAGGCCTCGGCTTCGCCGGGTTGGCCGCGCGGGCCTACGCCGCCCTCGACTTCGCCCTGTGGGATATCAAAGGCAAGGTCGCCAACCTGCCGGTGTACCAACTCCTCGGAGGGTACCGGACGAAATTGAAAGCCATCGTCGCGGACACGGCGACACCGGTGCTCGGGAACAAACAGGCGATCCAAGACACGCTTGCCGCGCTCGACCTCGGGGCCGCGGGCGTGCAGATCGAAGTCGGCACCGACGACCCGGAACTCGATGCGGAGCGATTGCGGACCCTGCGCGAGGGCATCCCCGACGGCGCTTGGTTTGAAGTCTCGGCCTGCGGCCGTTACGACTTCGCCAGCGCCGCTTGGATGGGGACCTTGGGGACCGAAGAATTCGGCCTCGACGGCTTCAGCGATCCGTTGCGACCGGACGATTTGAACAATCTGAATCGCCTGATCGACCGACTCGATGTGGGGTTGTCGGTGGGGGCCTATTTCGACCGACCCGCCGAGTTCCTGCGCGTCATCGACCAAGGGGGAATCTCGGCCGTCCGGATCGACCCGCTTCGTTTGGGGGGCATCACCCCGGCCCGGAAGATCGCCGCCGCAGCGGAGTTGAAACACATCGCGATTTGCCCCGTGCGGCTCCCCGAAATCGGCACCCACCTCGCGGCCGGTTGCGCGTTGGGCCGGATGTGCGAAACCGTCGACTGGTTCCGCGGACTGTTCGACGGAGGCCCGCAATTCGACAACGGCCAGTTGGTCGTCGCGGCCGGCCCCGGCTTGGGAATCGGATTGAACGAAGCGAACGCCGCGAAGTGGCGGGTATGATGAACAAGGTATATTTGTAGAATGCAGGTCAGTCATATTTTAGGAGAGTATCGTGGGCGAAATCCGCGTGAAAGTATTGTTGACGAATTCTCACGATGACACGAAATACCGCGCCGGCGAAATACTCAAAGCCGACATTCGCGTCTACGAAGCCGATGCGATGGTCGATACCGGAGCCGTCCGCTCGGTGATCCCATCGCACGTGTTGGAGAAACTCGGAGTCGGCATCCGCGGTACTCGCGTCGCCGAATCTGTCGGTATGTCCGAAGGGATCATCTTCGATGTCTTGGGACGTGACACACTCGAGGAAGCCCTGATACTCGGGGACGAAGTCCTCATCGGGCAGACCGTTCTCGAAAAACTCGACCTTCTGGCCGATTGCGCGAATCGGCGGCTGTTGCCGAACCCGGCCCACCCGGACCAACCCGTATCCAAAGTGAAATAACCCGGAGACACTCCCCGATGGCCAGCGATCCCGAAGCCCGCGTCGCCGAACTGAACCTCACACTACCGCCGGCGCCCAAGGCCGTGGCCGTCTACAAGACGGCGATCCAAGTCGGCAACTTGCTATTCGTGTCCGGCCACGGCCCTTACAAAGCCGATAAGACGCTGATCACCGGCCGTCTCGGCCAAGATATGACCCTCGATCAAGGCAAAGAAGCCGCCCGCCAAACGGGGTTGGCGATCTTGGCCACCGTCCGGGATACCCTCGGCTCGCTGAACAAAATCAAGCGTCTCGTGAAGACCTTCGGCATGGTCAACTGCACCGCCGACTTCCTCGATCAACCGAAAGTCATCAACGGCTACTCGGAACTCATGAAGGACGTCTTCGGCGACGACGCCGGGGTCGGCGCCCGCAGCGCCGTCGGGCACAACTCGCTGCCGGGGAACATCGCCGTGGAAATCGAGTGCATCTTCGAGGTGGCTTGAGAGGTACCGTTTTCACGAAAAAAGGTCGGCCGCGATTGCGGCCGACCTGCTCGGGGTCGATTGAATCAGCGCACAGTCGGCGCGTGCGGCTGGCTCATGACTTCGGCCATCTCGGCCGCGCTCATCCCGTCCGGGAGGTAGCCGGCGGCCCCGGAGAACAAGGCGAAGCGCTCGTGATCTTCTTCCGCCGGCCCCACGAGCCACACCCGCGTCTTCGGCATCGCCGCGATCAACTTGACGCACGTCAAGAACCCGCTCTCGCCGAATTGGCCCACGGGAAGAACCACCACGGCCGCACGGCAGCGCTCGGCCACGATCCGCGTTTCGGCGGCACCGCCGGAGGCGCTGACGCGCCAGCCCATTTGCCGGAAGACGTGCTCGAGCTTGAGTGCGTTCGTCCCGGTGAACCCGACGATGATCTTCGGCGACTTCTTGCGATCCTTCTCCGACATCATTCCGTTCGTATCCCTGTTTATGCGTGTCGATTCGTGAACGGTCATCCTATGTCCCCTGCTACTGATTACCACCGACTGACACGAGTCATTGCTAGAAGTTCGCCGATTCAATGGCTAACTTGCGCGCCGGCGGTAAAATACGGCACCTCCGACACAGTTTCCCAATTTTAGGAATTGCCAATAGCAGAGTAGAATGCGTTGCAAACCGAGCGTCGGAAGTGCCTTGTGGCGAATAGCGTTCTCGGCTCAACGGGTGGAGATTTTCTCGACCGGTGTATCGGCACCGGGAATCGCTTCCGCGCCCGCCGCTGGGGCGATGCGACGCCCGGCCTTCTCGGCCACGACCTTGGTCACTTCCGCTCCGAAGAGCAAGATCTGCGTCGAATAGTAGATCCAGACCAAAAGCGCCACGACCGAACCGGCGGCGCCGAACGCGGAGCCGACTCCGCCGAGACTGAGGTAAAGGACGATGAGGTATTTTCCCAAATTGAACAATAAGGCGGTCAAGATCGCCCCGAAAGCGACGTCGCGGTACGCCAGTTTCGCATCGGGGAGCACTTTGAAAATCATCCCGAAAAGCGACGCTTCGATCAGGAAAGTGACGGCGAGATTCAACAGTTGCAATCCCAGCGCCGCGCCGGGCAATAAGCCGGTGACGTAATGCCGCACCGCTTCGAGGATCGTGGAAAGCCCCAGCGACACGACCAACAGAAACCCGATGCCCATGACCATCCCGAACGACAAAAACCGGGTGCGGATGTAGGCCCAGATCGGCCGGCCGCGTTTGGGCCGCACTTTCCAGACGTCGTTCATCGCTTCTTGCAATTCGCCGAATACGCCCGTTGCGCCGATGAACAGTGTGATCAACCCGATCGTCAGAGCCATTGCGCCGGACTGGGGTTTCTTCGAGTTCGCCAAAATCGCTTCGATCGATTCGGCCCCCGGCTCGCCGACGAGATCTTTGATGCGATCGGCGATGCCGCCGCGGGCCGCTTCGTCCCCGTAAACCATACCTGCGACTGCGAGCGCGATCACCAGCAACGGGGATAGGGAAAGTGCCGTGTAAAAGGCCAGTGCCGCCCCGATGCGGGGGGCACGGTCGTCCAGCCAAGCGTCGCCGGCTCGTCGGATCGTTTCCCAAACGCTTCGCCAGTTCACGCGGGCATCTCCATAAGCGGTATCTCGTTCGCCACTCTCAAAGTCGGAGCTGTCCGCCGGCACGTTGCAAAATATCGATGGCTTCGCCCGCGTCGTCGTGCGTACCGATGGTCACGAGAGTCTTGCCGGATTTGAGTTCGCTCTCGAAATAATCCGCGTCGTCTTGGGTGACACCCAATCCGACGAGCCCGCCGATGGCGCTGCCGACCGTGGCCCCGACACCCATGCTGGCCAAAAGGCCGATCAGCGCTCCACCTGCGATGACCGGCCCGATGGGAGTGAGCAACCCGGCCAAAACCGCCAAGCCCAAACCGGTGCCGGCGGTGGCCCCCACGGCCGCGCCGATGCCCGTGCCCTCTTCCCAGTTTTCCGCGGCTTTGCTACCGTCGCGGTCGAGGCTCCCGTCGGTCCGCCGCGTAATGATGCCGATCGATCCATCGGCGAATCCTGCCTCCCGCAATTCGCGCACGGCGCGGTGGGCGTCGCGGGAGTTCGAGAAGACGCCCCCGATGATGGTGGTCGTTTCGACCATGGCAGAATCTCCATGAAGGCGAACCGGCCAAGGGAGAAATCGGTCGACGCGGGACCGGCGACCGCGACGACAGTCGCAATGCAAATCGAATGCCGGCAAAACAGTACCGCTGCGTTAGAAATACGAAAAAAGTCGACCCGGCATTTGGGTCGACTTTCGCGTTGATTCGGTAGAATCGCACTCGCTTATCGGCGAGTCATACGTCGAATGTGGAGACTGCTGACAGGGATCGGCATATCCGGTAGAAGAGACAGAAACTTTTGCTGGACAATCTCGGAAGGCCGCAATCCGGCTCGATCATCGGGCAGACACTCTTCGGAATCGCAAGAATCGAAATTCGACGACTTAAAATCTGTAGAAAGGATCTCTGCAGTCAACAGTTCCGAAAGCATCGTTGCGACTCCTGCGAGGTAACCGCCCATCGTGCAACTCATTAGAGCAGTTCGTGTGCCGCGCAGGTCCGCAACTCCCGCTTTTAAAAAGTTATCTATCGATCATCGCCGTTTCCCTTGCAGGAATCGACATGGGCAGAAGATTGCCCGCGAGTGCGCAGTATTTCAATCGATTTTGATCGTCACCTCGTGTGTCGTTTCTGTGTCGATGAGCATTACTATGCCGTTATTGCATGCGACTCCGTCCAAAATTACAACGGCGTCTCCTTTTACGAGACCCTTCGAATTGCGATATTCGATCCGATACACGGCCCGACCGAAGCGATAATGGATCGAGTATGTTTTCCAATCCGTGGGAACGCAAGGTCGGAAGACGAGTGCATCTCCTTGGCGGTGCAAGCCGAGAAGGTCTTCGAGCCCGATGCGGTAGAGCCACGACGACGATCCCGTGTACCACGACCAACCCGCGCGGCCGACGTGGTTCGCGCACGAGTACACGTCGCCGGCCAATACATACGGTTCCCCGCGGTATTGATCCGCCTTCGATTGCACGGGATTGATTTGCGCGAAAGCCGCGTGCGCCGCGTCGCCGCGACCGAGCCGCGCGAGCGCCTTCACCATCCAGACGGCCGCGTGCGTATATTGCCCGCCGTTCTCGCGGACGCCGGGCACGTATCCCCTAATGTACCCGGGCCGGAGCGGGCCGTCGGAAAAGGGCGGCGCGAAGAGGAGCATCAGCCGTTCTGCCGGACGCGACAATTGCGCCGAAGCACAGTCCATCGCCTGGGCGGAGCGCTCGGGGTTTGCGCCGGCGATCACGGCCCACGATTGGGCGATCGAATCGATCCGGCATTCGTCGTTCGTCGCGGAGCCCAGCGGCGTGCCGTCGTCGAAGTAGGCCCGGCGATACCAAGCTCCGTCCCATGCGTGCAGTTCCGCCGATTCGCGGAGACGGTTCGCATTCGTCCGGCACGCCCGGGCGACGGTCGGCTGATCGATCCGATCCGCCAGCGCCGCGAATTTCTCCAGCACGACGATCTGGAACCACGCGGCCCAAACGCTTTCGCCTTTGCCGCCGGAACCGACCGTGTTCATGCCGTCGTTCCAGTCGCCGGTGCCCATGAGCGGCAAACCGTGTTCGCCGAGTTTCCAACCGTAATCGATGGCGCGCAAGCAATGTTCGAACAGCGGACCGGCTTGTTCGGAGACGCGCGGGATGCCGTAGACTTCGTGCTGATCCGGTTCGAGCAGCGGCGCTTCGATGTATGGCAAATTCGCTTTCAACACCGCGAGGTCGCCGGTCGTTTCGACGTATTCCGCTACCGCGTAGGGCAACCAGAGGAAGTCGTCGCAGAAGCGCGTCCGCACGCCGTTGCCCGCCGGTTCGTGCCACCAATGCTGCACATCCCCTTCTGGAAATTGCCGCTTCGCGGCGCGCAAGATGTGGGCCCTCGCTTCGGCCGGGGCGGCGTGAAGGAGTGCGCAGACGTCCTGCAATTGGTCGCGGTAACCGTAAGCGCCGCCGGATTGGTAAAAGCCGGAGCGGCCCCAAAGCCGGCACGACAGTGTCTGGTACACGAGCCAACGGTTCATCATCAGATCGAACGCGGCGTCGGGCGTCTGCACCTGCACGGCGTTGCACAGGCCGTCCCATTTCGTGACGACCTCGATGAGCGCGGCCTCGGCGGAATCGGGCGATCGATAGTCGCGGATGATCCGGCGCGCGTCTTCGACGCCGGAGGATTGCCCGAGCATAAATACGATCGTCCGCTCTTCGCCGGGCGAGAGGGTGATGCTCCCGCGCAGGGCCGCGCACGGGTCGACGCCGGGGCCGACGAGCCCCGATAGGGCGACGCGGGAACACGAGCCGGGGGCCGCGGTGGATCCGTTGCGGCCGAGGAACTCGACGCGGTCGCCGGTGAACGTCCGCGGGCGAAGATCGGTATCGGCGAACGCGACGTGCGCCGGGACATCGGGGTGAAACGGATTGCGGGCGAAGAGCGCGCCCGTATCGGAATCGAGTTCCGTGACGACGTGGGCCGCCGTGGTTTCGCGGGTCGTACCTAAAACCCATTCCGCGAAGTACGTCACTTGGAGCCGGCGGATCTTGGCACCCTTGTTCCGCAGTTTCAACAGCGAGATTTTCACGGGATCGGCGACCGGGACGAAGACCGTCAACTCGCTCTCGATCTCCTCGGCCTCGCGCTCGAAGACCGAGTAACCTTGGCCGTGGCGCACCGCGACGCCCCGGGCCGTGCGGACCGGCAGCGGCGTGGGGCACCAGACGGTGTGGGTTTCATCGTCGTGCAAATAAATCGCGTCCCCCGGCGGATCGGACACGGGGTCGTTGCTCCACGGGGTGAGCCGGTTCGATTGGCTGTTCCCGGCCCAAGCGAAACCGCCGCCGGAATCGGTGACGAGAAACCCCCCGGCCGGGTTGGCGATGACGTTCGACCAGGGTGTCGGCGGCGGCCGGTCCGGGCGGATCTCGAATTCCAAACCGTCGGCGGAGAAGCCGCCGTAGCCGCCGTCGAATTGCAAAGGCGGTGACACCGTGATGTCACCGAAACGCGACGCGGGCCGCAATGTCTCGCGGGTCCGCCGCGCGGGCAGCGACCGGGGCGACGCCGCGGAATCGACTTGGGTCGCCACGGGGCCGACGGAATCGTCGAGGATGACGCGCGCCGCCGCGAGGAGGAGCGTCCGGTCGATTTCGGTCATCTGCCAGCCCTTGCGGACGAAGACGCCGTCCGCGCGGTCGATGCGGTCGGCCAACCCCGCCGCGCGGATCTGGTTGTTCACCTCGTCGTGGAGTTCGTCTTGGTAGCCGCCTGCATTTTCGAGCAGCACCACGAGGTCGGACTTGAATGCCTTCGATTGCCAGTAAACGTGCGCTTGCAACAACTGCCGCAATTGCGGGAGCCCGGCCATACCGTGGAGGCGCAGCACGAGGATGGGCCAATCGCCGGAGATGCCGAAGGACCACAGGCCCGATTGGCCGAGGCGGTTGGCCGCGAGGATCTCGCGGGAAGCCCGCAGCGGCCCCGTGGGATAGAGCAAATAGCCCGCGATCCGCTGGAATAAATGGACGTCGTCCGGCTTCCAATGGCTGCCCTGCAGTTCGATGTTGGCGTGGGCCCACGCCAGTTCGAAGGCCCGGGTCACCGACGAAAGTGCGTGGTAGCGTTCCGCCATGGCGAAAGCCGCCTCGCGCGTCGCGGCCACGCCGGTCGAAAACGCGACGGTCGAACTCTGCCCCGGTTTCAGGTTGATCGTCCGGCGGATCGCGAAGATCGGGTCGAGCACCGCGCCTTGCAGGCCGATCAGATTCCGCACGCCCGGTTGCATCGCGGCCGGGGCGGCGGGGGTTCCGCGTCGACCGAGGAACGTTTCCCGCGACGTTTCCCACGAGACCGCCCCCGAGACGGCTTCCGCCGCGAAGGCGTGCACGGCGAAAATGGGAGCTTGATCCGCGGCGCGGGGGCGGCGCCGACAGAGGATCGCTTGGTGCTCGGCGAGCCATTCGGTTTCGAGAAAGAGTTTGCCGAAGGCCGGGTGGGCCGCGTCGGCGGCGTGCTGGGCCAAGACGATTTCGGCGTAGCTCGTGACGTCGAATTCGCGCGGTTTCAGCCCCCGGTTCGTCAGTGTGACCCGCCGGACTTCCACGTCCTGATCGGGTGCCACGGCGATTTCGAAAAGCGTTTCGATATCGCCGTCGACGCGGCGGATTTCGGCTTTGTCGATGGCGAAGGTGACTTCGTACAGATCCGGCGCGACTGCGGTGGGTTGATAGCCGGCCGACCAAACCGCGCCGCTGCGGCGGTCGCGGATGTAGAGCGTTTGCCCGTCCGCGTCGCACGTGGCATCCGGTTTCCAGCGCGTCACGTCGAGATCGCCGCAGCGGCCGAAGCCGCCGCCGGCATTCGTGATCATCGCCGTGTAGTGGCCGTTGGACAGCAAATGCGTCCGCGGCATCGGGGTATGCGGCGACGTCAACCGCCGGCGCACGGGGTATTCGGGCGCGATCACCGCCCGGTCCGATTCCGCCTCCGCGTGCTCGGGGGTCATCTCCGGGGCGCCGTACGGCACGCGCTCGTCGAGGAGCAGTTCCGAGGCTTGCACCGCCGGCTCGCGCGCCAACCGCGCCCGCATCCGGCCGTGCAGGAGTCGGTTGGCGATGGCCAGCAACCCCATGCCTTGGTGGTGGGCCATGTACGAGCGCACGACGCTCGGCGAGCCGTCCTCGTTCGCGCGGCCCGGCGTGTAATCGATGGCCTCGTAGAATCCGAACGGGCCCTCGCCGCCGTCGGCGCGCAAGCGTGCGAAGTTGCGCACGGCCGCTGGGGCATCGATGTCGACGGCCAACAGCGTGGCGTAAGGAGCGACGACGCGATCCCGGTCGAGCCCGCGCTTCAACCCCATGCCAGGCACGCCGAACGACTGGTACCGATAAACTTGGCCCGCGTCGAACATGTAGTAGCCCGACTCCGAGACGCCCCACGGCAAGTTCGTTTCGCGGCCGTAAGCGATCTGCTGCGCCACGGCCGCGCGCTGGGCGCGGTCGAGCAACACACCGCGCGCCGTCGGCAGCAACAGCCGGGGCATGAGGTATTCGAACAGCGTACCGCCCCACGAGACCAAGCCGATTTCGCCGTAAGTGCGGGTGACGAGCCGGCCGAGGCGGAACCAGTGCTTGCGGGGCACTTCGCCGCGCGCGATGGCGAGGTAGCTCGCGATGCACGCTTCGGACGCGAGCAGGTCGTAGTGGTTCGCATCCAAGCGTCCGGTGGTGGCGTTGTAGCCGATGGAGAATAGTTCGCGATCCGCGTTGTACAAGAAGGCGAACGTCATCCCGGCGGCCCACGCCGAGGCCCGGTTCCCGAGAGCGGCGAGTTCGCCCGGCGCGACCGTCGGCGCATCCCGGTGGCGGACGGCCGACTCGGCGAATCGCTCGGCCCAACGCAGGGCCGGCGATGCCGGCGCCGCCGCGCGGACCGCGACTGCCAATTCTTCGCCGGACCGGCAGATCGAATTCCAATCGCCGCTTTCCAAAGCCGTGCTCAGTGCGAGCAAGCGCGTCGTCCCATCGAGACGCGTCGATTCCTCGACTTCACTCGCTTCCCACGCGCTCCGAAACACGGCGAGGGTATCGGCGAGCCCGATCAAAGCCGGCGGCGGAATCGTTTCCAATAACCCGTGGTTGAGCGCGAGCAAGCACGCGAGAAAATTGCCGCTATCCACCGTCGAAACATACGCCGGTTGCAGGGTGGCCAGGGTCGTGGTTTCGTACCAGTTGAACAAGTGACCGCGGTGGAGTTCGAGTTTGTCGATCGCGTCGAACGCTTTCTTCAGTCGATCCACCAACTCGGCGGTCGTGATGTAGCCGAAGTCGTGGGCCGCGAGAACCGCGAGCAAATAAAGCCCGATGTTCGTCGGCGACGTCCGGTGCGCGGCGATGCCGAGCGGGACTTCTTGGAAGTTGTCCGGCGGTAGCCCATTGTCGATCGGGCCGACGTGGACTTCGAAAAAGTCCCACGTGATGCGGGCGATTCGGCGCAGTTCCGCAGTTTCGATCGGCGTCAGGTCTGGGTCCCCGACCGTCCTGGCGCGACTGACGCGATAGGCGATGTACGGCGACAGCGACCACGCCAACAACAGCGGCAGTGCTAGGGCCAGATTCGCCGGGTTCACCATCGCGACCGCCAACGCGACCGCAATCGCGATCGCTTGCGACGGCCACATGGTCCCCGCGAATTGACCCAAGCCGGACCCCAGCCGGGCTTCGGCCGAAGCGGCGGTCTCCCATTCCAGCATTTTTTTCCGGCTGAATCCGACGCGGTGTAGCGACCGCACGATGGCATCGACGGCCAGTCGGGCCTGATCGGGTAGGAGCGCCAATTGCAGCGCGGCTTGCCCGGCCGTGTTGGCGAATTCGAACCGCAGTTTCGATTCGAGCGAGCGCAGCGCTTGCCGACTCCGCAGGTACCACGCGGTGTCGAGGATCAAAAGGACGCCCGGCAAGATCCACGGCGCGATGGCGAACAAAGTCCACGCCCATACCGAACCGGGCAAAATCGTCCAAGCGAATACCAGCAGTGCCAGAGCCGACGGCGCGACGAGGCTGCGCCGCAAATTGTCGATCAATTTCCAGCGCTCGAGCGCGGGTAGTACATTGGGCCATCGGGCGCCATCGGGTCCGGGAACGGTCCGACCCAGCCAAGGCAAGAGCTGCCAGTCGCCGCGGATCCAACGGTGTTCCCGGCGGGCGTAGGCGTGATACTTCGCCGGGAATTCATCGAACACTTCGATGTCCGAGGCGAGCGCGCAGCGGGCGTAATTCGATTCGATCAGGTCGTGGCTCAAAATCGCGTTGTCCGGGAACGCCCGCCCGACGGTCGCGGCGAACGCGTCGACTTCGTAAAGGCCTTTCCCCGTAAAGCTGCCGCGGGCGAAGAGGTCCATCGACGTGTCGGACGCCGCGGACGAGTACGGATCGACCCCCGTCGAACCGGCGAAGACGCGGGCGAACCACGAGCGGAAACCGGCGCGGTACAAGAAGCTCACGCGCGGCTGCAAAATCGCATAACCGGCGACGACGCGGCGGCCGTCGTCCGAAAGCCGCGGGGTGTTCAACGGGTGCGCCAGCGTCGCGATCATCTGGCGGGCCGCATCGCGCGGCAACACGGTGTCGCTATCGAGGGTGAGCACGTAACGCACGCGCGGGATCTCCGCGGCCGCGCAGGACAGAACCGAGTAACTCGTATCCCCGGCCCCTCGCAAGAGACGGTTGAACTCGTCGAGTTTGCCGCGCTTGCGCTCGTGGCCCATCCAACAATTTTCCGAGGGGTTGAACAAGCGCCGGCGGTGGAACAAGAAAAACTGGGGCTTCCCCCCCGGGCGGTAGGTCGCGTTGAGCCGGGCGATCCCGGCGAGCAGCGCCTCGACGGCGTCGGCGTCGTCCGGCAAAGTCGGCGTCGGGGCGTCGCCGAAGTCGGTCAGCAGCGCGAACGAGAGGGCGGAATCGGCGGACGAGAGTGCGTGCTGCTCCAGCCGGTTCAGCAAGTACGCGGCTTGATCCGCATGCCCGATCAGCGTGGGAACGACGACGAACGCGCCGTACTCGTGCGGGATCCCTTTCGCGAATTCCAGCTTCGGCAGCACCCGCGGCGGGATCGATTTGCGGACCGCGAAGTTCATCAGCGCGGTCCCGATTTCGGAAGCGACGACGACCGCGAACAACAGCGCCCCCGCCGCCCAATACCAACTCGATCCGAGCGACGGGCCGAGGGGCACCGCGAGCGCCGCGAGTCCGAAACCGAGGATCAATCCGGAATACACCGACCCGGGATGGCGCATCGCCCAATCGCGCGGCCGCTTCCGCCACGGCGCGCGGTACCCCAGTCCCCGGCCGAACTCCCTCAGCCCTTCGCCGATCAAATCGCGGGCCACGGGACGGGGGGGCACCGCTTGCCGCGCGGCGGACACCGCGGTGCGGGCCACGTCGGCTTCGGGCCGACCGCTCCCGCGCGCCAATTTTTCAATCGCCCGACGGCAACGGTCCCGGGTGAGAAAATCTTGGCGGACATACGCGCCGCCCGGATCGGTGCGCAAGACCGCTTCGACCAGACTCGTGCTCTCGAAAAAGACTTTCCAATCGATGACGCCCAGCAGACGCAGCGTCGTCACGGCGTTGCCGATGCAGAGTTGATTCGACGCCTGCCGGCTGAATTCGCGATGGCTCAGCGCGTGCGGGTCGGCCAAGTGCGCGTTGATCCATTCCGACAAATGTTCGCTCGACGGGCCTTCTTCGCGGATCGCCTCCCAGATCGCAGAGGCGTAAGCGTCCGTCGGCTCGTGTGGGAGCGTTTTGCGTTTCCCCAGCGCGTGCGCTTTCAACGCCTCGCGCGCGTCCCGCCGACACTCCACCGTCGCGAGGAGTCGATCGGCCAAGACCCGCAATTGTTCCAATACCGCCAAGCGCAACATGATCGGCACAGCCCACAATTCGCCCGTCGTCAGCGCCGTCGTCTGCTGGTATTCGCGCACGGCATCGCGGATGTTCGCCTCGGTCGTGACGCGGTCTCCGGAACCGACGATGGCTTCCGCCAAAGCGTAGACGCGCGGCAAGCCCGCTTGGACGCCGGCGCGGACAATGGGCAGCTCGCGGTAGTAAGATCGCGGCAAGTGTTCGCGCGTCTGCCGGACGACCTCGTCGACAATGTAATAATTGTCGAGCAGCCACTCCGCTTCCAGCGGCACCGCTTCTTGGTCGGAGGCCATCGCTTGCAAGGCGCGGTACGCTTCCGCGATCCGCCGGGCGTTCGAAGCCAATCGTTTGGGGAGAACCCGCGTTCGAGAGGGGAATGCCGTCAAACCTTCCGAAGCGAGCGAGGTGAGCGACGACAATCGGAGGCGCTGCGAGGTCGCTTCTTCGGGCATAAGTCTTCTCTCGATGGTGCGGGCGACTTCTCAACTGCGGGGCTCGAGTTCGCAAGAGGTGTGCCAACGGCAGACACTGACTATCGATCATGGTACGGGTAAAAATGGGAACGGACTGCGTCCTCCACAACGACGATACCCCACGCGACGGTGGGGTATTGCGAAGGTTTCGTCCGGCCGAACTCGGATCAGCTACCGCAACCGCAACTCGCGGCGTCGGATTTCCACTGTCGCGTCGCTTCGGTGGAGTTTTTTTTCAAGTGGACGTGGCTATCGACGCGTTCGATCCATTCCAAAGGGATGAAGTGGTGTTGGCCGTCGTTGCTATCTTTTTTGGTCAGCTTGATCGAATTGCCTTCGACGTGATCGACGACGCCGATCTTGCTCCCGCAGGAAGCGATCACATCCATCCGTTCCTTGACACCGGCAACGCCGTGATCGGCCGCGAGGCCCGTTTTCTCCTTGACCCAGTCGGTCGCCTGCTCGGCGCCTTCCGCGATCTTGTGGCCTACGTTTTTCGCCGTCGAGGCGACGGCTTGGCCCGCGTCCATGACTTTTTCTTTGACCGACATGATGGTACTCCGGGAGAGTGGCAGTCGGAATCGCCGCAACAGGCGTCGATTCTCTCATTAGGATGATGCAACGCACATGCCAAAAATTGCTCGGGTGAAACCGAAACCTTGAGGAAGCACGGTTCCCAAACTTGCGCAGAAAGATGCGTGTCACCACTTCAAAATGTATTGGATCCAGAGTGCTTCGAGATCAAGGGCCGCAGCGGGCGTGACCGCCGTATTGCGGATGTAATCCCCGGCGAAGAGGTGGCTGTACCCGACGAAAAAGATTTGATGGCGGTCGATGTGGATTTGCAGCGTCGCGCTCAACGCTTGCCCCACATCGGTGCCGGATTTGCCCGTGCTATCGCGCCGGACGACCCCGCCCGATGGACTGTAGAGCGCGTCTTTGGCATTCGCCAAATCGAGTACGTGATAACCGAGTTGCAAACGCAACCAATTGGCGGGGAACGCCCCGAGTTCCAAATGGAAATCGCGGATGTTCTGCCGACCGATGGCGTCGAGCCCCGCGAAATACGAATGGCCGAACGGGAAGAGCGTGCTGTAGGTGCGGTGGACGCCGGTGGCGTTCGGATTCGGGTCGCCGGTGGCGTAGTCGTAGTACGCCCAAAGCGTCGGCGTCGCCGGAGCGTTCTTGAAGTAGTACCCGAGCCCCGCGACTCCCATCCCCGCGAGGATCGACTGGTCCGCCCAACGCCCGCCTTGGATCGCCCCTTCGAAGTCGTAGAGGAATTGCCGGTATTCGCCGACGAATCGACTCCCGAACGTATGCACCGCGAAGCCGCCGGTCGCGCGGCCCCGGCCTTGGGCGACTCCGGGATTGTCGTTTTCGTAGCCGAGGTAGTACAGGTCGGCGCTCGCATCTTTGGTGAAGCGGTATTTGAACCAAGCCCCCAGAAGCCGCTGATTGCGGTCGATGCTCGAAATTTTTTCCGGGTCGGGGATCACCGGGTTCACGGCGAACAGGTCCGCTTCGACGGCGTCGTTGCGCCACGTGCCGCGGACGCCTTGGAACGCCCGTCGCGTGTTGGACCAATCCGACGGGGAAAGCGCCCGCTGCGAACCGAAGAGCAGTTCCTGTCGGCCGAGTCGGGCGCAGACGCCGTGGCCATCGAGTTCGAACAATTTCAGTTCGGCGAAAAGATTCAAGAAGTCGTTGTGTTCGACATCGGACGCGGCGCGCGGGATCGACTGCGGCGACGCCTGCGCCGTGATGAACTCGGCGAAGAGGCGAAATTCGTCGCGGTACCAAAGGTCGCCGTAGATCCGCGTGCGGAACAGATTGAAATCGTCGGTCGCCCCGGCCTGCGGCTTGCGGTTATAAAGGGCCGGGTTTTGAATCCAAGCGTAGCGATTCCGCACTTCCCCGCCGGTGCTGAGGAGCCAGTCCTCGCCGAGGTGGATGCGTTTCAGCGGATCGAAGACATCGAATTCCTTGTTCTTGGGGTCATCGAGGTAGCGGTAATCGAGGTTGAACGAGGTATTGGCGTTCTGGCCCCATTGCAGCATCGGGGCTTTCGGGCGCGCCGCGAGTTCCCGGCCCTGCAACCGATCGAACAGCGTGTAGTAGCCCGGCCCGGTCGGGGCGATGTTGAAGTTCCCTTGCCGCGGGAACGGTTGGATCGGAGGCACCGTTTCCCAGAACGATTTTTCCGCTTTGGCTTTCTGGGGCGGCCCGGACCATGATCGCTCGATTTCGGGTGCGGGTCGTACGGGGATCGGCAATTCTTCCGCGACTGGAGCGACCGGCGCCTGTGCGGATACGCCTGCAATTGTGAATAGGGCCGCGCAGAATCCTAGGGAGGCGCGGATCACGTTGGCGACTCCGGAGAATGGGCTGAGCAGCCGTATTCTTCGGGATTTGCGGACCCGGGACTTTGGGGAATCTCGACCACTTCCCGCCACTAGTTTTTGTTCGTGTCCAGCAACTGCTTCGCCCGATTCACCACGGCTTTGATTTCGGGTGTCGATTCATCCTCGTACAAGGCGCGGATCTCGAACCAAGCCGCGCGGATGTCGCGTTTGGCGACGCGGGCTTCGGGGTCGTCTTTCACCGCCTCCCAATCGGAGAGCGATTTGGCGAACGCCTTTTGCAGATTTTCGATCCGGGCTTTTTCCGCCTCCGCCTCTTTCCCTTTGTCGAGGACGATGCGGTTCCGCTGCTCCGCCGCGGCGAGGTGCCAGAGGTGGTTGGCCATGTCCTTGGCCGTCAGTTGGGCGAGCGCATCCCACTCCTTGCGGGCTTTCGGTTTGTCGCCGAAGCGCTCCAGCCAAAAAGCCCGCAGCGCCAGGCGCTCGGAGTCGGTCGCGTCCGTATCCGGCAGGGTCTCGCTCGACTTCGCGACCGCGATTTTGCCGTCCAAATCGGCCAATCGCTTCGGCACGTCGCGGATATCCGCGAGGCGTTTCTCCGCGATGCTCTTCAGGCCCACCCGGCTGGCATCGGTCTTGTCTTGGTACTTGCCCACGTCGAGCGCGGCGCTCTTCTCGGACACCGCGCGCCAGCACTCCGCGGCCCGCCCCAAGCTCCCGTCTTTCTCGGCATCGAAGGCCGCCCAGATTTTCTCCACGACGTCTTTGTCTTCGTCGTCCTGCGGCTTGGTGAAGTTCTTCTGGTAGCGGTTGAAAAGCTGCTTCTCCCCTTCCTTGACGATCAACTCCGCGAACTGGACCTTCGCTTTCTCGACCGTCGGGTCTTGCTTCGAGCCGTGCTTTTTGAGGAATCCCGAGAGCGCCTCGAGCTTGTCGTCCGGAGCCGCCGCTTCGACTTTCGCATACGCCTTCGGCAGCGGTTCGGGCCACGCCAGCCAAATGCCGACGCCGACGATCGCCGCCAGCACCGCCCCCAGCCCCACGGCCTTCTGCCACTTCTTCTCGCCGAGCGGCACCTCTTTTTTCTTCTTCTTTTTCTTCTTACCGCCGCGCAGCAACTTGGCCGCTTCGCGGTCGTTTTCGTCGAGGGTCGCGTCGCTCACTTTGCGGTCGACGCGCCGGGCGTTGGCCGCTTCGACACCGAGGCTGCGCTGATCCTGCACTTTCAATTCGATGTCGGCGATCATCCGCGCCACCGTCTGCGCGTCGAGCGGGCGCTGTTCGACTTTCTTTTCCATCAGAAACATGAGGAGGTTGTCGACCCAGATCGGCAGATCGGGGATGTACTTCGTCGGCCGCACCGGGATTTCGTTGACGTGCTTCAGGAACATATCCATCGTCGTCTCGGCGACGAACGGTTTGCGGCCCGTGATGAGTTCGTAAAAGACGACGCCGAGCGAGTAGAGGTCCGATTTCGCCGAGAGGCTCTTCTCGCCGCGGCACTGTTCGGGGGACATGTACGCGGCCGTGCCGATGGTGCTGTTGGCCCCGGTCAGAGCCGTGACGTCCGTGTCTTTCGCGATGCCGAAGTCGGTGAGTTTCAAGACCCCGGCTTTGGTGATCATCAAATTCGACGGCTTCAAATCGCGGTGGATGATGCCCTTGTCGTGGGCGTGCTGGAGCGCTTCGCACAGTTGCTTGCCGTAACCAAGCACTTCGTCCCAGCCCATGCGGTCGCGGCGCAACAGCATCCGGTCCATCGGTTCGCCGTCGACGTATTCCATCGCGATGAACGGCGTGTTGCGGTACTTCCCCGTCGCCAGCAAACGGACGATGTGCGGGTGCCGGAGCTGCTTGAGGATTTTCGCTTCGCGCTCGAATCGGGCCATGGCGGAATCGTTGCCGAGCAGCCCCAACGAAATGACTTTGAGCGCGACCGAACTCAGTTTGCCATTGTTGTCGAACCGCGCGCGGTAGACGGTGCCCATCGCGCCGCTGCCGAGTTCTTTCTCGATGTGGAACGGCCCGATTTGTTGTCCGATGAGCATCGACGCCCTCCGCCGGGACGGAATCGTCCGCCGCGGGGGTAATGTACCGAAAGATTCGCGACTCGGTACCGGAGTGTAACGGCGCTTCCCAAACGCCGTACCGGCGAGGTATACTATCTCTGTTGATATTTCCCTTCTGGAGTCGAGGCATGATCCGCTTCACCGGCAAATGGTTCGTGGCACTCGGCCTGTCCGCGTGCGTGGCGTCGTCGGGGATGGCCCAAGAAAAACCCCGACCGCGCGTCGAAGGGCCCGAACCCCAAGAGCCTCGCGCCCAACTCGACCAACTGCTCGAACTCCAAAAAGAGATCGCCGCGGCGATGCAGGCCCGCGACCCGGCGAAGACCCAAGAGCTGGTCCAGAAGCTCCAGAAAGCGATGATGCTCGATCGCAACATCGCCCCGATGCAATTCCAGATCATGCCCTTCCCCGCCGGCCGGGATGGGCCCGCCCCGAAGAGCGATCTGCGCCAGCAATACGACAAACAATTGAAAGAGTTCGCGGAGTCGATCGAAAAACTCAAAGACGATCCGGAAGCCCGCGCCGCCATCGAAATGGCCCGCGACGAATACAAGAAAGCGATGGAAGCCGAACTGAAGAAAGCCGACGACGCGCAACCGCTTCGCCCGCAGCCGAACATACCGAATCTGCCGTTGCCGCAATTCCAACGGCTCGAAGTCCCCTTCCCCCACGCCGATTTCAACATGGGCAACGCCCTGTTGAATGCCGCCCAACCCCGCCTCGGCGTCAGCCTCGAAAAACCGTCGGCGGTATTGGCCGAGCAACTCGACCTCAAGCCGGAGGCCGGGATTGTGATCGTCGACGTCCTCCGCGGCACCCCGGCGGAAAAAGCCGGGCTGAAGAAAAACGACATCCTTCTGCAATGGGCCGGCAAAGATCTCCCCGCCGATGTCGAGGCGTTTCAAACGCTGATCGCCGCGGCGAAGACCGGTGAAAAATACGAAGCGGTCGTGTTGCGCAAAGGGAAGAAAGAGACCGTCAAGGGGATCGAGTTGCCGGAATCTCGCCGCCTCCAACCGAACAATTTGAATAGGCTGCAATTGCAAATCGACAGTTTCAAGTAGGCTCGTCATCGCCGGCCGAGACGGTCGAACATGATCCGGCGGGCCGATCTCGCTCAGGAGTCGGGCGACTCCATCGGCAGCGGATTGCGGGCGAAGATCCGCCCCTCGATGGGTCGGCCTTCGATCAAATGTCGCTGCACGAATTCGGGGACCCGCTCGGCGGTCATGCCGCCGTAGTAGGTCCCCTCGGGATAGACGAGCAGGATCGGCCCGCCGCGGCAGATCCGCAAGCAACCGACCTTCGTCCGGTAGCACGCATCGGGGCCGGTTGCCAGCGACAACTCTTTCTCTTTCAATTCCCGCTTCAACACTTCCCACGCCGCCTCGCCGACGCCCGCCGCCGAGCAGGATTCGCCCGTACACAAGAAAACGTGCCGGGAATAGTGGCCGATCAACAGCTTCTCGGCCAGCTCCGCCAGCGGTTGCAAGTCTTCGTTCACGGTCGGGCTCCCCGTAGCAATCGTACCCGCCGGACGAGTTCTGCGAAGACCAGTACGCTCGCGGTCGCGCCGGCGATGGCGAACCAATCGATCGCTCCGAGCGGTTCGACCTCGAATAGTCGTCCGCCGAATTGGACGATCAAAACTTGACCGACGACTGTGACCGACGCGATCCCCAAGAAAAGCGGATTGCGCTGCAAGCCGCTCAGGCCGGAGTGCCGCGGCGACAGCGACCGGCAGTTGATCTGGTTCCAGACTTGGAAGAAGACGTAAACGGTGAAGAAGATCGCCACCTGACGCAGCGTGAACTCGGCGAACTCCGCGGATGGAGGACCGTCGCCGCGGAACCAACCGGAGTGCTGCATCCCGAGCAAGAGGGCCATCATGGCGACGACGTAGAAGAGCCCGGTGCTGAGGATCGAGCCGAGCATCGCCGACGTGATGATGCTCTCGCGCCGCGCCTTGGGCGGCGACCGCATCAACCCCGGCCGCGGCGGCTCGGAGCAAAGCGCGATCGCGGCGAAGGTGTCCATGATGACGTTGATCCAAAGCAATTGCAGCACCGTGAACGGCGGCTTCAACCCGACCAGCGGCCCGAGGAACGCGATCGCCAGCGCACTGGCGTTGATCGTCAGTTGGAACAGGATGAACTTTTGGATGTTCTCGTAGAGCGCCCGACCCCAGTGGACCGCCTTCACGATGGTGCCGAACGAATCGTCGAGCAGGACGATTTTACTCGCCTCTTTGGCGACCTCCGAGCCGGCGAGGCCCATCGCCAAGCCGACGTCGGCCTTCTTCAAACTCGGGGCGTCGTTGGTACCGTCGCCGGTCATAGCCACGACTTCGCCCATCTCTTGCAGCAGTTTCACCAGCCGGTATTTGTCGAGCGGCTTGGCCCGCGCCAACACCCGGAGGCGTTTCATCTTCGCTTTGAGGTCGTCGTCGGACAGGGCGTTGAACTCGGCGCTCGTCAGCAATTCCGACCCGGGGGAATCGAGCAAGCCGGCTTCGCGGGCGATGGCCCGGGCCGTCTCGGGGTTATCCCCCGTGATCATTTTCACTTCGATCCCGGCCCCGCGACATTGTTCGATGGCCGCGCGGACATCGGCGCGAATCGGGTCGCGGATCGCCGCGAACCCCCGAAACGTGAGCTCCGGTTCCGCGTCCAAGTCACCACCCGTGGGATTCGATTTGTCGGCTAGAGCCAACGTGCGCATCGCCGCACTCGCGGCTCGCGTCAATTCCATTTCGATCCGCGATCGGTCGTCCGCGGTCATCGGCCAGTCCGATCCATCGGCATCCGCGATCCGGGTGCAGCGGGCCAGCACCACCTCCGGAGCCCCTTTGCAAAAGTACCGGCGAACGCCCTCGGTCTCGATCACCGTGGCCATTTGCTTCGAGTCGGACGAGAACGTCGATCGGGCGACGATCGGGTGGCGCTTCCGCAATTCGGCGGCATCGGAGCCGGCGCTGTCGATCCAGCGCAGCAATGCGCCTTCGGTCGAATTGCCGACGACGGTGCTCTTGCCCGCTTTAACTTCGAGCGTCGCTGTGGAGTTGATCGCGATTTGCAACGCGATCGATTCCGAAGGGATTCCCGGTTCGCCGACGACTCCCCCGCCGCCCCAGCGCACGACGGTCATCTTGTTTTCCGTCAGCGTGCCGGTCTTGTCGGTGCAGATCACGGTGGCACTGCCGATGGTCTCGCAGGCGACGAGTTGTTTCACGAGCGCGTTGGCCCGCGTCATCTTCCGCATCGCGAGTGCCAACGAGACGGTCACGCTCATCGGCAGGCCCTCCGGCACCGCCACGACGATGACGATGACCATGTAGACCACATAGTCGAGGAGTTTCGCGACGACCGCGAGGAGTTCCGTCCGATCCGCCGGCCAGAAGACTTCGCGCGGTTCGACGACGAACGAGCCGCGCAACAACAACACGGCGAAAATCGCGAGCGCCGCGGCGTAACCGATTTTGGAGATCAGGCCGGCGAGGTCGTTCAATTTTCCTTGCAGCGGCGTTTCGATGTGCGCGAACGCGAGTTTGTCCCGCACGCGCCGATCCGCGTCCGACGCTTCATCCGGCGTGCCGAGTCGGCTGGCGATTCGGCCGACCATCGTCGCATCGCCGACTTCCAACACGGTGAATTCGCCCATGCCATTGACGACGTGCGTCCCGCGCAAGATCGCGTCCGGATTCTCGGGGTCGAGTTCACCGGCCTCGTCCGGCGACGGGCGTTTCGCCACCGCTTCCGATTCGCCCGTCAGCAAAGACTGATCGACGCGCAGGTCGTGGCCGGACGCCAGTCGTCCGTCGGCGGGGATCTCGTCCCCCGTTTCGAGGAACACGCGATCCCCGACGACCACCTCGGCCAAGGCCGCCGTGCGGATCAGCCCGTCGCGGACGACGCGGACGCGGATGCCGTCTTTGTGGCGATTGAGCTTTTCGAATTCCTTGTCGCTGCGGTACTCGCTGACGAAGCCGACGCCGGTGGCGAGCGCGACGGCGATCATCACGGCCAAGCCTTCGATCGACGGGTGGCCCAAGCCGGCGGAGACGCCGAAGAGCGCGGCCGCCGACAAGAACAGCAGCGACGGAATCCACTCGCCGCGCCGCGAGACTTTCGCCCCGAGCAACAGCGCGACCGTAGCACTCAGTCCGATTCCTCCGGCGATCGCGGAGCGCGCGAAAAGATCGACGACGATTTTGAGGAGCGACGCGGCGAGCAAAATCTGGATGATGGAATCGTCGAACTTGGCGAGGAACTTCCGCCAGACCGGTTCGCGCGACAACGCCGTCAATTCGTTCGACCCGTACCGCGCCCGGCTGATCCCGGCGTCCGCGTCGGTCAACCCGGTCGTCCGAGAATGGGGGAACTCGCCGAATACCGATTGGAGCGTTGGCATCCGGCGTTCTCTCTGGCATCAATGCGAAAGGCACCCCGGTCGGTTACCTCGGCGTGTTCATCCGCAAGTCCGCGATCACCCGTCCATGATTTCCTTCGACTTCTCGTCGCTGAGCCGATCGATCCGGTTCTCGTATTGCTTCAGCAGATCCTGGACTTTTTCCTTGCCCTTGTCGCGGTCGTCTTCGGTCATCGTCTTCGCCTTCTCGGCGTCGTCGTAGGCTTTGTTGGCGTCGCGGCGGATGTTCCGACACGAGATCTTCGCCGCTTCGCTCTGCTTTTTGATCTGGGCGACGAGCTTCTTGCGCTGATCGCCGCTCATCGCGGGGACGCTCAGGCGGATCACTTTGCCGTCGTTGTTCGGGGCGAGCCCGAGATCGCTGCCCCGGATCGCCTTTTCGATCTCCTTCAAATCTTCCGCTTGGAAGGGCTTGATCATGATCGACGCCGGGTCGGGGCACGAGATATTGGCGATCTGTTTCACCGGCGTCGGCGAACCGTAATACTCGACGCGGATCGAATCGAGCATCGCCGGGGACGCCCGGCCGCTGCGCAGGCCTTTGAGTTCGTTCGAGTAGACACCGAGGGCTTTTTCCATCCGGTCGGTCGCGTCTTTGAGGGCTTGGGCGGCGTTCATCGGCTATTTCTCCTGAGGGATACAGAAATCATGATTCGGCGGAGACGAGCGTCCCGATCGCATGGCCCGCCACGGCTTTTTCGATGGCCCGATCTTGGTGGTAGTTGAACACCAGCACCGGCAACTTGGCCGATTGGCACATATCGAAGGCGCTCAGATCCATGACCTTCAACCGCGAGTCGATCACTTTTTGGTAGCTCAGTCGCTCGTACTTCTCGGCGTGCGGATTTTTCTCGGGGTCGTCGTTGTAGATGCCGTCGACCCGAGTCGCCTTCAACAAAATCTCGACATTCAGCTCGCGGCCCCGCAGCGCCGCGGCGCTGTCGGTCGTCACGAACGGGTTGCCCGTGCCGCCGGCCAAAATCACGACGCGTCCCTTTTCGAGGTGGCGGATCGCCCGGCGGCGGATGAACGGCTCGGCGAAGGAATCGATCCGGACCGCCGAGAGCAACCGCGTCGGGACTTCGAGCCGTTCGAGCACATCTTGCAGCGCGAGGCCGTTCATGAAAGTCGCGAGCATCCCCATGCTGTCGGCCGTCGCGGGGTTGATGATCGGCGTCGGCCCCGCCGAAAACTGCGCCCCGCGCAGGAAGTTGCCGCCGCCGACGACCACGGCTAATTCGACTTTCTTTTCGACCAGCCGCTTCATCTGCGCGGCGAGGGCCAACGTCTCTTCGAGGCCGATGCCGCTTTTGCCGTTGTGCCCGAAGGCTTCCCCGCTGAGTTTGAGGAGCACCCGTTTGTATTTCGGGGTCAGCGGGTCGGTCGCGGGGGAGTCGGGCATCGTCGATAAGTCCTGAGGGTCGTTTCCAATTCCGGCATTATAGCGATCAACCGCCCGGCATCCCGCGGCATCCGCCCAGCAGGTTCGAAAAGACGAGCAGCATCTGAAAACCGAGGACCGCCGCGCCGAAAATACGCTTCACCAAGTGGGTTTCGCCGCGAACCATGCCGAGGCTTCCCACCATTAAAACGACGAAGCCGAAGAGCACCCCGTAGCGGTCGAAATAGCCCGAACGTTGGTTCGAAATTTCGGCGTAGCGGATATCGGCCTCGAGCACCAATTGCCGCTTGGTCCACTCTTCCTCGATCTTTTTGATTTTCTCTTCGTTCCCCGACTTCTCACGCAACTTTCGGATATCGACTTCCATGTCGAGCTTCTCTTCGGCCAGTGCTCCGACGCGGCGCTCGTGCTTCGCCTTTCCGATCAGCGGGAAGAATAGAAACGTCAGGATGAAGAACGCGCCGATCCCGAAGAGGATCGTCGGGATGTCGACGTACTTCCGGTAGAACTCCTTCGCCATGTCGAGTTCTCGACCCGCCGATTTCTTCGGGCCCGCCGGTTGCTCGGACGGCTTCGCTTTCTTGGGCGGGTCGATATCGTCGTCGTCATCTTCACGGTCGGCTTTAATTTTCGATTTGGGCGCGGTCGCCGGCACCGAGAGATCGAGGCGGAAACCATCCTCCGCGATGACGAGCGCCGCGTTGCACTGTTTGCAGATGATCCGTTTGCCGACGTCTTGCGGAGTGACGGCGTAGACGGTGTTGCAACTTGGGCAGTCGTTTCGCATGTCGGTCGTCCACCGGGAGAAAGAGAACCGCGTGCGGGAATGTCACTTCGCCAGCGACTCGCGCCATTCGCGGTTCAATTCGTCGACCGGCTTCCCAGTCAGGGTCTTCCAGGCCGTCTCGTCGAACTTCCCGTCGCGCAGCAAGGCGTTGAGTTTGGTCACCAGTTTCGGCTCGTATTTGTCGGTGACGTAGGCCAAGAACGCGGCCGTAGTGCGGTAGCTGCCGTCGTACCGGGCCCTCTCCGGGGCCAGCTTCCCGGCCTTCCCCGGTTCGTAGTGCCAGAAGCGGATGTAATCGGCGACGCCCTCCACGAGCCAACCGGGTAGGTTGCGGGCGCGGTAATTCTGCACGCAGTGGACCGTCTCGTGGACCATCGCCCCGATGTCGGCCGGGTGATCTTTGAAGTATTTCACCGACCCCGTGATCTTCCCCCCGCCGGCGGCTGCGACGCCTTTGTAATCGGTCTTCAGCGCCATCTTGATCTGCGTCGGCGGCTTCGATCCATCGCTCGCCAGCAGGTCGCAGATCTTCGGGAATTCGCGTTCGCAAATGCGGATCGTCTTTTCGCCCCATTCCTTCATCTCGGGCGCGTCGGTCACATCCAGGGCGATCTCGATCGGGTAGCGGAAGGTGACGACTTTCGGCGTCGAATCGAGGCTGATCTCGCGGAGGACCAAGGGGTGGTTAGAATCGTCCGTGGGGCGAATGCGGAGGGCCTTCACGGCTTTCCAATTTCCCTTCGCCTCGGCCTTCCCCGCGGCAAACTTCGCGGCCGACTGGAATTCCTTGCCGTCGGTCGAGAATTCCACAACTGCCTCGGCCGCCGCGTCGGCCCCGTCCGGTTTGCCACCGAGGATCGTGAAAGACCGGATTTCGACCGGCGAATCGAACACCAGCGTGAAGTGATCGGCCTTGGTCGGGTTCTTGTCCGAGGCGAAGTAGGTGGCCGGGTCGGCGTCGAACGCGAACTGGCGGATCCGCGCCCCCGATGTGGCGAGCGACGATTCGACCACGGCGGCAACGCCCGGTGCGGTCGCACCGGCGGGCGGGGCGGGTTCTTTTCGGGGCGGCAGCGCTTCGTCGAGGCGCTTGCGGTATTTGTCGTAGAGGCGGGTCTGCTTGCTCGTCGGCTCGTACGGCTTGCCGTCGATAAAGACGGACAGCACTTGCGTCGAAGCTTGCAGGATATCGCCGTTGGCGAGGATCAGGTTCGCCCGTTTGCCAACTTCGACGGTGCCGAGGATGTCCGCGACGCCGAGGATTTGCGCCGGGTAGAGCGTCACGGCTTTGAGTCCCTCTTCGGGGGGCAAGCCATAAGCGACAGCCATCGCGGCTTCGTAGGGGAGGTTGCGGGCGTTGTTGGAACCGGCCGAGCGGATGCAGAACCGGACCCCGGCTTCGAATAATTTCGCGGCGGAGCAATAGGCCGCGTCGTAGCGCTCGCCGGTTTCGCGCGGCAGGCTCATGATCGGCCCGAGGATCACGGGAACATCGCGGCGTTTGAGTTCCGCCGCGAGCTTCCACGCTTCGATACCGCCGGCGATGATCGGCTTGACTTTCAACTCGTCGGCCAGTTTCAGCGACGCCGCGATGTCGGCTTTTTTGTCGGCGGTGAAGACCACGGGCTTCTCGCCGCGCACATAGGGCAACAACGAGTCGAGCCGCGGATTCGCGATGGGCAATTGGCCGGCTTTTTTGGCCGCGTCGTAACGGCGGGCGGTCTCGGCAAGTTCTTTTAACTTGCCGAGTTTCTCCTCGCGGCGGAATTTCGCGGCCGGGTTCTCTCCCCCTTCGAAAGCATCGTTGGCGTTGAACCCGCGCAGTGACGGGGCGCTCGGGTATTCGATGTGCAGCGAGATCGGATCGACGACGACCATCTCACCCGGAACCCAACCGGCGAGGTTGATGAGCGCCCCCTGTCCCGCCATCAGCGAACCGGCCGGGCGGGTGACGACCGTCGTGACGCCGTTGGCGCGGGTCACGGGGATGAGTTCCGAATCGGGATTGATGCCGACGCTGGCGCGGAGGTCGGGTTGGAAATCGCCGCCGTCGCGGGAGTCGTTCGTCTCGCGCGCCGAGTCGATCTCGACGAGGCCGAGCACCGTCCCGGCGTCGATCATGCCGGGGAAGATGTGCAGCCCTTTGCAATCGACGATTTTCGCATCGACCGGCATCGCAATCGGCGAAGTTTTATCCGCATCGCGCTCGGCCACGACTTGCCGGATCTTCTTGCTCGCGGCGTCGACGATCACCATTCCCACGAACGCCGGTCGGCCCGGTTGGTGGATCGTACCGCTGCGCAGAACGTAGGTTCCCTTCGCCAATTCCGGGAGTGCGGTGAACTTCGCGGCGGGCTTCGCCGGTTCCGACTTCCCAATCGCCGTCGGCGCGAGTTTCACCGAGCGTTGGAAGAAGACTTCTCCCTCGATGAGTGTGAGGTCGCAGCGGCTGTACGAATTGAGCGGATGCCCGCTGAAGATCGCTAGGTCGGCGTCTTTGCCCACCTCGATGGTGCCGACGCGTTTGTCGATGCCGAGTTGCTTCGCCGGGTTCAGCGTGATCGCGTGCAGGGCCTCCTCCGGGGTGAAGTCGCAGTACTTCACCAGCTTTGCCGCTTCTTGATTCAAGTGCCGCATCAGCTCGTTGTCGTCCGACTTCAAGCAGACGCTGACGCCCGCATCTTTGAGCAGCCGGGCGCCGTAGGGGATGGCGTCGAACGCTTCGATTTTGTACGCCCACCAATCGCTGAAGAGGCTGACGCTCGCCCCGTGGGCCGCGATCTCCGGGGCGACTTTGTAGCCTTCGAGGACATGTTGCAGCGACCGCACCTTCACGCCGAATTTCTCGGCGACGCGGAGCAGCATCAGAATTTCATCCGACCGGTAGCAGTGCGAGTGGATGCGGATTTCGCCGCCGAGGACTTCGGCGAGCGCTTCCAACCGCAGATCGCGGCGCGGTTCCGCCAACGGCTCGGAGGTCCCCTTGGCCGTCTCGTACTCGGCCCACTTCTTCTTGTAGGTCTGGGCTTCGGTAAAGGCGCGGATCAGCACGGCTTCGACGCCGAGTCGGCTGTTCGGGAAGCGGCCGTCGGTTCGTTTGACGTTTTCGCCGAGTGCGAACTTCACGCCGCGCGGGGCGTCCGGGAACAGCATTTCTTTGGCGGACGTTCCGTATTTCATTTTCACCACGGCGTCTTGTCCGCCGATGACATCGGCGCTGCCGTGGAGCAATCGGGCCGTCGTGACGCCGCCGCCGAGTGCGCGGTAAATTTGCACATCTTCGGAATCGAGGACATCTTTCACCCGGACTTCGGGCACGACGGACAGCGACGCTTCGTTGACCCCGCCGCTGATGGCGAAGTGCGAGTGCGTGTCGATGATGCCGGGCATGACGAACATCCCCTCGGCTTCGATCACCGCGATTCCTACGGGAGCTTTTAAGCCCGCGCCGATCTCGCGGATCTTGCCGCCCCGAATCACAATGTCCGTCTTCGGCAAGGTTTTGCCGGCGCCCGTCAGGAGGGTGGCTCCGCGGATCAGCACGTCCCCTTTGGTCTTCGTCGGCGGCACGCGGTCGGCTTCGATTTCGGTCATCGGCCGTTCCACGGCATCGAGCGCGGGAATGAGGGCGCGGAAGACATCGCCATGGAATGGCACGGACGGTCGATTGGTGGCGGCACCAGCCGGGCGTGGACCCACCGGTGTGGTCGCCGGGGGCGTTGTGACTGGCGGAGTCATCGGCGCATCGGGATCGGCGAGTTGGCCGGGGCGACGGCGCGGCCCCATTGGATCGCCGGCTCCGACGCCCGGGGTTGCGGCAGGGGGTACGGCTTTCTCGTCGAGGTCGAAGCGGACACCATCCGAGAATGCGTATTTGAACTTCGTCGCGGTGGCGTCGAAGTCCCCGTCGCAGAGGACGAGATGCGCGGCACGACCTTTCGTCAACCGGCCAATTTGCGGAGCGGCGCCCAGGATCTCCGCGGCGTCGCGCGTCATCGCGGCGAACGCCGCCTCGGCCGGGAGACCGGCCGCGATCACCTTCCGCACGTTTTCTCGGAACCGTGCCACGGGCAGATTTTGAGTGGTGAAGGCGAACTTCACGCCGGCTTTGTGCAGCGCTGCAGCACAGGCGATCTCCTCCCGACGAAGCCGTTCGCGCTCATCGCGGACGCGCACCGGCCAGCCGATCTCTTGCTCGTTCGCGGCGGCGAAATCGAGCCGTAGGATCACGGCCACATTTTCTTTCTTCAAGCGATCGACGACCTTCCAAGCGCTCTTACCGCCGACGATCACCGGCTTCAATTTGAACTCCGCGGCGAAGTCGAGCACGCGGTGAATCTCGTCGGCGGTGTCGGCGTCGAACGCCACCGGAATCTTCCCGTCGAGTGCCGGCCACAGCGCTTCGAGGCACGGGTCCGACGGCGGGCGCTTGCCGGCTTTGCCCCGGGCGTCGTAGGCGGCCCACTGCCGTTTCAGCCAACCGGCGTCGAGCAACGTCTGCCGGCCATGGGCGAGTACCCCCATCAACGCCGTGGGATATTCCGAGCCGACGACCCTCCCGAACTTCGCGTGCAACACCACCGGCGTCCGCAACAGCGCGTCGCGCGGCACGGCGCCGCTGAGGCTGACCAAGGCGCTCGTCCCGGAGAAATAGCCGCCGTCCGGCGTCACGAGTTGGGCGGTGAATCCGACGCGCCGCCACGGGGCGACTGCGTCTTCGTCGAGTTTGAGCGCGCTCTGTACGGCGAACTCGGGTGTCAACCCTTTGCGGTTGTCCGGCTTGGTGGCGATCAAGGCATCGGCGGCGATATCGTCCGTCGCGGGGGCGCCCGTTTGCGAACGCCGCAACGATGGATCGAAACCGCGCAGACTCCCGGCGTCGATGAACCCCGGATAAACCGTCAACCCTTTGCCTTCGGTAATCGCCGCGTCGGCCGGAATGACCGCGTCGGCGCCGATGGCCACGATGAACCCGTCGCGGATGACGATGTTCGCCTTCGGCAGCACCGTGCCGGGCTCGACGACGACCCTCGCATCGCGGATGGCATAGGCCGCCGGTTTGAGGTCGGCCGCATTCTGCGCGAGTGCGGACAGGGAAAGTACAGACAGCCCGAACAGGGCGAACAACGACCGATACGGTTTCATGATGGTGCCGCGAAGGGTGACGGAGAGGTCAGTGAAGTTGTATTGCTATTTCGTCGGCCCGCGCCCGATGTACTTTTCGAGCCAGCCGAACACTTCCTTGTGCCAGAGTTGCGAGTTCTGCGGCTTCAGCACCCAATGGTTCTCGTCGGGGAAGTAGACCAACCGCGTCGGCACCCCCTTCTGCCGGAGGGTGTTGTAGTACTCGAGGCCGTGTGTCAGCGGGACCCGGAAATCCTTTTCGCCGTGCAGCACGATTGTCGGCGTCTTGAAATTGCCCGAGAAGCGTTGGGCCGACTGCTTGTCGACTTTCTCCAAATCCTTCCACGGGAAGGCCCCGAGGGAACGCTCGCGCCCTTTGACGATGTCCGACGCCATCTGCCCATGGTAGCTGTAGACCCCCGCATGGCAGACGTACGCTTTGAACCGGTCCGTGTGCCCATTGAGGTAGGCCACCATATAGCCGCCGTAGCTGCCGCCGGCCGCGGCGGTGCGATCCTTGTCGATCCACGGTTTCGCCTCGAACCAGTCGGTCGCCTTCAGAATGTCGGTCATCGGTTTCGTGGCGTAGTCGCCGGTGATCGCGTCGGCGTATTTCTGGCCGAAGCCACTGGAACCGTGGAAGTTGACGATGCCGACGACGTACCCGCGCGCCGCCCACAACTGCGGGTTCCAGCGGAAGCTGAAGTCGCTCATGATGCCGTTGTGCGGCCCACCGTGGATCATTTGGATCAAGGGCCATTTTTTCTTCGGGTCGAACTCCGGCGGGTAGACGATCCACATCGGCACGTCGGCGTCATCGGAGCCCTTGATTTTCGTCTGCTCGACTTTGCCGAGCTTCCACGACTTGACGATGTCATCGTTGAAGTAAGAAATCTGCTTTTCTTCTTCGCCCGGCGCGCGGGTGAAGATCGTCGGTGGCAAATCGAAGCTGCTGCGCAGAAATGCCGCGCGGCGGACGGTCTTGGCGAAGTCGCTGGCCCGCTCCGAGAAACCGCTCGGCGAGGTCTTCGGCGGTCCGTTTTTCACGGGCGCGAAATAGACGTTGGTCACCCCGGCATCCTCGGCTTCGAACGCGATGCGGTCGCCGTCCGGCAACCATTTCGGGTTGATCGCCGAGCGGTCGAGGCCGGCGGTCAACTCGCGCGGCTTCTTCCCGTCCCCGTCGATCACCATCAACCGCTGCTTGTCCGCGTAGAAGTATTTGATCGACTGGCTCAGGTAGGCGATCGACTTGCCGTCCGGGCTGTACACCGGGTTGGTGTCCCCGGCTTTGTTGTCCGCGGTGATGTTCTTCGGTTGCGCGTTCGGGTCGTCGAGCACCAGGGTGTAAAGGTCGGAGTTGAAATCGGTGCCGGGATCCTTCGCGCTTTCCGCGACGAAGCAGAGTTCCAGCCCGTCCGGTGACACGTCGTAGTCATTGGCCGAAGGCTCCTCGGGCGGCAGGAATTTGCCGGTGCCCTTCAGTAAATTTCTGTGTTTGCCGGTGCCGGTATTGACGGCGTAGACGGTGGGCCGTTTGCCGTCGGTGAGCCATTTGTCCCAGTACCGATACACGGCGTCGTCAATGACGACCCCTTTCAACTTGGCCTCGCGCTGCTCTTTTTCCTTGGCTTTATGGGCGTCGTCGTCGGCCGCGTCGGGCCAGGTCCAGCCGATGCAGAAAATGGTTTTGGAATCGGCTGACCATTTTAACCCGGACGGCGCCGTCGGCAGGTCGCTCGCTTTTTTCAACGACTGGCCGTCCGGCGCGACGGTGTAAATCTGAGTGAGTTCATCGCCGGCACGCTTGCTGGTGAAGGCGATGCGCTTGCCATCGGGCGACCACTTCGGCCCGGAGTTCCGCTCGCCGGCGTCGGTCAATTTCTTCTGGATTTTGCCATCGGTCGAGAGGAGCCAAATCTGCGAAGCCCCCTCGTCCTTCGGCACGTCGTAGCTCGTCACTTCGACCGCGACCCACGCCCCGTCCGGGGAAATGCTCGGCGCCCCGAGTCTCTTGATGTTCCACAAATCGCCCACGGTCATCGGCCGCGGTTCGACGGAATAGCCGGCGAATGGTACTAGCAACAGGACGAGCAGCGACAAAGGACGCATTGGGATTCTCCGAACGAGCGTGCTTATGAATCGTGGCCCTTACTTCTTCCGTTTGTAGGCGATGGTGAACTCGGGCTCTTTGCCGTCGCCCACGTACATGCTGAAGTCCATGGAATCGGCGTCCTTAATGACCGTCACCGATTTGTACTTCGTCGGTTTGCCGTCCATGCCGGGTCCTTCCCCGGACAAGGTCATGGTTTTCTTTTCTTTGTCGTAGGTGCCCTCGAGCATCATCGGCACGCCCGACATGCTATCGACCCAGACGCTGACGTACTTTTTCTTGGCCGCGTCGTAGCTGTCCATGCTTTTGCCGGTGAACTTGGCGCCGAACATTTCACCTTCGAGCAAACCGCTCACCATCAGCCCGCCGAATTCCGACTTGTACGCGACCTTGCCCTTGGTTTCCGCGCCGGCGATTTTCATCGTGAGGGTCCAATCCCCTTCCATCTTTTTCAAAACTTCGTGCTCCGGACCCGGCTTGACAACCTCTTGCGAACGGACGGCGCCGACCGACAACGATGCGGCCAAAACGACCGCGACGAACCGCGTGAACGTAGTCATGAGCAAACCCCTACTGAGGAAGGTGTACCATCGTTTGCGATGGGGTCGGGGGAAATTGTACACCGGCGTGACCCGCCGGGAATGTCGGTTGTCGGCGGTTCCCGCGGGGCGTCTCCCGTAAACTGGGTGGACTCATTCCGAAGGAGTTCCCCGAATGTCCGACTCCCCTCCCCTGCGGTTGACAAAACTCGCGAAGCGCGCCGGTTGCGCGGCCAAGCACCCGCCCGGATTTTTGCTGCCGCTGTTAGGAATGCTGCCGGGGATCACCGATCCGAACGTGCTCGTGGGCAGTTCGACCGCCGACGATGCGGCCGTTTACAAACTCTCCGACGATCTCGCCCTCGTCTTCACCACCGACTTCTTCACGCCCATCGTCGACGACCCGCGCGACTTCGGTCGAGTCGCAGCGGCGAATGCCCTCTCCGATGTTTACGCCATGGGCGGCAAGCCGTTGACGGCGCTCAGCATCGTCGGTTTCCCGGACAATCTCCCCGCGTCGGTGTTGGGGGAAATCCTCGCCGGGGCGTCGAGCGTCGTCGCCGAAGCCGGGGCGTGCATCGTCGGCGGCCACACGATCAAAAGCGACGAACCGATCTTCGGCCTCGCCGTGGTGGGCACCATCGACCCGAAGCGCATCCGCAGCAACGCCGGTGCGAAACCGGGGGACGTGTTGATCCTCACCAAGCCCATTGGCCTCGGGATCATCACGACGGCGGCGAAGAACGACCGAGACTCCCTCGGCGCCATCGGCGAAACGATCGGCATCATGACGACCCTCAACCGCGCAGCCTGCGAAGCCTTGGCGGCCTTCGATGTCCACGCCCTCACCGACGTCACCGGGTTCGGTTTGCTCGGTCACTTGCGGAACATCACGGCGGCCAGCGCCGTCACGGCCGAGATTTGGGCCGACCGCGTCCCCGTGCTGGCGGCCGCGCGGAAGTACGTCGCCGATGGAATCGCTCCGGGTGGGACGCGCGCAAACAGGACATTCTTGAACGATTGGGTCGAGTACGCGCCGGGCGTTTCGGAAGGGGATCAACTGCTGCTCTGCGATGCTCAAACTTCCGGCGGATTGCTCGCGGCGGTCGCCGAAAGGGATGCGGACGAGGTCGTCGCAGCCCTGCGACAAGCCGGTGTCACCGGCTTGGTCATCGGGCGGATCTCGGGTTCGGGAACCGGGCGAATCCGCGTGGAAAATCGGGCGACTACTCGAAATTGAAGTGGCTCAACGGCGACCGCCCCCGGGAAGCCGGGGGCGGTGCGAATGCGGAAGAGAGGACTTGAACCTCCACACCCTTGCGAGTACCAGAACCTGAATCTGGCGCGTCTGCCAATTCCGCCACTCCCGCATCACGGGCGACGGTCGAACACCGACATCATAATGTGCCGGCGACTCGCGTCAACCCGGCGCCACGCGGCTTTCGCGATCCGCTTGGGGCTCGGCCGGCCGGCCAGCAAATCGTCGACCGGTTTCTCGAGGGCCCGCGCCCAAATCCGGTAACCCTCCTCCGAGAGGTGGAGGAAATCCGGCATCGCGGATTTGGGCAGGCCCCCGGCCTCGTCGAGGAACACCGGGGCGAGATCGAGAAACGTCACGGCGACGTCGCCTTCCAGTTTCGTCAACAGCGCGTTGATCGCGGTGATTTTCGGGCTGAGCGCTTCGGCCGGGGCGGTGGTCGCGCTCTCCGGCACCGGTTCGCCGGCGCGCGGGAATAACCCGAGCAGAAGGATTTCGGCTTTCGGTTTTTGTTTGCGGAACTCCGCGAGGATCGCCTTGACCCCCGCGACGATTTCGGCGGGTGAATTATTGTGGACGTTGTTGGTCCCGATGAGCAACACGATCACTTTGGGGTCGATACCCACGAGTTCATTCCCGGCGCCGATGCGCCAGAGCAAATGCTGCGTGCGGTCGCCGCTGATCCCGATGTTCGCCGGCTTCCACCCAGCGAACGATTCGTCCCAAACGGCTCGGCCGTCGGTCTCCCAGCGCTGCGTGATCGAATCGCCGGCGAAGAGGACATCGACATTGCCTTTTTTAGAACGTTCGACGAACGACTCGTGCCGTTTCTTCCAAGATTCGAGCGGCCGCGATTCCGGGATGGCGGCGCTGTTCCCCACCGTCGGGCCGTCCGCCGACCCGAACAAAATCACGGCGGCGATGGCGAAACTTCCGTGGGCGGTTCGCACGGGCACCGGGCCGATCATGAAAAGTTCCTAGGAAAAAAAGCCCGCTCTTGCGAAGCGGGCTCTATGGTCCGGTGTTCAACGACCCCCGGGGCCACCGGGGCCACCACCGAATCCACCGGGACCGCCCAATCCACCGGGGCCGCCCAATCCACCGGGGCCGGGCGCCCCGCCCGGGCCACCTTGTCCGGGGTTTTCGGGCGTCGTGGCCGTGAGGACAAGGGAGTACCAAGTCGGCTGCTCGCCGTTCGTGGATCGCAACCATTTCTCGGCGAAATCGTTGAACGCGACGTCGTCGATCGCCGTGGACTCGGCGTTCATCAAATTGAACTTTTTGGCGAAGATCTCGATGACCACTTTATTGTCCAGCCGCATGTCGCGCGGCAGTTTGTCGAGGTCGGCGAAAAACTCGTGGAGTTTCGGCGTGTTCGTCTTCGAGAGGAAGTAGATCAACGCCCACGAGGTCGCATGGGCTTTCGATTCGAGCTTCGCTTTGATCGCCGCTTTGTCGGGCACGATTTCGATGGTGCCGCCCGGTGCGCCGCCCGGTCCGGGGATACCGCCGGGGCCGAATCCGCCCGGGCCGGGGATTCCCCCCGGACCCGGGCGACCACCGGGCGCTTGGGCGTCCCGATCGTCGCGATTTCGCATCAGGTTCGAGTTGCCGCCGGGCGGGGCGAAACCGCCGTTGCCCCCGGCCGGGGCGGGTCCCACCGGGGCGGGATCGACATCGACCCCCGTGCGCACCGCGTCGAAATAGCGATCCGTCAGAACGTTCGTGAGGAGTTCCTTCGGGGTCGCGGAGAGTTCCTTCTTCGCCCAAAGTTCGCGCCACTCGCGGAGTTGGACGTAGTTCGGTGCGCCATATCCCGCCCAGAGGCCGACGGCCACCCCGTTCTTTCCGCCGGTGACTTTGACGACGCCCGCATCCTTCGGTTTTTGGAGCAAGCTGCCGATGCCGCTTTCGATCCACTTGGGGAGCACGACGTGTTGCGGGAGGACGCCGAGGGCGGAATACAGTTGGCGGGTGCCTTCGCGCGTGATGGCGGCGTGGGAGGCTTCCTCCTCGAGGGCCCGGTCGACGAGGGCGTAGGTCATCGTGCGGTAAAGGTCGTTGAAGTTGCCGCCTTTGACGATGGGGGATTTGCCCTTGAGCAATTCGTCGCGGTTCCAGCCGTCTTGGTACTTCGCTTTGGCGATTTCGGCGAACGTCTTCCCGGCTTCATCGAGCCGCGTCGGCGAGAGCACCACGAGGTTGTGGGCGGGGGAATAGAACGCGTCCGAAGTCACCGGGAGCCCGTCGAGTTTCGGACGGAGGTCGTCGACGTCCGAAGGCCGATTGGCCAAAACGACGATCATGCGTTTGTCCGGGATCTTCAAAGCTTTGCCGTGGATCGCGTGCCACAGGTAGAACGCTTTGAAGTTGCGTTCGAGTTCGGCCAACCGCCGGTTGACGGTTTCGGCCGAGACCGATTGCTCGCCGAAGTGGAGGAGCGCGTAGTGTTTGTCTTCGGCGATGGCCGCGGCTTTCAACCGTTTCCGCCAATCTTCGGCCGCCGTCGGCGTCATGAGGGCGTCTTCGAGTTTCGGCTTGATCTCTTGGTACGCTTTGATGAACTGCGTCACCGTCGCGGTCGCGTTTTTCTGGGGGTCGTAGTACTTTTCGAGTTCGTTCGTATAGGCCACCGCTAGTTCGACGTGGTCGGTCGAGAGCGCGTATTTGATGATTTCGAGCAGCGAGTCGAGTTTGCGATCCTTCGCCCAATCCGCGTGCTTCTTCTTGATGTCCTGTTCGACCGTGCCGGGAATCCGGAAGACCTGCACGTTCGACCCGTCGTCGAACAACAACGTTTTGCCGTATTCGTGGCTGGCCCAGACGTGTTTGGGATTCGTTTGCTCGTTGATCGCTTTGCCGGCGTATACGACTTTCTGAGTCAGGTCCTTGTAAGGGACCACCGCGAACACCGAGCGTTCGTCCGCCGTTGCGGCCGGCGTACCACCGGGGGCACCGCCCGGTGGGGCAAAGCCACCGGCACCCGGCATCGGGGGTCCGCCGAATCCGCCCGGGCCACCCAAACCACCCGGCCCGCCCGGTGGCATCGGGAAGCCCCCCCCCCCGGGCGCCGCAGCGCCGTCGGCCCCGGAGAGTTTCACGCGGATGACGATGTAACCGGTGTTATGCGGTTGGGGCGGTTGCGCATCGGCACCGGCCCCTGTGAGAGCCAAGCCGGATGCGGCCGCGAGCCAGCGTTTCATGATCGAGCCTCGGGTGAAGTTTCAGTATCGCCCGTCGAGCGGGCCATCACAACTCGAAATCGCCGCGGAATTATTGTTTGTTGCCGTACACCAACTTGAAAGTTTTGACATCGGCGAACAATTGTTGGTCGCTGGTGGGCTTATTGGCTTGCAGCCACTCCTCGACCGGCGCCAGCTGAACGGCGTTCACTCCCCCCGCCCCGGCCGTGGGATTGAGCGTCGGGACGAAAAGGCCGTCGTTGGCTTTCTTCACGAGCGAATTGATCGCCTCTTTTTGTTTGACCACCACGCGCGGGTTCTTGGCGCAGTTGGCCTGCCACTCTTGGAACGCCGCATTCATCCGCGACGCGGAGCCCTTCCAAGGCAGCGACGCGTCCTCCGCGTTGGAGGCCTTCGCGGAAAACACGATGCGGGTCCCGTATGCCATCGCATAGGCCAGTTCGTCGATATTCAAATTCGCACCGGGATTGATCCGGGCCATCCCGATGACCGCCTCGGCGATCTCTTTGTTCCCGAACGCGGGGCTGATTGCGGGGTCGCCGATGGCGACGCGGGCCAGCGTGAATACCGGACGGACTTCGGTCGCCGGTTTCACTTTGCCGGCGACGGTATCGTTGCGGAGTCGCCCGAGTGCCCGGATCGCCTGCAAGCGGTAGAGCCGGATGGCGACGATTTGCTCCGGCAGCAAGGGGGACGGTTTGGCCTTGGGATCGGTGACCAGCGTCGACTGCGAGCCCTCGACGTAAATCTTGCCCAAAATCGGCGGCCCTTTGACGACGGCGTCTTCGAGCAGTCGGATCAAATCGTGAAAGGTCGTTTCGGATTGTTCCGGCCCCGCGTCCAGCCGACCCAAGCGGGAGACGTCGAAACCGCCCAGCAACCCTTCCGCGCCTTTCAAAGCGTAGAAATACAGCTCCGGCGGCGTCTCCGGATTCTTGAGCAGTGCGATCACCGTCGGCCAATGCGCCGGAGCCCCGCTCTCGCAGGCCACGGCCAGCAGGCGACCCGCATTCACGCGGATAATCGACGGGGGGATTTTGGCTTTTTCGACGAGCAAGATCGCGGCCAACGATTTGTCCAAAGCGATCCCCAACTCGCGGATGTAATCTTCTTGGGGCAACGTCAGTTTACCATCGGCCTGGGGGACGATCAGAAATTTGCGGAGGTCGGCGATGAGTTCGTTGACGGTCTTTTCCGGCGGGCGCGGTTTCAAGTCGGTGCTTTCGGGGCCGATCAAATACTCGGCGTACGTCACGCGGTTGACGAGGTACTGCCCCATGGCGTTGAAGACGTCGCGGTCTTCTTTCGTCGGCTTGGTCAACGCGAATTTGCCGTCTTTGAACTCGGCGATTTTGCCGCGGGCTTCCCCCGGTTCCGGGGCTACCTTTTTGTAAGGTTCCAACTGCTTCGCCGTGGCTTGCCCCCGAGCGACGGTCGCGCACAGGCCGAGCCCGAGGGACAAAAGCACGGCGGAACCGAATCGGAGCGAACGCATGGCACACCTTATCTGCGAGCGGGTGATCCCGATAATCCATCCAACGCAAACGGGCGTCGGGCGTTGGCGAACCAACGATTTTACCGGGACTTTGCCTGATTGCAAGCGTACCACCCCTCCCCCGCCGGGGCAAGCGCCCCGGGCGAACTCGTCGGATTCGACCCCGCGTTCGAGCGTCACAACTCGCGAAGTGCGAGAACTCCGATTGTCAGTTCGACCCGGACCGGCTAGAAAGGCGTTGTCGAGAATCGGGCTGTGGCGCAGCTTGGCTAGCGCGCTTCATTGGGGTTGAAGAGGTCGCAGGTTCGAATCCTGTCAGCCCGAC
>JAYSYN010000119.1:0-16967 GCA_043727575.1 Fimbriiglobus sp.
CAAGTTTCCAACTTGTCGACACGCCTGAGGATCGGCTCCGATAGAGTCATCGGTGCGCGGCGGCAATGGCCGGTCAGTAGCTCAGGCGGATGACCCAAGAGTCGAGCCGGAATGTGTTTCCCGGCGAAAGGTCCCTTAAACCGAGGAACCATGTGCCATCGATTGGGACGCCGCCAAATTCTGCGAGCAGATTCCCGGTTTCCGGTCTGAAAGTGCCGCTTAGCCGCATGCCCGGGACGCCGACCGTGTTTCCGATGTTTGTCGCCGCGCGGTCCGAAAGATTCACCGAGAACCCCGCCCCGCCGGCATTGACGCGCGAGAAGAGGCGGGTGAAAGTCGAGGAGGGGCTTTTCAATATCACTTCGAGGTCGGCGTTGGAACTGCCCGCGGTGGCCGTGATGTTGATGTCGATCTCGACCGACCGCGCCCGGATCAGCAAATTGTTGCTGGTCCTCGCCGAAATCGTGCTCCCGGAGTAGCTGAACAATCCGTTGTCGGGAAGCGTCAGGCCGTCCGTGTTGAGAAAATCGTACGTCGCCGTGAAATCCCGGGTGCTCAAAAAGACCCCGTTGATATAGCCCGGGTAAGCGAAAAAACTGCGGAGCTCCGCAGGGGTCCCACCCAACAGGGTCCACGCCTTGACGTGAGCCCCCTCCGCGCCGGGGCTGTCGCCCGTCGACGTCAAGACTTCGATCCGGCCATCGCCATCGACGTCGGCCGCACCGAGGCGGACTTCCCCTAAAAATCTCGGGAAGGCATCGAAAGTGTATTTCGGCGCGGAAAGCGACCGGATGTCGAACACGCCGACCGTCGCTCGGCCCACGCTCGTCGCGACGAAAAGTTCGTCGATCCCGTCGCCGTCGGTGTCGCCCGCCGCCACGGAGACACCGCCGTTGAAGCCGGGGAAGGGGAATGTCTGCAGGACGGGTTCGACGAATGTCAGATCCGGAATTTCGCCAATGTCGTAAGCCCGAGCGTAGAGCCGCACGTCGGATTGCGTGGTACCGGCCCCCGATCCGGTAACGAGGTATGTCGTGCCGAGGGAGCGGAGGGTCGCGACTCGGATTTCGCCGGCGAAGTCGGTGTAGGCGAAGAACGAACTCCGGAGTTCCGGCGCGCTTCCCAGGAAAGCATCGCCAGATCCGCGGAAGTTGAACACTTTGACGTGCCCGCGTGCCCCGGCCCCGGCGGTGACGACCAGTTCGTCCCAACCGTCGTTGTTGAAGTCACCCGATCCCACGAAAACCCCACCCCCGAAGCCGGCCTCCTGCGAAGCTCCCGGGGAATTCGAATAGACGTAAAAGCTCGCGATCTCGGCGCGGACTCCCGAGAGCAAGGCGCTGCGGCCGTCGAAGATTTTGACGAGGGACCCGCTTCCGATCCCGGGGCCTTGCGCAGTGATCAAATCGTCGAATCCGTCGCCGTTCACATCGCCGTTGGCGACCCGCACCGATCCGGCGAAACCGCCCGGGAAAGCGGCCAAATCGCCGGGCGCAAGCACTGTGGAAGCGTTGCCGGTATCGGAAAAGGCGTCGTAAAGTCGCACGTTCGGCTGGGCCGGATCGGTGAAGCCGCCCACTCCGGTCATGAAAAATCCGGACGGCAATGCCCGCTCTTCCAAATGCTCCACACCGAGATAGGCGTAACGCGGCGCGTTGAGAGGCGGTAAGACTTTAGGGGAGCGCCGGAAGAGGAGAAGGAAACGTAGCATGGTGCGCATCCGGGGGGGGCCATTGCGAATCGAAGGAAATCATGGTGTTCTAGACTGTTTAGAGTTGCAGCTTTTATGCCGATATTGTGGACTACGGAACCGATTTTGAAACGGTTCATCGAGTGCTTTGAAGTGTGAGTTGCGATTTTGACAGCATGGCGAGCCGGCCGGCGTGAGCTGCCGGATTCTGGATCGAAGTGAGAATCCAGCGGCTCACGCGGACCGGCTCGCCAAAATTGCCAGTCTCCCCAAGGTTACCCCATCCGTTTCTTCAGTTCGGCATCGACCGCGTCCAAGTACTCGTCGGTCGTGAGGTAGGGGGCATCCGGCCGGATCAAAATTGCCAAGTCCTTGGTCATCTTCCCGACTTCGACGAGATCGACGCAGACTTTCTCGACCGTGTCCGCGAAGGCCACGACATCCGGCGTGCCGTCCATCTTGCCGCGGTAGTGCAGCCCGCGCGTCCAAGCGTAGATGCTGGCGATCGGGTTGGTCGAAGTCTTCTTCCCCTTCTGGTGCTCGCGGTAGTGGCGCGTCACCGTGCCATGGGCCGCTTCCGACTCGACCGTTTTGCCGTCCGGCGTCGTCAGTACGCTCGTCATCAGCCCGAGCGAGCCGTAGCCTTGGGCGACCGTGTCGGACTGCACGTCGCCGTCGTAATTCTTGCAGGCCCACAGGTAGCCGCCGGACCACTTCATATTGGAGGCGACCATGTCGTCGATCAAGCGGTGCTCGTAGGTCAATTTCTTCGCATCGTAAGCGGATTTGAACTCCGCGTCGAAAATCTCTTGGAAGAGGTTTTTGAAGCGGCCGTCGTACACCTTCAAAATGGTGTTCTTCGTCGACAAATAGACCGAGAACTCGCGGCCGAGGCCGTAGTGGAAGCAGGCCCGGGCGAAGCCTTTGATGCTGGCGTCGAGGTTGTACATCGCCAGCGCGACGCCCCCGCTCGGGGCCTTGTACACTTCTTTTTCGATGATCGGCCCGCCGTCGGTCGGCGTGAAGGTCAGCTTCACCGTGCCCGGTTTGTCGAACAGGATTTCGCTCGCCTTGTATTGGTCCCCGAAGCCGTGGCGGGCCACGACCACCGGCTTGTCCCAATGGCCGACGAGCCGGGGGACGTTGGAGCAGACGATCGGCTCGCGGAAGATGGTGCCATCGAGGATGTTGCGGATCGTCCCGTTCGGCGACGGGTACATGCGCTTGAGGCCGAATTCTTTGACGCGGGCTTCGTCCGGGGTGATGGTGGCGCACTTGACGGCGACGCCGTACTTCTTGGTGGCTTCGGCGCTATCGAAGGTCACCTTGTCGTCGGTGGCATCGCGGTGTTCGATGCCCAAGTCGAAGTATTTGAGGTCGATATTCAGGTACGGGAGGATGAGCTTCTCGCGGATCTTCTGCCAGATGATGCGGGTCATCTCGTCGCCGTCCATTTCGACGACGGGGTTTTTGACTTGGATCTTGGCCACGGGGAGAAGCTCCGAGGAGGCGACGCGGTAAAGCGATTAGCTTATCGGCGTCGCCGGGGTCGAACAGAAGGAAGCGCGGCCTATGTTTGTGGATAGATTTGCTTTTGTCTCAACGGGACAACCGAAGGTAGCCAGGGTGGAGCGCAGCGGAACCCCTGGCTCACGTGGTGAGTGGTATGAGATCCCAACGGAGCTACCGGTTCTTTGAGGTAGCCCCGTTGGGCCCAAGCGAGATACTGATCGAGCTCCAGGGGTTGAACCCCAGGCTACCTTCGGTCGTGCCGTTGGGACGAAAATACGCATTGGGTATTATGCGCTCGAGAAGCAACAATCCGGAGTGGAGATATGGCCGCTGTACAAGAGTTGATGCTGATACCCAGCCAGAAGATCAGACTGCTATCGGTCGAAACCGACGGCGTGGCATTCGCCAAGCTGTTCCGCAGTTGCTGGCGGCGGATCCCGCTTGCTTATCGCCGAAAGATCTGCGCGACGTTGCGCGCATCTCAATTTCGAAGAATCGAATTATCCAATTTGTGGTGTGACAGTAGAGCTGGTTTCACAACCCTGTCAACTGCTGTAATTTGTGGGCTTTTTTGGGGTTGTGAAACCAGCTCTAGCGTGGCTTTCGGACAAGTGGGCGCAAGAGGGGTAGGAATTCTTCACATTTATTTCGCCGCCAACGCTTTTGAACTCCTCCCAACTGACGCGGCAGAATTCATTGTGGCTCACGAGTTAGGGCATGTGCTACAAGTCGCAATTGGGCGGCCCCGCCGCTCCGGTCGGAAGACCGACTGGAATTATGAACGGGAGGCCGATGATTTTGCGAAAAGCTGGGGATTCAACAACATTCAATTGATGGTCATTCAGAATTCGCTCAGGAAAACTGGGAGGAACAAAATGACGCTGCAGGAAGCTTGTGCTCATGTCAAGAAGCACTTCTGATTCTCGACGCTTGCACAGAGTGTAGCAACCATCCTCAGAGGTGGCTGGAACTGGGCTGGGCATGGGGTCATCGAACGCGCATGCGGTATTGTCGAGATCGTTTCGCCGCGCTTCTTGGCGGACGTTCCCGGCATGCGTCCCAACGCGATTGTTCCAAAGGCGATTGTTCCAACACCCCGCCTCGGTCGGCTCGGGAATTCTTTCATATTTCATGACGCAAGTCATTGCCGAGCAATAGGATCGGCCACAAGGACCATTTCGGCTCCGATTGTTCCGATTCTTTTAATTGCTTCCAGAGTGGGGTGTCACACACTCTGTTAAAAGCAATTTCCCGAGGTGTTTTCGATGCGCATCGACTTCGCGCCACGAGTCTCTCCGAACAACGACTGCGAGGACAACCTCCAAGAATCGTTGCCATACCCCTTACACACCTCTCCTTGCATCGAAAGCCCTTCCGCGATACCCTTGCCCTGTAGCCCACACCGGAGCGGCCGTGCCCAACAGCCTCTTTTTTCAGTTCGAACTCCCGAACCCGGCGGCGTGGTTCTACGCCGCGTTCGCGCTGGCGATGGCCATCTTCTACCAATTCCAGCGATTCTTCTGCCTGCGGAACCTCGATCTCCTCGGCCTGTTCCTGTTCGCCCCCGGTTTCTTGTTGATCGAAGACGCCCATCGATATACCTCGGGGCAAACGCGCGATCCGTCGATCGCGTTTCTCGGCTACGTCTGGCTGATCGGCGCGTCGGCATTCTGGTTCGTCCGTTGCCTGCTCGATGTCACGGCGGTCAAGCGGCCGCGGATTGCCGCGAACCTCAACACCCCCGGGCTGTTCTGGCTCGCCATGGCCCTCTTGATCGGTTTGAGCGTCCACGCCGCGACGAAAGCGGTCGACTCCGAACCGGTGGGAAAAAGCCCCGCGCCGCTCAATGGCGTCAAAGACGCCGCCGCCGAAGTCATGCAACCCGACGCCCCGGCCGCGGCCAAAGTGTTCGTGAGCCGGGCGGTCGCCATCGCCTGCCAAATCGCCGTCGTCGTGCTGTTGATTTTGATCGGCGCGATCCATTTCCGCGAACTCGCCACCGGGGCCGCAGCCGCGTCGCTCTACCTGCTACTCCCGTTCACGCATTACCGGTTCGATCAATCGCACCACGTCTGGCCGACGGCGCTGTTGCTCGGAGCGTTCCTCAGCTACCGCAAACCCGCCGCCGCCGGGATTCTCTTTGGGATCGCCGCCGGGACGTCCTTCTTCCCCGTCGTGCTGTTGCCGGTTTGGTTGCAGTTTTACCGCGGCCGCGGACAAGCGATTTTCCTCGCTTGGTTCGCCGCGTTCGCCGCGCTTTGCTTGGCGGTGACTCTGCCGGCGCTCGCCTTCGGCGGCGACTACACCTCCGGCATCTGGCAAACTCTCAACCTCTCGGACTGGCAACCGTGGCGCGTCGCCAAGCTCGAAAGTATTTGGACCGGCGTCCATTGGGCGTACCGATTGCCAGTCTTCATCGCCTACGTCGGATTGGTGTTGATCTCGATGATCTGGCCGACGGCCCGCGACTTCGGCCAACTGCTCGCCGCGAACGCCGCATTGCTGATCGGCATCCAATTTTGGTTCGCCGACAACGGCGGGGCCTACGCGCTGTGGTACGCCCCGCTGCTGATCTTGATGATCCTGAGGCCCACGACTGTCGATCTCGAACCGCCGGTGCCGAAGAGTAAAACGCTGCTCGGCTGGTTGCGCCGGCGGCGGGCGCCGAACGTCGGCACGATCCCGAGCCTCGCCGTTTGAACGGAGGAATCGACCGATGGCCCTGCGGATTCTGTTGATCGCGTCCATTGTCGCCGTGATCGGCGCGGTGCCGCTATTGCACAAAGTCAACCGCGTGCGAACGGTGCGGAACCTGCGGACCGCCGATCCGAACGCGCTCTACCGCAGCGGCCAGATGAGCCCCGAAGCGTTCGAGCGCGTCGTCTCGGAGCGCGGCATCCGGACGGTCTTCTCGATCCGCGATGCCCGTTTTTCGGGGAGCGAGCAAACCGACGATTTCGAACAAGCCTATTGCGAAGCGACGGGGCGGAAGTTCCACCGCTTGCCGATCCCCGATTGGGAAGTCCAAGGCGGCGTCATCCCCGGCGAAGAGACCGTGCGGCTCTACTTGAACTTGCTGGCGAAGCCGGAAGAAACCCCCCGGCCGATGCTCATCCACTGCTTCGCCGGCGAGCACCGCACCGGGGCTCTCGTGGCGATCTACCGGATGGAATACAACGGCTGGCCCAACGGAGACGCCATCGAAGAAATGACGTCCGTCGGCAACCTCCGCACCACCTACGCCCGCAGCCTCACGAACTACCTCGGCCACTACACTCCCCGCTCCGGCCCCCCTGCCGAGGACCGGAGAAAACCGCAAGCCGAAGTCCCGAATCGTTGATTCGTTTACAAGCGTCCGCAACTTTCCGCAGACGGCGGGGGGGTAGGTGACCGGGGCCTGTTTCGTTTACAATCGACTATCCGCCCGCCACTTCCCCAAAGGATTCCGCTCCATGCGTCGCCTCCTCCCGCTCCTCGTGCTGATAGTCGTCCAAGCAACCGATGCCGCGGACTTACCGGTGCCCGCCAAGGATGCGGCCGCAAAGTTCACCCTACCCAAGGGCTTTAAGGCGACGCTCTTCGCCGGCGAGCCGGACATCGTCCAACCGATCGCGTTCAGCTTCGACACCCGTGGCCGCATGTGGGTGGTCGAGTGCATGAGCTACCCGAAGTGGAGCCAAGACGGCAAGGGCGGCAAGGACCGCGTGACGATTCTCGAAGACACCGACGGCGACGGCAAGTTCGACAAGAAGACGGTCGTGATCGACGACGGCGTGAACCTGTCCGGCATCGAACTCGGTTTCGGCGGCGTCTATCTGTGCTCGAGTCCGAACCTGATTTTCGTGCCGATCAAGGATGACAAACCGAGCGGAAAGCCGGAGATTCTGCTCGACGGCTGGAACATAAAGGAGGCCAAGCATAACGTCTTCAACTCGCTTATTTGGGGGCCGGACGGCTGGCTCTACGGTTGCAACGGCATCCAGACGAAGTCCTACGTCGGTAAGCCGGGGACGGCGCAGAAGGATCGGGTCTTCTTCGACTGCGGCGTCTGGCGTTTCCACCCGACGAAGAAGGTGTTCGAGGTCGTCGCCAACGGCACTACGAACCCGTGGGGCTTGGACTTCGACGAGCACGGCGAGATGTTCATCACGAATTGCGTGATCGATCACCTCTGGCATGTCGTGCCGGGGGGCCATTACCAACGCATGTACGGCACCGACCCAAACCCGCAAGTCTACGGGCACATGGGCAGTGCGGTCAGCTACAAGCACTGGGGCGGCGGAGCGTGGACCGACAGCCGCGCCGATCAGAAGACCGGGGCGCTGAAGAAAGAGCACGACGACGCCGGCGGCGGACACGCCCACAGCGGCGCGGCCATCTACCTCGGCACCAACTTCCCGGCGGAGTACCGCAACACGCTCTTCACCTGCAACATCCACGGCAACCGGCTGAACAACGACGGCCTCGAACGGACGAAGACCGGCATGAAGGGGGTCCGCCGGCCCGACTTCCAGTTCGCCAACGATCCGTGGTTCCGGGGCATCTGCGTGAAGGTCGGCCCCGACGGCGGACTCTACACGAGCGACTGGAGCGACACCGGCGAATGCCACAATTACGACAAGGTGGACGCGAGCAACGGGCGGATCTACCGGACGGTGTACGGGGAGCAGAAGGGTTGGAAGGGAAATGTGGCGGGGATGAAGACGAGCGAACTCGTCATCGCGCTCTACTCGCAAAACGAATGGCTCGGCCGGCAAGCCCGGCGAATCCTTCAGGAGCGCGGCGACGGTGGGGAAGATGTGGCGAAGGCGATCCTCGGCTACATGTGGGATCAAGACAAACCGATCTTCCGCAACTACGAACGACGAGTCTGGGCGCTCGCGGCGGTCGGGGCGATCACAAAGGAGAGCTACGCGAAAATCGCGAACGAAGACCACTTCGGCTTCTGGCATCTGCGCTTCGGCTGCGAAGTCGGCAGCCCGGAGGCCATCGCGAAATACGCGAAGATGCTGAAGATGATCGAACCCGTCGGATATCGCCTCGATCTCGCGTCGATCTTCCAACGGCTGCCGCTCGAAGCGAAATTGGACCTTTACCCGACGCTCGTCTCGAAGCCGACCGAGGATGCCAACCTCGCGTGGCTGACCTGGTTCGCCATCGAACCGCTCGTCGCCGCGAACCCCGCCAAGATGCTCGATCAACTCGAAGCGATCAAGATTCCCCTCGTCCGGCAGAACTTCATCCGGCGCTATGTGCTATTGCCTCACAAAGACGAAGCCGATGCCCTGTTCCAAATCACCCGCTGGCTCGACCGGCCCGACCAACAGATCAAACTCGACATCCTCAAAGGTCTGACCGACGCCTACGCCGACCGGGCGACCGCGAAGCCGCTGCCGAAATGGGAGACGGTGAACTATATCGTCGGCCAGTCGGCCGAAGCGCGCGAACTGGGCGATGCGCTCAGCGTGAAGTTCGGCGACCCGACCAAAATCAAGCAGATGAAGGAACGCATCCTGTCGAAGGGCGAATCGGCCGACGCCCGCAGTTCCGCCATCCGCTTGCTCGCCGGGGCCAAGACCGACGGCCTCTCCCCGATCTTGTTGAAGGCCCTCGACGACGACAAGGTCCGCGCCGCCGCGATCCGCGCGCTGGCCGCGTACCCGGATGAGCAATCGGCCGGCGCCATCCTCGGAATCTATTCCGAATTGAACGCCGGGGAGAAAGCCGACGCCGTGCAAACGCTGGCGTCCCGGGCGACCTACGCCGCGGCGCTCTTGATGGCCGTGGAACGAGGTCTGATCCCCAAGGCCGACATCACCGCGTTCACCGCTCGGCAAGTCACGGCCCTGAAAGATAAAGCCGTGTTGGCGAAGCTGGCCTCCGTCTGGGGCGAGGTGAAACCGGCGAGCGCCACCCGCACCGTGCAGATCAAGAAGTACAAGGAACTGTTGACGCCCGAGACGCTGAAGGGCGGTAACGCCGCCGCCGGCCGGGCGATCTTCACCCGCAACTGCGCGACCTGCCACAAACTCTTCGGCGAAGGCCAAGCGGTCGGCCCGGAACTCACCGGCGCCCAGCGCGGCAACCTCGATTATCTGCTGGAGAACGTCGTCGATCCGAGCGCGGCGGTCGCCAATGAATACAAGATGCACGAGTTCCAACTGCTCGACGGCCGCGTCGTCACGGGGATCGTCAAGAAGGAAAGCGCGCAAGCCGTGACCGTGCGAACCGTGAACGAAGAACTCGTGATCCCGGTCTCAGACATCGAGAAGCGCAAGCCCACGCAGAACTCGGTGATGCCCGAAGGGCTATTCGACGCGCTGAAACCGGACGAAGTCCGGGACCTCATGGCCTACCTCATGGGTCAGTCGCAAGTCCCGTTGCCGAAGTGAAGCGAAGAGCATTTCCACGACGCGATGTCCATCCGGCGCACCGGCGCCGGCGCCGACCCCTTGACACCGTTCGCACCGCGCCCGTACATTGGGGGTGCATTATCTGCGCGTACTCTCGCTCGACCGCCCCGCCCCCGGCCCGCCTCGCCCCCGCCCGAGTCGAGCGAGATCCGAAACAACCCGGCCCCTCCACCCCCAGCCCCCGGCAGGTCGCGTGGATCCTTCACCATCGAAGTCGGCCGCCGAGCGCGTCTACCTGATCGACACGCACGGGCTCGTCTTCCAGATGTTCCACGGCATGCCGCCGATGAACTCTCCGGACGGCCGGGCGACGAACGCCGTCTTCGGCGTGACCCGGGCCATCATGGACCTGTACGACCGCGGCGCGACCTACCTATTGGCGACGTTCGATACTCCGGATCCCACCTTCCGCAACGATCTGTACGACGACTACAAAGCGCACCGCGACCCGCCACCCGAGGATTTGTCGGCTCAATTGCCGATGATCGACCTCGTGCTCAGCGCCATGGGCGTGCCGGTGTTGAAACTCCCCGGCTTCGAAGCCGACGACATCATCGCCACGCTCGCCCGGCAAGCCGACGAACGCGGTTGCGAAGTCTTCCTTTGTTCGAGCGACAAAGACTGCCGGCAGTTGCTGAGCGACCGCGTGAAGATTCAAAATCTCCGCAAAGGGGAGGTCCTCGACGCTGCGGGACTGCTCGCCGATTGGGGCATCCGGCCGAATCAGGTGATCGACTACCAGACCCTCGTCGGCGACTCGGTCGACAACATCCCCGGCGTCCCCGGCTGCGGGGCGAAGACCGCGAGCAAGTGGCTCAAGGAATACGGCACCCTCGAAAAAATCCTCGAGAACATCGATTACCTCGGCGGGCCGAAGTTGCGGGAGTCGGTGCGGAAAGCATCGACCGATGGCACGATCGAGTTGTGTCGGAAGCTTGTGACGCTGCGGACCGACGCGCCGATCCCGTTCGATTGGGAGGGTTGGCGCCGCCGCGATTGGCACGGGCAAGAGCTGCTCGAATTGTTCCAAGAGTTCGGCTTCCGCGGCTTCGCCAACCGCGTGCGTTCCACATTGACCAAAGCCGGCGCGGCGAAGAACGCGGCGGTCGTCGGCACGGTGGCACCGGTCGCGGTCGCGGCCGATGAACCGTCGAAGATGCGCAAACCGCGGCCGGGGCAACCGTCTCTCTTCGACCTCATCGACGGGGCGGAACCGATCCGGGAACCGGTGGTCGACGACGGCTGGATCGGGAACTATTGGCTGATCGACACACCCGACGCCTTCGCCGTCTTCCTCGCGGAACTCCGGCGGCAGAAGCGATTCGCCATCGATCTCGAAACAACCTCCCTCGACCCGATGCGGGCCGAGATCGTCGGCATCGCCGTGGCGTGGAAAGCCGAGGAGGCCTATTACCTGCCCGTCCGCGGGCCGAAGGGTTCGGCGCTGCTCGACGCCGCTGACACGCTGCTGTCACTCAAGTCGCCGCTCGAAAACCCGGCCGTCGGCAAGGTGAACCAAAACATCAAGTACGATTTGCTCGTCTTCCGGCGGGTCGGCATCCGACTGGCCGGGATCGTTGGGGATTCGATGATCGCCGACTACCTGCTTCACTCCGGGGAGCGGTTGCACAACCTCGATGACATGGCGTTGCGCTACTTCAAACACCGCAACATCCCCATCGAATCGTTGATCGGCAAGAACGGCAAGAAGCAGATCACGATGGACGCCGTGCCGACGGACAAAGTCTGCGCCTACGCCGGGGAAGACGCCGACGCGGCCCTGCGCCTCGCCGATTTCCTCGAACCGCAACTCGAACCGATGGGGTTGCGCAAACTGTACGACGAGCTTGAACTGCCTCTGATCGACATCCTCGCCGAGATGGAATTCAACGGCATCCGGATCGACGCGCCGAAGTTGAAATTGCTCTCCGAAGAGATGGCCGGGCAACTCGCCGGCATCGAAGCCGACATCTACCGGCTCGCCGGGCGCGCGTTCAACATCGGCTCGCTGCCGCAACTCCGGACGATCTTGTTCGACGAATTGAACCTGCCGATCCAGAAGCGCACGGGCACCACCGGCGACGCCAGTACCGACCAAGAGAGCCTCGAACGACTGGCCATGCTCGGACACGAATTGCCGCGGAAGTTAATCGAGCACCGGCAGGTCGCCAAGTTGAAGAGCACTTACGTCGATGCCTTGCCGGCGATCGCGAACCCCGACACGGGGCGGGTGCACACGTCGTTCAACCAGACCGTGACGTTCACCGGCCGGCTCAGTTCGTCCGACCCGAACTTGCAAAACATCCCGACGCGGCGCGAGCAGGGCCGGCAGATCCGCCAAGCGTTCATCGCGCGCGATGGCTGGCGAATTCTCACGGCGGACTATTCGCAAATCGAATTGCGCTTTTTGGCCCACTTCTGCGACGACGCGAATATGATCGCGGCGTTCCGCGAAGACCGCGACATCCACACCATCGTCGCGGCGCAGGTGTTCAAAGTGCCGGAAGCCGAGGTCACGAAGGACCAGCGCCGGGTGGCGAAAACGGTGAACTTCGGCGTCATCTACGGCATCAGCGCCGTCGGCTTGGCCATCGGGCTGAGCATCACCAAGAAAGAGGCGGCGACGTTCATCGACGACTATTTCGCACGCTACCCGACGGTGCAGAAGTACCAAGACGAACTGCTGGCGCAGGCCCGGGCGAACGAGTACGTGTCGACGATTCTGGGCCGGCGGCGCACTTTCGGCCCCGGCAGCATCCGGCCGCGTTCGACGTACCGGCAGCGCAACCAAGCCGAGCGCGAAGCGATCAACATGGAGATCCAAGGCAGCGCCGCCGACCTCATCAAACTGGCGATGCTGCGGGTCCACGCGCGGATGAACGCGGAGAAATTGGAAGCGAAGATGCTTCTGAGCGTCCACGACGAACTCGTCTTCGAGGTACCCCCGGCGGAGGTGGCGGCGTTGGCGAAGTTGGTGCGCGAAGAAATGACCGGCGCGATGGCACTGAAGGTGCCGTTGAAAGTGGACGTGTCGTGCGGCCCTAACTGGCTCGACGGGGAGGACGTTTGAGATGGAAAGAATCAAAGCGCATACCGTTCAACGTACCCTCTCGGATCTGCGCGAATACTTCTGCGACCGGGTCGATATTCTTGTGTCTGAAGGCGCGGGTTATTTTGAGAAGACCGAAGGACACCGGGACGCAATGCCTGACATCGTTAACCTGTCGCGTCTCGGGAAATGTCCCGAGACGCCGGTTTTGGTGCTGGACATCACGAGTCGAGTTGACACGCGTCGTTGCCACGAGACGTGCGTCTCGAAACACGAGGATACGGGACTGGACGAATATTTCATCTTCACCCTCGACGCTTCATTCCCAGGAGAAGCACTACAGAGCTTCCGCTTGGAAGGTGAAGGATACCGCCCACGGTACGGCCTCCGCGACCGCCTGAGTAGTCGTCTCGGATTCGATCTAACGGTCGAAGGAGGTCGCTTGGTCATCACCGATTGGTCCTCCCGATTCCCGACTATCGAAATGAGAGAGAAGGTCTCCGCGACCGAGTACCGACTCCGCGCGGCCGAGAGAAGTGTGGCGACCGCAAAATCGCATCTCGCGGATACAGAGGAGAAAGTCCTGTTGCTCCGGGGTCGGCTCAAGCGACTTCTAATCGACGCTGAACAGCCGCTCGCCCAATTGGTTCAGGCCGAATCGTCGAACGGGAACGGCTTATGATTCCGGACCGTCTCCCCGTGCTCGGGCTCATCGGGGCCATCGGGGCGGGCAAATCGACGGCGGCACGGGCCTTTGCGGATCGGGGCGGATTCGCCATCGATTGCGACCGCCTCGGCCATGAGGCGCTCGCACTCCGGGAGGTCTCGGATCAATTGGTAAGGCGCTGGGGGAATCGAATCCTGCTGCCGGATGGTTCCCCGAATCGGAAGGTGATCGGCTCAATCATCTTCGCCGAAGCCCGGGAGCGAGCATTCCTCGAAAGGATCGTTTTCCCGGCCATCGGCGCGCTGGCGCGGGTGGAGATGGCGAAGGCGGCGGACAATCCGTCGGTGAGTTTCATCGTGCTCGATGCGGCGACGCTTTTGGAAGCGAACTGGGGCGACTTCTGCGACCGGATCGTTTACCTCGATGCGCCGGAAACGCAACGCCGGAATCGGGTGCGGGAACGCAGTGGGTGGGACGAGGCGGAACTGGCCCGACGCGAAGCGGCCCAGTGGCCGGCGGCAGCGAAAATCGAACGGGCGGATGCGGTGATGCAAAACGAAGGAACGATCGACGATTTGCGGATGGCTGCGGATCGATTGCTGAAGGATTGGGGCTGGATCGATGAAAAGGAATGCCGAGATGACTGACGAAGAGCCGGAACCGACACCCGTTCGCAGACCCTCGGCGAAAGCCAAGGCGAAGCCACAGCCCGCGACCGAAGAGCCGACCCCGCTCGACGACCCGACCCCGCTGGAAATTCCGACCCCGCCGCCGCGCGTAGTCGAGGGGTCCGCGGCCGCACCGGTCGAGCGCGTGATCGACCCCAACGAGCGAGGTTTCGACGCCGAGACCAACTCGCGGTACGAGGAAATCAAACGCGGCAACACGTACATCACCCAGTTGCAGCAGATGACTCTGTCCCAGTTGCAAGCCGGGGCGAGTGAGGACGATATCCCGCGCGACGAATGGATCGGCCTGAAAAAGCAGGATTTGATCTTCCGGATCCTCAAAGAGCGCGTGAAGCAGAACGGCCTGATGTTCGGCGAAGGGACCCTCGAAGTGCTCCCCGACGGCTTCGGATTTCTGCGGAGCCCGGACTACAACTACCTGCCCTGCCCGGACGATATTTACATTTCGCCGAGCCAGATCCGCCGTTTCGGCCTGCGCACCGGGTCGGTGGTCGCCGGTCAAATCCGGCCGCCCAAAGAGAACGAGCGTTACTTCGCCTTGCTGCGCGTCGAGGCGATCAACCTCCACGATCCGGAAGTGCTGCACCAGAAGGCCTTGTTCCAAGACCTCACGGCGGTCCACCCGGATAAGCGGTTGAAACTGGAATGCGACTCCGCCGACCTGAGCATGCGGATCCTCGACCTGATCACGCCGATCGGCAAAGGCCAACGCGGGTTGATCGTCGCCCCGCCGCGGACCGGCAAGACCGTCCTGCTCCAGCAGATGGCGAATTCGATTATCCGCAATCATCCGGAGTGTTACGTCATCGTGCTGCTCATCGACGAGCGGCCCGAAGAAGTGACCGAGATGAGCCGAACGGTAAAAGGCCCGAAGGTCGAAGTCGTGAGTTCGACCTTCGACGAGCCGAGCGAGCGGCACGTCCAAGTGACCGAGATGGTGCTCGAAAAAGCGAAGCGCCTCGTGGAATACGGCGTCGACGTCGTGATCCTGCTCGACAGTATCACGCGGTTGGCGCGGGCCTACAACAACGAGCTCCCCGGCAACGGCAAACTCCTCTCGGGCGGCCTCGACGCGACGGCATTGCAGATTCCCAAGCGCTTCTTCGGCGCGGCCCGCAACCTCGTCGAAGGGGGTTCGCTGACGATCCTCGCGACCGCCCTCGTGCACACGGGCAGCAAGCTCGACGACGTCATTTTCGAAGAGTTCAAAGGGACCGGCAATATGGAGGTCCACCTCGACCGCCGATTGGTCGAGCGCCGCGTGTACCCCGCGATCAACGTCAACGAGTCCGGAACTCGGAAAGAAGAATTGCTCCGCTCCGAGGAGGAGCTGCGAATGATTCACATCCTGCACAAAGTGCTGTCGGACATGCCGCCCGTCGAAGCCGTGGAACTCTTGCGCAAGCACCTGAGCAAGCACAAAACCAACGCGGAATTCTTGAAGGTCCTGACGCTGTCGTGAGCATCGACCTCGGGATTCCCTGCCTCGGACCCTCACTCCCAATACGCGAGCCGACCATGCTGTACGAAGGCGATTTCCGCACCCCCGCCGGCCGATTCGCGCTCGTCGCGGCTCGGTTCAACGCCTTCGTCGTCGATCCGCTGCTCGCCGGGGCCCGGGATGCGCTCGCCCGGCACGGCATCCCCGACGACCGGGTGGATGTCATCCGCGTCCCGGGTTCGTTCGAGATTCCCTTGATCGCCCAGATGCTCGCCGAGAGTAAAAAATATGCCGCGGTGATCTGCCTCGGCTGCATCATCCGCGGGGAGACCGACCACTACGACCACGTCGCCGGGGCCGCGACCAACGGCATCCTCAACGCCGGTTTGAAGTCCGGTGTGCCCGTGATCTACGGCGTGCTGACGTGCGAGACCCTCGAGCAAGCGATCCACCGAGCCGGCGCGAAAGCCGGGAACAAAGGGTTCGAAGCGGCCGTGACCGCCATCGAAACGGTGAACCTGTTGGCGCAATTGGCCTGAACGAACCGGCCGTCAGCCGCGGATGATTTCGGCCATGCACTCGGCGAGTTTCTCCGGCGTGCAGACGAGGATGTCCATCCCCACTTTCCGCAGCTTTCCGGCGGTCTGCTTGTTGTAAGCCGGGCGGGCGTCGTACCCGAGCGCCCCCAAGCCGATCATCCGCGTGCCGCCGTCGGCCATCGAGCGAGTCTGCGCGATCAAGTCGCTTTCGGGTCGCCCTCGAAAAAGTCGGTGATGAGCACGACGATGGTCCCCTGCGGTTGGCGGATCAATTGCGCCGCGTATTGCAGCGCCATCGTGATGTCGGTGCCGCCGCCGAGTTGGATGTTCAGCAGCACGTCGACGGGTTGCTCGACCAGGTCAGCCGTTGCCCATCGGCGAGGTTCCGCAGGCGAAACTCGAACGCGACGAATGCATTCGCTGCAACTTTCTTCACGACCCCCATGCAAACGACAACGACCGACTTCACCGGTTGCGCCGCGGGGATCCACGTCAGCCGGTCGTAGAGCTTCTCGTCGGCGGTTTCGATCGCCCGGCCGATCCCGCGCGCCAGCATCCAGGCTCGGTTGAGAAAGAACGTCAGCCGGCGGGCCGAGAAGTTCGCGTCGTGCTGGGTGAAGCGCCCGAGTTCCTCGGTGGCGACCCGCAGCGTCGAACCGAGCCTGAGCAGGCGGAACCGCGCCGCTTCTTGCATGGCCACGCCGAGCGATTGCCGCGTCGCTTCGGACGCCGTAGTCAGGCCGCCGAGCAGCAACTCTTCGACCGCCCCGGAGATCTGCTCCGCGATGTGCTTCAGTTTCGGTCGATCCGCGGCCGGGGGCAGCATCCGTCATTCCTTGGGAGTCGCGATCCGTTTCATCACGACGAAACTTAGAGCCTGTTATTGACTTATTCCCCTGCTTTATGGCATTTTGGGGGATGGACACGACACGGAAGCCGTATCCGAGCGACGTCTCGGATACCGAGT
>JAYSYN010000120.1:0-16960 GCA_043727575.1 Fimbriiglobus sp.
AGCGCCGACCCAATGCCGACGCCGACGTCGAATATCCGCAACTTTTGCATCATCGCCCACATCGACCACGGGAAGAGTACGCTCGCCGATCAATTCCTGCTGAAGACGGGGACGATCGACGAGCGCGACATGCGCGCCCAAACGCTCGACAGTATGGACCTCGAGCGCGAGCGCGGCATCACCATCCGCATGCACCCGGTCACGTGCTACTACGAGCACAACGGGCAGAAGTACGAACTCAACCTGATCGACACGCCCGGCCACGTGGACTTCAACTACGAGGTGTCGCGCTCCCTCGCCGCCTGCGAGGGGGCCGTGCTGCTCGTCGACGCTTTTCAAGGGGTTCAAGCCCAGACGGTGGCCAACGCTTTCTTGGCGATGGATGCGAACCTTAAGCTCATCCCCACGCTGAATAAGATCGATCTGCCGCACGCCCGTCCCGACTTCGTCATCGGCGAGATGGAAACGGCCGTGATGACCGTTCCCGAGGAGGTCATGAAGGTCAGCGCGAAGGCCGGGCTGGGGATCGAAGAACTTCTCGGCGTCATCATCGACCGCGTGCCGCCGCCCAGCGGGGACCTTGCCGCCCCGCTGAAGGCCCTCGTTTACAACAGCCATTTCGACAGCTACAAGGGCGTCGTGGCCTACGTCCGCGTCATGGACGGCGAAATCAAACCGGGGATGCGCATCAAGATGATGCGCGCGAACCGCGAGTACGTCGTCACCGAAGTCGGCCAGTTCCGTCCCGGCCAAGAGAAATGCGAGAGCCTCGGCGCAGGCCAAGCCGGGTACTTCATGGCGAACGTGAAGACCATCGGCGACGTGAACATCGGCGACACCGTCACGGACGCCTTCAACCCCACGCCCGAGCCGCTGCCCGGTTACAAAGAACCGAAGCCGATGGTCTACTCGGGGTTGTACCCGGTCAGCAACGGCGACTTCGAAGACCTCCGCGAAGCCCTCGGCAAACTCAAACTCAACGACAGTTCGTTCACCTACGTGCCCGAAGTGTCCGACGGCCTCGGGTTCGGGTTCCGCTGCGGGTTCTTGGGGATGCTCCACCGCGAAATCATCCAGCAACGGCTGGAGCGCGACAGCGAACTGAACCTGATCCAGACCGCGCCGAACGTGACCTTCGAGATCGAAAAGACCAACGGCGACATCATCCAAGTCTACGGCCCGCAAGACGTGCCCGACGGCGGTGGCATCAAGGAATTTCGCGAGCCGATCTGCAAGATCAGCTTCCTGATTCCCGCCGGCAACATCGGCGACATCATGGGCATGTGCACCGAGCGCCGCGGTACTTACGTCCGCACCGACTACCTCAGCCAGCAGCGCGTCATCATCGTCTACGAGATGCCGCTCGGGGAAGTCATCTACGACCTCTACGACAAGCTGAAATCGGTGACCCACGGTTACGGCACCATGGACTACGAGGTCACCGGCTACCGCCAGGCGGATTTGATCCGGCTCGACATCCTCGTCCACGGGCAAAAGGTCGACGCGCTCAGCATCGTCGTCCACCGCAGCGTCGCCGATCGGCGCGGCCGCCAAGTGCTCACGAAGCTGCGCAAAGAAATCTCCCGGCACATGTTCGAGGTGGCGCTGCAAGCCGCCATCGGTGGCAAAATCATCGCGCGGGAAACCATCGCCGCCATGAAGAAGAACGTCACGGCCAAGTGCTACGGCGGCGACATCAGCCGCAAACGCAAGCTCTGGGACAAACAAGCCGAAGGCAAGAAGCGGATGAAGGCCATCGGCCAAGTCGAGGTCCCGCAAGAGGCGTTCTTGGCGGTGTTGGAAGACGATTAATTAGGAGACGCTATTCCTACGCTTATTCTGACGCCTCGATTCACGGAAGATTCTCAGTCCCTCTGGCGTGCCGCTGGGGAGTTGGGCTGGAAAGTAGAGCGCCTAAAAACCTGGCGCGTGCCGGACGAATTACACGCCGTTGCCGAACCCGTTTTGTACCTAGAAGCGTTGTTCGGCCCGACGCTCGCCGAGCAATTTTCCAAGCGATTGCTCGAACCGCCAATCGATTGGCTGCCGCGTTTACCGCGCGATTATCGTTTGCGCGAAATCGAATTGATGACACTCGGCGAAGCACGGACGACGGTACGACCTGCGTTCATCAAGCCCCCGAACGATAAAAGTTTTCCCGCTGCCGTATACACAGGTGCGACACTGCCGGCTGAATATCCGGACGACATGCCGGTACTCGTTTCCGAGATTGTGAAATGGGAGAAGGAATTCAGATGCTTCATCTTGAATCGGAAACTGCAAACGCAATCCATTTACCTGCGTGAAGGCCAGCTCCAGCGCGAAAATGAGTTTGAAAGTTCGGAGGGCGAAGACGCGGAAGTAATCGCTTATGTCGAAGCACTTCTGGCAGATCCGCGGGTAGAGCTACAACGCACCGCTGTACTCGACGTGGGGATAATCACTGGAAAAGGCTGGGCCGTGATCGAGCAGAATTCGGCTTGGGGTTCGGGGATTTACGGATGCGACCCCAAGGCTGTACTCGGAGTTCTGCGATTCGCATCGGTCGATATGTGAATGTTGCGGGCGGACTAGCTCATACTGCTGCGAACAACAGCGCTTGCCGGATGTCCTCCTCGTCTAACTCGGGATACTCGCGGCGGAGTTCATCGCGATCGGGGTAGGTCGCCTCGGCTTCCACCACGCGCCGGACCGTCAAACGCAGGTCGCGGATGCAAGGCTGCCCGTTCATACGGCCGGGGTCGCTGGTGATACGCTCGGGTATCATAGCTTGTTTCCAGAAACGCGTGTTCTTCGCTCCGTACAAAGTATATCACGCTCGATATCGCGTCGGGAAATAGCCAACGGACGCGGACGCATGACCGACCCCACACCCGCCCCGCCGCCCCCCGACGAGCTGTCGCTCGGGCGGATCTTCCGGCGCTTCTACCAAATCCTCACTCTCATTTTCTGTTTGTTCTTGGTCGTCCGGACGACGTTCGTCGAACCGCACGGCGTCCCGACCGGCAGCATGGCCCCGGCGATTTTCGGCGACCGCCGCCAGTGCCCGTGCCCCCGGTGCGAATATCCGATCGTGGTCGGAGCGCCGCAGCCCGGGCAGTTCAATCCGCAAACGGCGGCGTACTGCCCGAATTGCGGTCTTTCGCGGATCAACGTCGTGCTGTTGTCGGACGAGATTTTCGGCGACCGCCTCCTCGTGGACCGGATGGTGTTCCGCCTCCGCCCGCCGCGACGTTGGGAAATCGCGGTGTTCCACCCGCCGGACGAATCGAAGATCCCTTACGTCAAGCGCGTCGTCGGCTTGCCGGGCGAGGCGATCCGCATCCACGACGGCGACGTTTACGCCAACGGCGAATTGCTCCGCAAGTCGCCGGATGCGATCCGCGAGATGAAAGTCCCCATCTTCGATATGGATCACCCGCCGAAACCGATGGGTTGGGCGTGCCGGTGGGAGGCGGGTTCCAAATCGAATCAATCGGTCGAAGGGATGGTCGTCGAAGATCGTTTGATCCTCGATGCCAGCGCGACGGTGGACACGGTCCTCGGATTGACTTACCGGCATCGCAACGTCGATACCGGGCTGGATGAATTGATCCGCGATGACCTGGCTTACAACGGCTCGCTCGGCGTGCCCAAACCCGTCCACGATTTTCTCGTCGAATGCGAAGTCGAAGTCGTCGGAGGTACCGGCGGGTTCAGCCTCCGCCTCGGCGACGGCTCTAATTCGGTGCGCCTCGACTTGTCCATTGGCCCGGAGAATGCCGCACCCTCCGCGTCGATGCTCATCCGTGACGGGCACTCGGCCAGTGTGAACTATCCGACCTTGCGGTTGAATCCCGGACGGTGTTACCGCATGGAATTGGCGTTCGTCGATCGGCGGGCATTCGCGGTGATCGACGGAGTCGAGGCCGGCCCGGCGCTGGAATTGTTCGTCCCGAAGTTGCTCGAGGGGAAGTTACCGGCCGGTCGGCCGGGCACGGATCGGCCGCTCCAACTGGAAGCGCGGGGCGTTTCGGTCGTCGTGCACCACTTGAAGTTATTCCGAGACGTCCAGTACCGTTCCGAAGGGGAAAATGGCATCGCGGCTCCGTGGCAGTTAGGGGCGAACGAATACTTCCTGCTCGGCGACAATTCCGCGAGTTCGGAGGATAGCCGCTATTGGAAGAAACCGGGCGTGCCGGAAGGGGACTTTATCGGTAAACCATTCCTTATTCACCAACCGCTGCGAATCGGGCGATTGGTCCTGAACGGGAATGAACACCGGTTCCAGACCGTCGATTGGGATCGATTCCGGTTTTTGAGATAAGCCGACGACGCCGAGCGAGAACGACCGCATGAGTCCCGCGTTGCCCAAAATCACTACGAAGAAACCGGTCAAAGACTCGCTGCGCGAGTTGGTCGAGACCATCGTCTTCGTCGTGGTCTTGGTTCTGATTCTGAAGCTGTTCGTCGTCGAGGCGTTCGTCATCCCGACGGGATCGATGGCCGAGACGCTACTGGGCTACCACAAGCGCGTGGAGTGCGAGCAGTGCGGCTACGAATTCCCCGTGAATTCGAGCGAGGAAGTCGAGGGCCGTCGCGGCGGTGGGAAGTTCCCGGTCGTGGGCTACCACTGCCCCAATTGCAACTTCCCCGGCAAATTGAAATTGATCGAACACGAGGAAAATCGGGGCAAGTATTACACGACCGAGCTCGCCTCGCGGGACGGAGACCGCGTGTTGGTCCACAAAGCCATGTCGATCGACCACCGCGGTTCGGTCGTCGTCTTCAAGTTTCCGTCCGATCCGCAACTCGACCATGTTGCCCAGAACTACATCAAACGGCTCGTCGCGTTCGGCGGCGAGACCATCGCCATTTTCCACGGCAAACTCTTCGTCCACAAATCGCTGGCGTACCCGGACGAGATCGCGCCCGAGAATCCCAAAGATCTTTGGGATCGGCCCAACACGTACAACTCGAAGCCCAACGCCATCGCGGCGTTCGAGGCGTCGAAGCTTCTGAATTTTCCCGAGAACGCCGGCGGCTTCGAATTGATCCGCAAGCCGGACGACCAAGTCCTCGCGATGCGGCGCATCGTCTACCACAATGATTTCCAAGCCAAGGACCTGCTGAAGACCCCGCCGCGCTGGAAAACGAGCGGCGAAGGCTGGGGGGCGCCGGAGTCGGGCCAGAAAGTTTACACGCACTCCGGCGAGGGCCGCGGATTCTTGAAGTACGAGCATTTGCTGGTGCCGAACAAGATCGCAAAGGATGACTTCTCCGCGAAGTCCGAACGCCTGCGCGACTTCGCCAAGCCCGCGGAGCCGAACCTCATTCGCAATTTCATGGGCTACAACGCCGGCGTCCGCGGGTCGTTCACCGACCCGAACGCCGGGGTGGAAAATGCCGACAACAACGACAACTGGGTCGGCGACCTCCACATCGAATGCAAAGCCAAAATCGCCGGGCCGGACTCCGCCGTGATCCTCGACCTCGGCCGGGCGCAGAACCGCTACCAAGCCCATTTCGCGGGCGGTGCGGTCAAACTGATCCGCACCGGCCCCGGAGGTAAGGAGCTGGCCTCGCGGCCGACGCCGATGACGAAGGCCGGCGAATACGCCCTCCGCTTCGCCAACGTCGATTGCCGGTTGCGCGTCTGGGTCGACGATGTCGCCATCGATTTTGGAAACGAAGCCGATTACCCCTTCGAAGCGCCGACGGTGTTCGAAAGCGACGACGTGAATCAAGAAGGCTGGACGAAAATCAACGACAAGAACGAGCCCGCCGCGATCGAAGTCCGGGGCGCTGTGACCGTTTCGGGCATCGTCCTCTGGCGGGACACGCACTACACGAATGCCGACGCCGCGAAACCGCCCCGGCTCGAAACCATGTTCGTCCAACCGGGGCACTTCCTTTGCTTCGGCGACAACAGCGCCCAGAGCCACGACGGCCGGGGCTGGGGTCTCGTGCCCGAACGGCTGATGCTCGGCCGGGCGGTGTTCACCTTCTGGCCGTTCAAACGCATCGGGTTCATCCGCTGAGGGTCCGCCGATGCTGTCGGGCGAAACGCAAATCCGGGTGCGCTACGCGGAGACCGACCGCATGGGTCTACTGCACCACGCCAACTACTTGGTTTACTTCGAGCAGGCCCGCACCGATTTGCTCCGCGGCCTCGGGACGAATTATCGCGACCTCGAAGATCAAGGGTATTATCTGGTCATCACGAAGGTCGACGTGAAATACAAGCGACCGGCGCACTACGACGACGTGCTGACGATCCGCACGACGGTGGTGAAGACTTCACCGGTGCGGCTCGAGCACAAGTACGAAGTCTTCGGTCCCGCCGGGGACTTGTGTTGCGAAGGCGGCACGACCCTCGCCTGCGTGAACGGCGACGGCAAGATCCAAGCGATGCCCCCGTGGTTGACAGACGCGAAGTGACCCGTCGGCGGTCGGGAGGATAGCGGCGTGCGGCGACTTTGGATCCACCACTTGCTCCCCCTGCTCTTCTGCGCCGTCCCGCCGACCGCGGCGGTACTGATCTTCTTCGCCGTGCCCCCGGCGGCGCGCGGCGAGTACCTCAACCGCCTCCGCGACTCCGCCATCGATTGGATCATCCTCGGCATCGGTGGCTTGCTGTTCGCGTTCCAGACGGCGCTCGCGCTGCGGGCGATGCGCTGGAACGAATCCGACCACGATTTTGAAAAATCCGGCGACGAATGGTTGAAGCACTTGGCCTCGGCCGCCGAGTGGTTCCCGCTGTTGGGCCTCATCGGCACGGTCGCAGCGATCCTGCAAACCTTCGGCTCGTTCGGCGGGGACACCCGTCCCACGGCCGACAAGATCATCAAAGAATACGGCCCCGCGATCACCGCCACCGGCAGCGGACTGTTCATGGCCCTCATGAACATCCTCCCGACTTGGATGGTAAACACGGGCCGCATGCTCATCGGCAAGCTCTCGGGCCAGCAACCGGTGTACAATTTAAAACGCGCCATCGAAGAACGATCGGAGGACGCCGCGTGATCGATCTGCCGAAGCGATCCGTGACGCGGTTCTTTGTGCCGTTGATCGACGTCTTGATCTTGCTGTTTTGCATGTTCCTGCTGTTGCCGTTCGTCAGCCGGACGGACGAGGGCGCGGCGGAGTCGAACACCGATCCGGATGATTCCGCGAAGCTGAAGCAACTGTTGGAAGAAGCCCGGGACAAGCTGAAACTCCGCGAAGAAGAAATCCGCCAGTTGATGGACGAGCGCTCCAAGATCGCCGACCGGGCCAGCGTATGGGTTCTGGAAATCGACGGGTCCGAAACCGAACTCGGACGCGGTCGGCTCTACTTCATCAGCCAAGAGGGGCCGAAACCAGAGCGCCGGGAGATCAAAGATCAGGCGAGCGCGGGCTTGTTCATCGCCCGGGCCAAGCAGAAATCCGGCTCGAAACGACCCTACTTCTTGATCCTGCACCCGCGGACGAAGTCGCGCTTTCCGGACGAGCCGCAATTGAAGTTGTACAGCGCTTGGTTTCAATCCGAAGAACACACCTTCGACAATCCTTGGGCCTCGAAAGCGGAGTGACCGATGCTGGCCGTCTCCCTCACCGATTTTTCCGAAGCCAACGCGACCGCCCTCGCCAAGGGTTGCCTGGCCGTCGCCGGCGGCTTCCTCGCGGGGTACGTCCTCGGGGCATTGGCCGCCTACGGGTTCGACAAATTCATCGCGAAGCGCGAGTCCCCGCACGGGTTGCACAAAGTCGTCCGTTACACCTGCGCGCTGATCGCCGCGATCATCGTCGCGCTGTTGATGTTCCGCGGCGGGAGTGGCGGAAACGGCGGCGATGGGTCCGGCGGCGCAGCGCAGGGCGATCAAACGGGCGGGACCGGCACGGAGCCGACGACCGCGAATCCGATTGGCACACTCGCGACGAAACCCGAGCCACCCCCGGCGAAGATCCAAATCGTCGACGCGGTGATCGTGAAGATTTTCGCGGGGTCGGACGTCGAAGCGGGCACCGAAAAATTCTTCCGGGTCGGCGACGAGTCCGCCGATGGCCGAGCCGTCCTGGTCGATCTCGGCGGGGTGAAGGAGCGCGTCCGCGAGCGCGTGAAATCGGCCGAAGGGCGAATCGTCGTCGTATACGATTTCGCCCCGTCCGCCAGCGACCGCACATCCGGGTTCAGCATCTTGAACGCGGCGCGGGAGCAATTGGGCGCCCCGTTGGTGTCGCCGCAGCAGTACCGTGAACTGCTGGCTAAACAGCCGTGACGGCGCGGCCGCCGACGCCGGGGAGCGCGGAAGCCCGGGCCTTGCGCATCGTCTTTTTCGGGGCGCCGCGCTCCGGGAAAACCTCGTTGCTGGAAGCCTTCGAGCGCATCTGCTCCGCCGAGGCGGAGACGGCGCCCGTGCCGCTTCGACTCGCCGGGGGCGCCGGCGTCGTCTTGCAAAAGCGGCTCGTCGACCTACCCGATTTCGACGCGATCGCGGGAGCGGTCCTGCTCTTCGATTGCGATGGCGAAGCGTCCCGGGCGCTCCTCAATCAACCGGAAGAATTGGCGCGGAACCGGGCGCGCAGCGAATTGGCCGATGCCATCCGCAATGCGGAGGCGCTCGTGTTGGTCGTCGAAGCGCGCTCGACCGAAGCGGACATTGAAACGCACTTCCTCGCGTTCCAAGATTTTTTGAGCAGCCTCCGGACCGGCCGCACCTTCGACCGCGAAGTCGGCGGCTGGCCGATCTTTTTGACGCTGACGAAGTGCGACAAACTGCACGAGCCGGGGATGCCGGCGGACGAGTGGCTGAACCGCGTCGACCGCGAAATGGAACGCCTCGAATCGCGCTTCTTGGAACAATTCGACGATGCGGTCGAAACGCCGGCGAATCCCCTTGGGTTCGGGGGTCTGCGGTTGACGACCGAAGCCACCGCGACGGCCTTGCCCGAAGAGTTGCGCCTCCCCGCGTACAATTTGGGCGATGGCACTCATAACTTGGACGCCTTCGTGCCGGACGTGCTTCGGGCCGCCGCCGATTATCGGGCCCGCGCCCGCGCCGCGCGGCGCCGCTTGAAGTGGACCGCCGCCGGCGTCGTGGCGCTGTTCGCCATCATGCTCGCGCTGATGCTCGCCCTCTTCGCGGTCGGCGAACGCTCTCCGCTCGAGAAACTGACCCAGCGCGCCGCCGCGTTGGAAGCGCAGCGCGAACCGGCCGCGAGTTACCTCGCGGAAAAGGCCATCGTGCGGCGCCGGCTCGAACTCGAACAGATTCAACGCGATCGGGAATTCGACCGGCTCCCCCCGCATTCGCAGCGGTTCATTGAGGCGCGCCTCCGAGAAATCGACGCGTACACGGCGTACAAATCGGAGTTCGCCGCACCGCAATTCGCCCCCGCCGACGTCCGGACGACCGGGATGTTCCAGAGGCTCCAAACCGATCTGGAGACCGGACTGGCACCGCCCCCCGAATTCGCGCAGGCGTGGGGCGATACCGAAGCCGTGCGACTCCGGCAGAAGTGGCGCGACGATTTGCGATTACTCGGCGAATCGGAAGACCGCGTCCAAGCTTGGTATCGCCGGCTCATCGCGGAAGCGACCGATCTGATCGTGCGCTCGGAGCGGCCGGAGTGGCGGGCGCAAATCGCCCGATTGCAGCGCGACGCCGCGGAACCGGATTTCTTGCCCCGGGGAGTGTCCCTCAGCGCGGGAGCTTCGATTCCGGTGCCGGGTTCAACGCGGTTGCCGATCCCGCGCGGCGAACCGCTGACGTTCGGCGACGTGGTCCGCTACGAGCGCGCCGACTTCGCGAGGCGCGATTGGGAACAAGCCGAGCGCCGCCTGCTCGACCTCCGCGACCTCGCCGACGCGCTCGGTTTATCGGCCGACCCGGACGCGGCGCCCGGGCCCGCGCTGCTCGCCCTCCCGGAACCCAACGGGAGGGCCGCCGAGTCGAGGGGCTTGGCCGGCCGGCTCTTGGAAACATTGAAGAAGCGGTTCCCCCGCGCCGCCGAGGGGAGCGCCACCTGGCGGACGGACGCTTACCCGGAGCCGCTCCAACGGGAATTGTCCCGGCGGATGCGCCTCGCGGCCGAGACCGGAATCCGGCACGTACGCTTCCTCTTGGAAACCGAATTGCAATTGGAAAACGGCCGGGTTGACAACCCGGAGGACTGGCGAAAACTGATCGACCCGGAGACCGGGGCCCTCCTGCGAGTCGACTTCAAGAGTTGGGGCCGACTGCTGCAATTGCTGCTGTCGTGGAGCGAACCCGGTCGCGTCGAAGTCGACCCCATCGCGCAGCTGACCGAGTTCCTGAAGGCCGACAAATTCGCGATCCCGATTTCGTCGATCGAACTCTATTTGCCGAATTCGCTCCGAGTCCAAGTGCTCGCGCCGGACGGCGGCTTGCGGTTGACGGTCACACCGAGCGCCGGGGAACCGCGGGTACTGGTGTTAAAACTTTCCGGCGAAGTGAAGTCCGATGCCAACGGCACCACCTACCGCTTCGTCCCGGCCATTCCGCTGACGCCGCTGATATACAAACCCGGCGACGGATTCACCGCCGAATTGATGCTCAAAGCGGGGCCGGCGAAATACGCGATGCTCTGGACGCGGAGCCGGACGAACGCGTTCGCCTTCGAAAAACTCTTTCTCGACCCCGATCTCGAACGCTTGCAGCCGGCCGAGAAACCCCAGCGGACGTCGGGCGTCCGATTAAAACTCCTACCCGAAACCCCTGGCGGAATCATCCCAGAGTTGTTACCGACGACCACCGGGATAAACTGAACCGATACACCATCGCACCGAGCCACCGCCCCATGCATATCCTCGACATCTTGGCCCGCGATGCGACGACCTTCAGCTTCGAGTTCTTCCCACCGAAAACCGACGCCGCGTCGGACGAACTGTTCGGAACAATCGCCCAGTTGCAAGCGCTGAAGCCGTCGTTCGTCTCGGTCACCTACGGCGCCGGCGGCACGACGCGCGATCGCACCCACGACCTCGTCGTGCGCATACAACACGAGACGCGGCTCACGGCCGTGTCGCACCTGACTTGCGTGTGCCATGCACTGCCGGAGATGGCCGGAATCCTCGAGCGTTACGCCGCGGCGGGGATCGAGAACATCCTCGCCCTCGGCGGCGATCCGCCCAAGAACCTGGCGAACTACGACCGCGGCGGCGATGCGTTTCGGTACTCGAATGAGCTGGTGGAATTCGTCCGCAGTTGCAAAGCGCCCGACGGTCGGGGCTTCGGCATCGGCGTCGCCGGCTTCCCCGAAGGTCACCCCGGCACGCCGAATCGCCTGCTCGAAATGGACTATTTGAAGCGGAAGGTCGACGCCGGAGCGGACTACATCTGCACGCAATTGTTCTTCGACAACCGCGACTTCTTCGACTTCCGCGAGCGCTGCGAATTGGCCGGGATCAAGGTGCCGATCTTGGCCGGGATCATGCCGGTGGCTAGCCAAGCCGGGTTGGTGCGTATGGCGGAACTGAGCGCCGGTTCGCGGATTCCCGCCGGCTTACTCCGCGGCGTCAACCGCTGCGCGGACGATCCCTCCGTCGCCAACTTCGGCATCCACTGGGCGACCGAGCAATGCCGGGGGCTGTTGGATGGAGGTGTGAAGGGCATCCACTTCTACACGCTGAACAAATCCGACGCGACCCGGCAGATTTACCAGAACCTCGGTGTGCGCGATTCGGCGGGGCTGCGGTGAATGTTCACTCGAACAATTTTGATACCTGAACCGAGAAGCCCGGCAAAATATCGGGGAGGATGAGGTCATCGGTGTCTTGCAATCTTTGCGCGGGCCTGTCGGATCGGAATATGGAGGCCGTGTCCGTGTTCGGATCGAGTACGACGACGACCTTCACGCCGGCTTCGAGGTATTCCAACGCCTTCGCAATCAATTCCGGGATCGAATCGCTCGGTGACCGAACTTCGACGACGAGTTCGAGCGGAGGGAACAGAGCACCTTTTGGAGTCGGGACTTCTTTCGGAGTAGTCGCGTAGCTGATGTAGCAAACATCGGCACCCCGAAATCGAACCGGATCGACCTTCGTCCGGATGAAAGTGTCGTTCGTAACGACACGCCCCAAATTCTTCGGCTTCACCCATTCCCGCAGATAGTAGTACACGTTTCCGCAAACTTCACCGTGTTCGGTTCCGGGCATGGGCAACCTCACAATTTCGCCGTCGATCAGTTCAATCCCGTCTTCGTGCACGTAATGATCCAAGAATTCGGCTTCTGAAACTCCCGATTTGACAAGTGTAGCTGTGCTCATGTTTGTTCCTCCTTTGGGATTATACCGGATCATCCGCACCGTGCAATTTCTTCCGCCCGTCGGCTCGCCGCCGTTCGATCTCGGCCATGCGCTCGCGGAGGATCGCCTCGAAGCCGCGGTCGCTCGGGGTGTAATACGTCGCATCCGATGGCACATATTCCTGATCGATCCACGCCCCGTCGCCGTCATGAGAATATTGATACCCGGCGCCGTGACCGAATTGCTTCGCCCCGCCGTAGTGGCTGTCCCGCAAGTGCTTTGGCACCGGCAGCGTCCGGCCTTCTTTCACGTCTTTGATCGCCATCCCGATGGCCACGGTCGTCGCGTTCGATTTCGGTGCGGTCGCCAAATAGCAGACGGCGTGGGCCAGGCTCAATTGGCACTCGGGCAACCCGACGCGCTCCACGGCATCCCAGGCCGCGTTGGCCATCAGCACCGCTTGCGGGTCCGCGTTGCCGATGTCTTCGGACGCGAAGATCACCAACCGCCGGGCGACGAAGCGCGGATCCTCCCCCGATTCGAGCATCCGGGCCAACCAGTAAACCCCGGCCTGCGGATCGCTGCCGCGCAGCGATTTGATGAACGCCGAAGCGAGGTCGTAGTGCGTGTCGCCGGTCGGGTCGAAGTCCATCACCTTCCGCTGGATGCTGTCTTGCGCGAGGGCCAAGTCGAACATCAACGGCGCGGCCGGCGTCGGATCGGGGCTCGATTTCACGCCGATTTCGAGGGCCGTGAGCGCCCGGCGGGCGTCGCCGTCGCAGACTTCGCAAAGAAACGCTATGGCGTCGTCGCTCAGTGACACCGGGATGTCACCGAAACCGCGCTCGCGGTCCGACAGGGCGTTCAGCAGCACCCGTTTCGTATGTTCGCGCGTCAAGGGCTCGAACGTGAAAATCTGGCTGCGCGACAACAGCGGCGAGTTGATCGAGAAGAATGGATTCTGCGTCGTGGCGCCGATGAGGATGACCACGCCGTCTTCGACATCGGGCAGGAGCACGTCCTGCTGGCTGCGGTTGAAGCGGTGGATTTCGTCGAGGAACAAGATCGTCCGCACGCCGTCGTCTTCGAGCCGTTCGCGGGCTTCCGTCAACACCTCGCGGACTTCTTTCAAATTCGCCGAGACCGCGTTCAGCGGTTTGAACTTGCTCTTGGTCTGATTCGCGATGACGTGGGCCAGGGCCGTCTTCCCGCAACCGGGCGGCCCATAAAAGATCAGGGAGTTCAAGCGATCCGCGAGCAGCATCCGGCGCAGCAATTTGCCTTCGCCCAAGAAATGCTCTTGGCCGACGTACTCGCCGAGGGAGCGCGGCCGCATCCGCGCAGCCAACGGCCGGGCCGACTGGCGGTGATTCGCGCGGATGCCGCTGAGGAGGTCCATTCCGTTAGTTTCGAGTTTCGGGCGCCGCGTTACAAGCTCGGTTGTCCTACTTCTTCAAAGCCGGAAAGCCGCATGCACTCGCCATCGGTTTCGGAAGGGGAATCGAGCATCGCGACCAGATGGAACGCCGGGGGTCGGGGAATCGACGAATCGAATTTCACCGGCCGTTTGATAAACTACATCAAACAAGACAAGTTCGATCCGAGGTTCTGCCCATGACCCCGCTGCAATCGCTCGCCGCCTCCGGCACCAAGGTCTGGCTCGATTCGGTCGATCCGGATTTGATCGCGAGCAACCGCGCCCTCGGCGCCACCGGGGCGACCTCCAACCCCATCATCATCTCGGATTTGCTCAACACCGGCCGCTTCGACGCCGACATCAAAGCCTTCGCACAGGCCGGGCACGACGACGAAGCCATCGCCTGGGCCATGACCGACAAGCTCGTGAAGATGGCCCAAGATGTGTTCGAACCCGTCTGGAGAGAAACCAAAGGGAACGACGGCTGGGTGAGTTTCGAACTCGATCCGCTGCTCGAAGACCCGGCCCGGAGTTTGTCGGCCGCGGACAAAGCGAAGCAGTACATCCCGCTGGGGCAGAAGTGGGCCGCGGGACACTGCAACCGCATGATCAAAGTCCCCGCGACCGACGGCGGTTTGCTGGCCCTCGAAGAACTCGTGGCGTCCGGGATCGCGGTCAACGTCACGCTGATTTTCAGCGAGCGGCAGTACATCGCGGCGCGGGATGCCTGCTTCCGCGGGGCGATGCGCCGCACCGACAAACAGAACGTGAAAACCGTCTACAGCATCTTCGTCAGCCGGGTCGACGTGTACACCGAGAAGGCCACGCCCGACCTCAGCCCCGCGGCCCAAGGGATGGTCGGCATCGTCAACGCCAAGAAAATCTGGAAGTTGAACCAGCAGTTCTGGGCCGGCAAGGGGTTCGCCCTGCAGCAAGAGATGATCTTCGCCAGCACCGGCACCAAGAAAAAGGAAGACCCGGCGTGGAAGTACGTCGAGGCGTTCGCGGGCAGCGACATCGAAACGAACCCGCCCGCGACCAACAAAGCCGTGGAGGCGAGCGGCCGGTTGCTCACCCGGCACATCGACGAAATGCCACCGCTCGAAGTGCTCAACGAGATTCAGTCGAAGGTGAACATGGGCCACCTCGAAGAGACTTTGATGCGCGAGGGGATCAGCAAGTTCGCCGACCCGCACAAGGCGTTGATCAAGCTGATCGCGTCGAAGAAGTAAAAAATCCCCGGAACGGACAATAATCCGCCGGGGTCGCGCATCGGGTAGTTAGAGAAGCCGGTCGGCAACGGGGTAAGCAGCGCCCCCGGAGTCGGCCGGCTTTTCGATTTCTCACTTCTTCGGTTCCTCCGGCAACTTCACCCCGTCCATTTCCAGCTTCAGCGTGAGCTTCTGTTTCAGCACCGCCTTGCGGAACTCCCGCAAGACTTGCAGTTCGTCTTCGTGGAGTTTTTGTTCTTCGGACACCCCGCTGGCCTTGCGGAGCCGGTCGACCAACTCCGCCCGCCGCTTGGCGACGGTCTTGGGAAAGGCTTCGTGATTTTCGATGATCTGTTTGTGAATCTCCATCTGCTGACTCAAATAGTCGTGGTAGTTCACCCGGCGTGCCGCGATGACTTTCTTTTGAACTTCCGCCTTTGTGTTTTTCTCGAAATCGGCGATTTGTTCCTCGAGGAGTTTCTTAGTTGCTGCTTCGCCTCCTCCTTCTCTCCCTTTCGTGCGAATAGTATTGAGCGTTTTTAAGTGAGCCGTATACTCGGGGATTGTTGCCAAAATAACACTGATGGGCGTGTCTATCCGATTTCCTACTTGATTTCTAAAACTTGTCTGTCTCGTTTCGTTGGGCACTTCGATGTCGCCAATCGATTTCAACGGGTATTCTTTATCCTCGCGACGGAGGCCTCGGAAGTAATCGAATTGATTTTGGTCGTCACGCAGCTTCACTTCTTCATCTAATAGCGACTGATCGATCTTGTCGATGGCCTGCATCAGTGCCCTTGGGCTGACCTCCGCGTCCTTGCCCGCTTGTTCCTTGCTGATCTTCGCGTTCAGCGTGTCGATGCGCTGCCTCAATTGCTCCTCCGTCGAGTCGAGGGCGCGGAGTTGGCTCAATTGCTCCTTGATTTTTTCCTGCTTGGCGTTGTCCGGGGCGGCGGGTTTGTCCGGCTTCCCTGCGGGCGCTTGGGCCATCGCTTGCGCAGTCGCCGGGCCGTCGGATTGGAACAGCCCGACGCCGGTCGAAGCGAAGGCGAGGGCGATCATGCCCACGGCGCTGCCGGCGATCCATTTGCGAGTCGTCATGTGAAGAACCTCGTGGGCGAGTTCGGTGATCGGGGTGGAAAGAAATCCTGACGCGAAGGACCCCACCGCTTCTTGCGTCATTTGAACGAGTGCGGCCGAGGGCGGGGCGTGAATTAGCGGGATCGTGAGGATCGCCAACGGAGCGATACCTCGGTGCGTCAGGGCCACTTGCAGTTTCCGCCGGGCCGCGTCGAGCCGCGAGAGCACCGTCCCGCGCGGGATGCCGAGTTCGCGCCCGGCCTCTTCGGCCGTCCGATTTTGCAGGTAGCACAGCACCACGACGCGCCGGTGTTTCTCTGGGAGTTTGGCGATCTCGGCATCAAGAATCGCCGCCGTCTCCCGGTGTTCGAGCGCCGGTCGATGTTCGATTTCGGCAACGTCAGCATTCAGCCGTTCGGGCCAGCGTTTCCGAATCCGCAGGCAGACCCGCCGGGCGACTTGGTGGAGCCATGCGGGGAGCAGGCCGCGAACCGTCCCGGCCTTGCGGCCGAGGATCAGAAACGTCGCTTGGTAGGCATCCTCGGCCAAGTGCCGGTCGCGCAGCATCCGTTCGCAAGTGCCCAGCACCAACCCGCCGTGCCGCCACAACAGGCACTCAAACGCGGCCGAGTCGCACTCCTCGGCGTACCGGAGCAGCAGGGCCGCATCGCTCGCCGGGTCGGCCAACGATCGATGGCGGGTCAAGCTGAGCCAACGCGGGGACATGGTTCACCTTCGTGGCGACACGTTTTTAACGTGTCGGCCGGTTCCAATCTCCGACACGTTAAGAAACGTGTCGCCACAAAAACACGATCCCAGCACCGGAATAGAGACACCCGCCCGCCACGCGATTCAATCTTTTTTCGGCGGATCGTCCGAAGTTGTCACATCCTTCACAATCTTCCAACCGTCGTCGAACTTGCGAAAGGTCAGGGTGAAGCCGCCGGCGGGGGATTCCTTCGACATCGTCAACTTCCACCGGCCGGTGACCGTCGCTTCGGTTGCGGCCGTCAATGTGATCCG
>JAYSYN010000121.1:0-16924 GCA_043727575.1 Fimbriiglobus sp.
TGGCCGTGGTATTGCTGGCGACAAAAGGATTGTCGAACCCGACGGCCGTGGCGATCCTCGGTGTCACCGGATTGGCGGGGGTGCTGCTGGCCTTCGCATTGGAAGGGAAGACCCGCGCCGTGTTGGCGGCACTGCGCGTGGAAGGTGAGTGACGGATTCGATTCAACTCGCGGGGCGGCGATTCGCGAGCATCACCTCCAACGGGTGCAGGGCCGTGCGGCCCGTGAGGTCGCGGATTTGGTGCCGGCAGCTCGTGCCGGTCGCCACAATGGTCGCGTCGGGCGATTCGTTCAATTTCGGGATCAAATCCAAATTCGAGATGCGCACACTCAGGTCGTAGTGCTGTTTCTCGTAGCCGAAAGCCCCGGCCATGCCGCAGCAGCCGGCGTCGAGGGCGGTGGCCTCGCAGCCCGCGCCGGCCAGCGCTTCCATCGTCCCTGCGACGCCGACGAGCGCCCGCTGATGGCAGTGCGGATGGAACAGCACCGGCTGTCGGTCGGTTGTCGCCGGCGCGGCCGGCAGAACCTTCGCCAAGAAACTCTCCGCGAGTTGGGCCGACTTCGCCACCGCATCGGCCGCGGCGCCGGGGACGAGTTCCGGCCATTCGTCGGCCAACGTCAGGAGGCAGCTCGGTTCCAACCCCAATATCGGCACGCCCTGCGCCGCCGCAACCGCTAACTTCGCGATCCCGGCCTTGGCCAGATCGCGCGCGTCGCGCAGGTAGCCCTTCGAGATCATCGCCCGCCCGCAACAGACCGACGCGAGACTTACCGAATAGCCGGCGCGTTCGAGCAGCGCCACCGCGGCTTGTCCGATCTGCGGCTCTTGGAAGGTCGTGAAGCAGTCGTCGAGCAAAACGATCGGTTTGCCATTGGCAACCGATCTCGCCGCGAACCACCGGCGGAAGTGATTCGAATGCAACTCGGGCAGGCTCCGGCGCCGGTCGATCCCGGCCAATCCCTCCAGCAGTCCCCGGGCGATGGAGCGCCGCGCGATCCAGTTCGACAGACCCGCGAAGCGCGCCCCCATCGGGCTCAGCCGGTGGACGTTCTTCACCAACGTGTGTCCCAATGGCCGCGTGCGCTTCGCGTAGTAAGACTGTTGAAACTCCGCCTTCAATTTGGCGAGGTCGACGTTGCTCGGGCACTCGGCTTTGCAAGCCTTGCAACTCAGGCACAAATCCATGACCGGGGCGAGCCACCGCGAGGCCAGTGGCGTCGCTTCGGTCGGTTCGCTGAGCGCGACGCGCAACGCATTCGCCCGGCCGCGCGTGCTGTCGCGCTCGTCGAGCGTCGCCCGGTAACTCGGGCACATCGCGCCGCCTTGCGTCTTCCGGCAGACCCCGGCGCCGTTGCAAAGTTCGATGCTGCGGAAGAAGCCGCCCTGCCCGGAATAATCGAAGATCGTCTCGGTCTCCGGCGCCGCCGCACCGGGGACGAATCGCAGGTTCCGCTCCATGGCGGGTCCGTCGACGATCTTGCCGGGGTTGAAGACGTTGGCCGGGTCGAAGGCTCGTTTCACTTGGCGGAAAGCGTCGTACATCCGGTCGCCGAACATCTTGCGGTTCCACTCGCTGCGGACGAGGCCGTCACCGTGTTCGCCGCTGAGCGACCCGTCGAACTCCAACACGAGATCGGTGACGTCGGTCGTGATCGCCCGCATCCGCACGAGGTCGGCGCGGTCGTGCAGGTTCAACACCGGGCGGATGTGCAGGCAGCCGACGCTGGCGTGACCGTAGAACGCGCCGTCGGTGCCGTGTTTTTTGAAGATGCTGCGGAAGCGCGCGGCGAACTCGGGCAAGCGCTCCGGCGCGACGGCGCAATCTTCGACGAACGTCACCGGTTTGCCGTCGCCGGGCATGCCGTAGAGCAGCGGCACCGCGGCGCTGCGCAGGCTCCAGAGCGGGTCGCGCAGCGCCGGGTCGGTCGCCCGCACCGCCGCTGACATACCATTGACACCGGACAATCGCCGCGCGAGCTTCTCGACGCGATCTTCGACTTCTCCGACGGTGTCGCCGAAGAATTCGACCATGAGCAGCGCCGCCGGGCGACCGTGGATCGCCGCCATCGTCCGGCTCAACGAGCGTTGGCTCCGGGCGAGATCGATCAGCATCGAATCCATCAATTCGACGGCCGACGGCTGAAATTCCAAGCATATGGCGAGAGCATCCAGCGCCGCACCCAGCGACTCGAAATGCGGAACCAGCAACCCGCGCTGCTTCGGCCGGGGGACCAAGTTCAACGTGGCCCCCGCGATGACTCCGAGCGTCCCCTCCGAGCCGACGAGCACCGGCACGAGGGAATTGGCGTGGGACTTCGCGTTCTCCGGTAGCAGCCCCGCGAGGTTGTAGCCGCTGACTCTGCGAAGGATTTTCGGAGTGCGTTTTTCGATCTCGTCGGCATTCCCGCGCACGATCTTGCCGACCTCGCGGTAGACGTGCCCCTCGGTCGTCGTGAGTTCCTCCTTCGATTCTCGTTCCATCTCCGAGAGTTTGCGGAACTCCGGCATCGTGCCGTCGGCGAGGATCATCGTCAGTGCGCGTACGTGATCGACCGTCTGCCCGAACAGTACCGAGCGCGCCCCGGCAGAGTTGTTGCCGATCATGCCACCGAGCGTGGCCCGGTTGATGGTGGCGACATCCGGCCCGAACATCAAATCGTGCGGAGCCAGCTTCGCGTTGAGATGCTCGAGCACCACGCCCGGTTCGACGGTGACCTTCCGCCCCGCGACATCGACTTCGCCCACTCCATTCAGATATTTCGAGCAATCGAGCACGATGCCGGCGCCGATACTTTGCCCTGTCAAACTCGTACCGGCACCGCGCGCCGTGATCGGCACGTTCAACTCCGCGGCGATCTGCACCGTCGCTCGCAAGTCGGCGACGGTCCGAGGCACGACGACCCCCAGCGGCACGATGCGGTAATGACTGGCGTCGGTGGAGTAGAGTTGCCGGGAGATGTCGTCGAAGCGCACTTCCGCGGACGTGTGGTGGGCCAAATATTTGACGAGCGATTCGCGCCGCACCGCGAGGTATTCTGTTGGGTTCATGCAGGGAATTGTAGGAGTACCGAAGCGCGTATAATGGCCCCAACGATTGGAGAAGTGCCATGACGGAAGAAGAACTCGTACTCGAAGAAGAGAAAATTCCCGAGCTGGCGGTGAAGGCGCTCGACGCGGCCCACCAGCGGGCGCGGGCCTCGGGTCGGCCCGTGGTCATGCTCGTCGGACGGACCCTGATACGCGTCACCGGTGAGGAACGGGTCGTTTTGAAGGAGTTGCCGCCGCTCGAGAAAGTCGATTGCCTACATAAGTACTTGCTCAAGTGAGTTCCGACATCCCGCGAATCCGGATGTTCGCAGGCCCCAATGGGTCCGGGAAAACGACCGTCAAAGACGAACTTCCGGCCCGCCTCTTCCAGAACTATATCAATCCGGACGACATCGAAAGAACGTTGAAAACAGTGGGTGCGATCGATCTGAACGCATTCGGCGTGAAAACCGACACGCCAGAATTGCGAGAGTTCTTCGCCGTTTCAGAATTGCTTCAAGCGAATGGGCTCGGCGGTGTTTCCGAGTCCATCGAATGTTGGGATGGGGTTGTCTCCGTCCGCGGCGCGGCGATCGACTCCTACTTTGCCTCGGTTCTTTCCGATTTCCTCCGTCGCAAATTGCTCGACGGATCGAGATCGTTCGCGTTCGAAACGGTCATGTCGGCGCCGGACAAAATCGAACTGCTCGCCGAAGCCCGCAAGCGTGGCTATCGCACGTACCTCTATTTTGTGGCCACGGAAGACCCGGCGATCAATATCGAACGGGTCAAGAATCGCGTTGCGACTGGCGGACACAACGTGCCGGAAGAAAAAATCGCATCGAGGTATCGCCGCACTCTGGGACTTCTCCGAGAAGCGATCCGGCATACGAATCGGGCATACTTTTTCGACACGAGCACGGAATCGACTCGGTACTTCGCGGAAATCACCGAGGGTTCGAAGATCGACCTGAAATCTTCCGAGATGCCGTCGTGGTTCCGGTCAGCGGTTTGGGACAAGCCATGACACCTCAGGGCCGCCGCACGAAAAACCGGACGCGGTCGGTCTTCGTCACCATTTTCCATTCGCCGGGGCGCTGTTCGAAGTAGTCGCCGTAGCCGGAGGGGTTCGCCGTCAGGGCGAAGTCGAATCGGCCGTACTCGGCTTGCCAGTGCGCCATCGCTTCGGCGGTAGCGGTGTTCTCCGCGTTCACGAACTCCACGAGCCAGCCGTCGCCGAAGAGTTCGCAGCGGTCGTCGACGAAGACGCGGTAGCCGGGGCAGTGGTACTCCAAGAAGCCGCCGTAGATGTACTCGCAGAAGATGTTTTTCCCCGCGCCGGGCGACTTCGGTTCGTGCGACTTCAAGTCGTCGAGCGCCTCGGTTGGCCAGATGGCGGGGTCGAGTTGTGCGCAGCCGGTGCCGACGAGCGGCGCCGGGATCCGCGCGGCTTGCAGCGTCAGCGCGATCACTAAACCGATGCCGGCCGCGAGTAAGATGCCCCGCGCGGTGCCGGGGGTCGGCCCCTTCGGTTCGTACACGTCGGGCCGCGTCTTTGCCAACCAAATCGCGTAACGTGTGTGGGGCCAAAGGTCGATGAGCGCGACCATGCCGACGATGGCGAATAGCGATCCGTGGCGGACTCGCAAGCAGGCTTGGATCAACCAGAACAGCGGGATCAACCAACCGATGCGAGGGCGAGTCGGAAACGTCCCCGCCAGCAGGACCACGTAGAGCGCGGCGAAGGCGAGCAGCGGCCAAGCACGCGAGTCCGCCGGGTCGAGCCGGGCGTGCTCGAGGATGATCTCGGGCAATCGCGGCATGCCGTTGTTGATGAAAATCCACCTTTCGAAGATCCCCGCGCCGTAGGGGGTCACAAACGCCGTGAGCCCGCAGCCGATCCCCACCGCTGACAAGCCGATGACAGTCCGGGCGCTGCGCACCGGGCTGGGCCACCCGAGCAGTCGCCACACGAGCCAGCCGGCGAAGGCGAAACCGATGGTCGCCAAGCCGCCGAGCATACCGCCGTGGATGTTCGCCCATATCCAGTAGAAGGGGACGAGCCACGCGAGATTCCGCAGACCCGCACGACCATTTTCGAACGCTAGGATCGCCCGCATCGTGACCGCCATGCCGACCATCGTGTAGAGGTGTGGCCGGACGTGGAAGTGCGTGCTCGCGGCGGCGAGTGCCAGCAGCGTGACCCCGATGGCGAAGATCGGGTGCAGCCCGGTGCGGATCAGTTCCGCCGCGAACCACGCGAACGATGCGGCGACGACCGCAGCGGCGCAGACCAAGAGCGAGTCGAGCCCGCCGATGCGGTGAACGCCGGCCATCGCGACTTCACCGAGCCACTGGTGCGGAATCCAACGCTCGCCGCCGCGCGTGAAGGTGAAGGGATCGCGGTCGAAGAAGCCCTCGTTCAAAATCTTGTCGCCGCAGACGGTGTGCCAAAACATTCCGGGGTCGCGCAGGAATCGCGAGCCGACGCCGAGCAGGGCGAGCCAGAACAGGACGAACAGCGCGGGACCGGGCCAGAGGTATTTCATGCGGGCACCATCTTTAGCACAACCGCACGACTTGGAAGCCGCAAACCGAAGTAAGCCAGCAGCGTCAGCGGTGCAACCCAGGCGTAGGCGTAGGACCAGACTCCGACGGCGTTCAACGCGAGCAGCGCGGCGTTGGCCATCACGAAGAGGCCGAGCGCAATCCAACGGCGTGAGCCCGTCACGGTGCCGGCTAAGTGCCAGATCGGGATCAGCAGTAGCACGAGGTCGAAGTGCCAGGCGCCGTACGGAGCGGTCGCGAACGACACGAGCAGGATCGCCGGCATTTGCTCGGCCCAATTCCAGTTCTGCGCCTGCGCCCGCCAGTGGCGGAGGAACCACCCGAGGCCCAGTAGCATCGGTACGAACTGCAACCAGAAATGCCGTTCGCCCAGGGCGAAGCGGAGGAACGTACCCACCGTTAACGAGACCCACTGCGTCGGCGGGTGATCGCGGTACGCCGCGAAATAGTGCGGCCAAACATCCGGATTGAACGCTATCGGGATCAGCGTGAAGGCGACCCCGCCGAGGATGCCGCCGAACACGATCCGATAGCGGCGGTGTTGAATCGCATTGAGTACGACGGCGAGCCATAGCAAATAAGCGAGGTGCGGCTTGATGGCAATGAGCACGGCCGCGCCCCCGGCGAGCATCGGATAACCGCGGCGCACGCAGACGACAAACAACGCGGCGCCGAGGACGAGCAAGCCCGCAATTTGACCCGACTGCAGGAGGAACAGCGTCGGGACGAACGCGAACGTCAGTACGAGGGGAATCGTCGGCGTTTTCTTGTTCAGCAGCCACGCCGACGCGACCAGACAACCCGCCTGCAAAAACAGCCAAGCGAACTGGCCCGCCCGCGCCGGCAGCGCCCCGAGCGGCATCGCCGCACTCAGCGTCCAAGGCGGGTTCCACATCATGATGGCTTCGTCGGTGTCGCGCCCGGCGGCGCGCTCCAAGGGCAACAGCAAGTCCGGCGAATACGGATTCTCGCCGCGCAGGTTCAACCGGCCCGCCGCCCAATATTCGACGTAGTCGTCCGGCGGCCAAACGCGGTTGTCGTTCAGCAGCGGTTGAATCAAGACGCCGGCGCCGAGCAGCAGGACGACGAGGGCAAGGATCGAAATCAGCCGGCGCGGCGTCATGCGGGCACCGCCTCGGGCCGCGCGCTCGTCCTCGGTTGCAGACTCGCGCCGACGGCCAAATATCCGACGGCGATGGCCGGGGCGAACCACGGGTTCGTCATCGAGTTTTCCCGCAGCAGGGTCAGCAGCGCGAGCAGGTTGAACGTGCCGAAGGCGATGGCGAATCGGATCGCCAATGCGCGCTGGGGCACGAGCCACACCGCCGCTTGCACGACCGGGATCAACAGGACGACGAGGTCGAATCCCCACGCGCCGTAAGGCGCCGCGAGCAACGACACGATGACGACCCGCGGGAGTTCCGTCGCCCAATTCCAATCGGCCCGGCGGCGGTACCAGTGGAACGCCACTAAGGGCAGCACCGCCAGCAGCGGCAAGAACATGGCGCGGAACGGTTCGCCCGGGAGCGCTTGGCGGATGGCGTATCCGAGCGTCGGGTGGACCCACTCGCGGATCGTGTTGTGCGACGCCGCGGCCCCGGCCCCGGTCGCCTCGAAGTACTGGCCCCAGACGTCCGGATTCCACGCCAGCGGGATCAGCCCGCACACGATCAGCGTCGCTCCGCCCGCGAGAATCGTTCGCCGGTATCGGCTCTTGTGGATCGCTTCCAACAGCAACAGCATGGCGAGAGGCACGAATAAATGCGGCTTGATCGCGGTGAGTGCCGCGCAGCACCCGGCGAGGGCATAGCGCTCGTTGCGAACTGCCCAGAGGAACCCCGTGAGGCCGAGCAGGAGCAGTCCGGAAATTTGCCCGAGCAGCAGTAGAAACAGAGTCGGTGCGAAGCCGAGGGCCAGCGCGAACGCGAGCCACTGGCGTTCGCGCGGCCCGGCGAACATCTGCCAGAGCAGCCAGGCGGAGCCGACCACCGCCGCGAAGTTCAACGCGAACCAGAGCAACTGTCCGAGTCGCCAGTGCATCGCTCCGAGGGGGAGCGCCAGCGGCAGCGTCCACGGCGGGTTCCACATCATCACAGGGTCGGCCCAGTCCGTGCCGATCTCTTGCTGAATCGGATAGAGCACGCGGCCGTCGTACGGGTTTTGTCCGGCCAGCATGGCCCGGCCGGCGCTGTGGTATTGCAGGTAGTCGAAGGGGCGCAGCACGGCGGCATCGCCGAAGTGCGGGGCGAACAGCGCGCCGAGTGCCGCGAGGGCGACGAGGAGAGCGAGAACGAGCAGGAGGGTGCGTCGAGTCATGCCGAACCCTAGTGCGCAGAGCGCCGCCGGGCGAAATTTCTTCCGTTCGTAGAATCCCACTTTCCCCGACTCCGGTGAACCATGGCCGAAGCCACCGCCCCGCCCGAGCCGACCTATTCCGTCCGCCCCATTTGGTCTGCGACGGTCGCATACCTATTGAATTTGACGATTGTGGTGGCACTCGGCGCGAGGCTTTCCCACACCGATCTCGCATCGGACTTCCAAGGAGCCATGTACCTCGGCTCGTTCGCCGGGCTCGTGGTCGGAGCGCTCCTCTGGGGTTGGACGACTCGGTTCCGCACGATCGGACTGGTCGCCTGGGCTTCTCCAGTCCTAGTTGTGGTGTTGCTGGTGGTTTGCACGACGGGTTCGCGCTCACCGACTCTCTCGGCGCTCACCGGCTTCCTCTCGTGCGTCGGTCTCATCGCCGCGTATTGGTACGTCGGCTCGTTCTCCGACCGGGGATTGCCGTTCGCCGTGCAGACCCGGATCAAGATTCCCAAACTCGTCGCGTTGGTCGCCACGGTGATCGCGAGCGGCTTCGTGGTGTACTCGGTTGTCGATCCACCCGAGGTCGCCGAAGAAACCTACCGATTCATCGCCCTTGCCGCGTCCGTGTTTCTCGCCATCTGGAGTTGGGCGACCCTGTACCGCGCCGCGACCGAAATCTTCTTCGAGATGCCGTTGACAATCGCGTACGCCATCCGCCGCGGCGGGCCGGGGTTGTACGCGATCCCGTCCGTCGGGCCGGTGCTCGTCATCGGCAACCACGCCTGCTGGTTCGATCCGCTGTTCGTGTCGAAAGCCCTGCCGCGACCGGGGACGCCGATGATGACGGCGCGGTTCTATTCCATCCGGTTCCTGAGGCCGCTGCTGAAGTACATTTTCCGCGTGATCGTGGTCCCCGAGTCGCCGATGCGCCGCGAAGCGCCGGAACTGAAGCTCGCCATCGCGGCGTTGGATCGGGGCGAATGCGTCATGCTCTTTCCCGAGGGGTACTTGCGACGGAAGGAAGAGGTGCCGCTGCGCCGCTTCGGGCAGGGCGTCTGGCAGATTTTGAAAGAACGCCCCGACACGCCGGTGGTGGCCTGTTGGGTCGAAGGCGGTTGGGGGGCGTGGTGCTCGTACTTCAACGGCCCGCCGACGAAGAACAAACGGATGGACTTCCGCCGCAAAATGGTCGTCGGCATGTCGGTCGCGGAGCCTGTCCCGGCGGATTTGCTCGGGGATCACTTGCGGACGCGGGTCTACTTGATGAACCGGGTGCGGGCGGTCCGGGTCACCTTGGGTTTGCCCGATCTGCCCGCCGTCGAACTGCCGCCGCGTGGGGAAACGGACGAATCCGGCGACTCCGGTCCACACGATTCTTGAATCCGCGGGGAGTACCCCCCACCCCTGTGCGGACGCTGCGGACGAAACGTCGCCGACGATTTCTGCACGGCGGCAAAATCGACCCCGCCTGCCCATTTCACCCGACCGGTGCGGCCGGCGCATTCCGGGTCGTAATTCCATCCGGATTCTTTGCGGATCGTGCAACGCGGCGCTAAAATTCGCCGTCCGATTCGAAAAACCAACACCCGGAGAGTACCCATGTCGATCAAACGCTTCGCCCTCGCCTTATTGGCCGCCGCGTCTCTCTTCACGATGGTCGGTTGCCGCCACCGTTGCAACAGCGTCCGCGATTCGAAAACGGAATGCTGTCCGGATTGAGCAACCCGGATCCCAGCGCCGAGGATCGACCGTTCGGTCCGGGCGTGAAAGCGATTATCGCCCGGGCCGAAAGCATCCTCTTTTTCCGCCTATGAGCGGCACGCTGTTTCTCATTTTGTCCGCATTGTTCTCACGCGTGTCTTAAAGTTGTCGGCCCGACACAAATGGAGTTCCGGCATGCCCACTGCTCCGGATGGTACGGACGCGCCCTCGTCTCCGCTCGATTCGCCGACGCACCCGATGTCGAGCCGCGAAGCGGGTCCCCTCGTGCTCGGCCCGCTCGATCCGACGCAGGCCCCGCCGATTCGAATTCGGCCGGGCGATCCGCTCACGTCGAGCCTCTCGTTGGATCGCCCGTACCGCACGCTGGCGTCCACTCCGGCGCCGGGATCGATGCGGGCGCTGAAACTCCCGCAAGTCCCCGGCTACGAAATCCTCGGCGAACTCGGCCGCGGCGGTATGGGTGTCGTCTATCGGGCGCGCCAAGTCCGGCTGAATCGCTTCGTCGCTCTCAAAATGCTGCTCCACGCCGACGACGCCGACCTTTCGGACGTGATGCGATTCCGGAGCGAAGCCGAAGCGGTGGCGGCCATCAAGCACCCGAACGTCGTCCAAGTCCACGAGTTCGGCCACCACGATGGCCAGCCCTACTTCGCGATGGAACTCCTCTCGGGCGGCACCCTCTACAACCGCATCCGGATGTCGGCCCCGCTGGAGCCGAAGTTCTCGGCGGAGTTGATCGAAAAGCTCGCCCGCGCCGTCCACGAGGCCCACGCGCAGGGGATCGTCCACCGCGATTTGAAACCGGGTAACATCCTCTACGACGAAGCCGGCGAGCCGCGGATCACCGACTTCGGCCTGGCGAAGCGCGTCGCGGTGCAGCTCACGCAAACGCAAGCCGTCATGGGGACGCCGGCGTACATGTCTCCGGAGCAGGCCAGCGGTCGGACGAAGTTCGTCGGCCCGCCAACCGATATCTACGCCCTCGGCGTGATCCTCTACGAGTGCCTGACGGGCAAGCCGCCCTTCGCGGGATTCGATTCCATCGCCGTTCTGAATCAAGTGTTGAACGACTCGCCCCGGCAGATTCGCCCGCAGGTGAGGACCGTGCCGCGCGATCTCGAATTGATCTGCCTGAAGTGCTTGGAGAAACTGCCGGCCGACCGCTACGCGACGGCCGAAGCGCTGGCCGACGACCTCGGGCGCTTCGTTGTCGGCAAGCCGGTGGGCGTCCGGCCGGCGGGGCCGATCGAGCGCGCGGTCAAGTGGGCGCGGCGCCGGCCGACCATGGCGACGGTGTACGCGCTGTCGGCCATCGTCCTGCTCGTGTCGACGGTCGGCCTCGGCTTCGTCGGCCTCTGGCGACAGGCCCTCCACGCCCGGGACGAAGCGGACGCGCACTCGCGCACGGCGGTGGCCGCCAACGTGGAAGTCGAGGCGCAACGACGCGCGGCCGAGCAAGCCCGCGACCTCTTGGCCCAGCAAAACAAAGTCGTCGAAGTGGCGTTGGGCGGGGAGCGGAAAGCCAGCGCCGACGCGAAGGCTTCGGCCAAACTGGCCGGGGAGGCCACGGCCATCGCGCAAGAGGCCAAGTCGAAAGCGGAGGTCGCCAAAGAGAAATTCGAAGAGCTTTCGTATTTCAGCAACGTCGGCTTCGCCAACTCGGAAGTGCGGCAAGGGAACGTCCAGCGGGCGATGCAACTCCTTGACCATTGCCCGGCCCACCGCCGCGATTGGGAATGGTGGCACTCCTACCGCGCCGTCCACGGGGAACTCGGGTCCGGCGCTTCCGAGGCGGGGACCATGTGCATGGACGCCGCCTTCGAAACGACCGGCTTCAAAGTCACCACCTGCGATGTTCTGGGCAACATCACACGGTTCGATTTCGCGACCGGCAAGGGCACGACCAAAGCGTTGCCGAAGGCCGATCCCAAATTCTGTTTTTACAGCCGCTTATCGGACGATGCGACTCGGCTGTTGACGGTGAAAATCGAACAGGGGCGCGGTGGACCGGACAATATCAAAAAAGGGGGACCCTTCTTGCCGGAATGCGTCGAAATTTGGGACACGGCCACCGGCCACCGGTTGAAAGCGTTCGCCGCGACGGGCAACGGGGCCTTCGAGGCCGCGATCTCCGGCGACGGGACCCGCGCGCTCGTCGGCTTCACGCAGCCCCGGCACATGGTGACCTTCGACATCCCGACGGGGAAAGTCCTCGCGACCCTCAAAGGCACTTCCCCGTACGAGACCCAAGCCGGGTTGAACCGGGACGGCTCCAAAGCCATCGCCGAGCGAGGCGGCGAATTCGTCGTTTGGGACACGGTCTCGGGGGACGTGACGGCGGCGCACAAACCGAAATTCGGCTGGCCGCGCGCCATGGCGGTAAACGGCGACGGCTCGGGGGCCTACGCCGGAACCAATACCGGCGGGCTGACCTTCTTGGACATCCGCACGGGCCAAGCCGTCGAAGTCGAAAAGGCCCACGCCGGCAAAATCATCGCGCTGGCTCTCAGCCGCGACGGCGAACAATTGGCGAGTTCGGGGGAAGACGGGATCGTCCGCGTTTGGAACGCCCGCACCGGCGCGATCGAACAAGTGCTGCGCGGCCATACCCGGGGCGTCGTCAGCCTGAAGTTCGACGCGACCGGCCGTCGCCTCGCGTCGACCGATCACGCCCTGCGCTTCTTGGTCTGGCACATGGACGGCACGAAACAGGCCATCGTGAAGTTGACGCCGCCCGCCGAGCTAAAAGGTCGGATCTTCACCGATGGATCCGTGTCCAACTGCTTCGCGATCGCGGACGACGGCACCGGGATATTCTGGAACATCGCCACGGGGCGAGTGGGCAAACTCGCCCCGCCGCCCGGCGAAAAATTCACCGCGTTCGCGTTCGCCCCGCAAGGGACCCGCTTCGCCGCGGGGACCGACTCCGGCGGGGTGCACCTCTGGGAGATCGGTGGGACACTGTCGAAATTGGCCGCGTCGTTCGAACACCCCGTTCGGGAGTTGGCGTTCAGCGCCGACGGTGGCCGCCTGGCCGCGACCGAAGGGTATCGGCTCGATGTCATCGACGCGAAATGCCGCGAGGTCCTCCTGTCGAAACCTTGCCACAATTGCAGCATCTGCATCAGCGCGGACGGCCGGGTCGCCGCCGCCGGCATCACCTACTCCGCCACCGCGTGGAACATCGACACCAAAAAATCGTGCGAGACGAGCTCCGGCGAAGTGCTGTCGAGCTTGGCCCTCAGCCCGGACGGCGAAGTGTTGGCGGTGGGCACGACCGAATGGCGGGTCGGTCTCTTCGACCTCTGGAAACCGAAACCGCTGGAATGGGCGATCGCCGGCCGGATGCTGAACGGCCACAATGCGGCCGTCGTCAGCATGGCCTTCCATCCGAAGGGTCACCGCCTCGTCACCGGCGCCGCCGACGGCACGATCAAAGTTTGGGATCCGGTCAGCCAATACGAAGCCATCGGCGTCGACATCGGCGTCCGCGAGCCGATCCGCAGCGTCTTTTTCAACTCCGGCGACGCGAACTCCGCCGGCAAAGACATCGTCGCCACGCCGGACAAATACCCGCCGTTCGTCCTCCACGGCGGGCCGCGCGGTTTGGTCATCGCCCCGGTGCGCTGACGTCAGCAGCAGCCCGACGTCCCGCACGAGCCCTTTGGTTTGGCCGCCGCAGCCGTCGCCGACACCGGGATGCCGCAACGATCCGGGGCCAAGCAGTCGGTGTGTTTGGTGCCCAGCGCCAGCAGCACCCCGGCCGGCGTGATTTCGATCCCGCCCAGCGGGTACTGAGAGATCACCCCGGCTTCGTACTCGATTTCCACGTCCAAGTCGTCGTCCTTCAGAATCGGCGCGGCCAAATCCAAGATCATCGCCAACTTGCCCGTCGTCAAGCGGTGGTCCGTGTCGGCCGCGACCCAAACTTGCACCGTGCAGGCGCTGGTTTCGCGCTGCGTGCCGCCGCAATCGACGAACTGCTTATGCACGCGACCGATCTCGGTGACGTGGAAATGCCCCGGCACGAAGTCCCCGTCGGGGAGCATCACGTGCAGCGCGGCATTAGGGTCTCGGGCGAGCGCCCGGCGAAAGTTCGACAGCTTCATGGAATCGATCCCGGTGAACGAGTGAAGGACGACAACCATCTTACGCAGCTCAGGCCAGCAGCCCCGGAATCACATGCCCGTGTACGTCGGTCAGTCGGCGGTCGATGCCGTTGTGCCGGACCGTCAATTTCGTGTGGTCGATCCCGAGCAGGTGCAGGATCGTGGCGTGGATGTCGTAGACCTCCGTCGGCTTCTTCCGATCCGCCGGTTTGTAGCCGAACTCGTCGCTCTCCCCGACGACCGCGCCGCCCTTGATGCCGCCGCCGCAGAGCCAGTTCGTGAAGCAATACGGGTTGTGGTCGCGCCCCTTGCCCCCCTGACTCGATGGCATCCGCCCGAATTCCGTTGTCCAGAGGACGATGGTGTCTTCCAACAATCCCGTCCGTTTCAAATCTTGAATCAGCGCCGACGCCCCCTTGGCCATGCCGAAGGCCAGCGGACCGTGATCGCGCTTCACATCTTCGTGGCTGTCCCAATTGCGGCGCGGGAAGCCGTTGTCGTTGCCGCTCCAGATTTGCACGAAGCGCACCCCGCGTTCGAGCAGCCGCCGGGCCGTCAGGCACTTCCGACTGAACGCGTCGGTCTCTTCCAACGGGTTGATGTCTTTGTCGAACGTCCCCTTGCCGTGGTCGAGGCCGTAGAGTTTGAGCGTCTCCTTGGTCTCCTTCGATAAGTCGAGTGCCTCGGGTGCCGCGAGCTGCATCTTCGCGGCGAGTTCGTAACTGCGGATGCGCGCCTCGAGCCGGTCGTCGCCGGGGCGTTCCTTGGCGTGGGTCCGGTTCAATTGTTCGAGCAGCTTCTGCGTGTCGGCGTCGCTCGCTTTGGTGATGAAGTCGCCGCGTTTTCCGGGGAACAAGTCGTGGATGGGCTGCGGTCGACCGGGGAACAGTACCGTGCCTTGATGCTGCCCGGGCAGGAATGCCGAGTCCCAGTTCTTGGTGCCGTTGGACGCGAAACCCCGGTGATCGGGCATGACCACGAAGGTCGGCAGGTTCTCGTTCAGCGTGCCGAGGCCGTAGCTGATCCAGCAGCCGGCGCCGGGGAAGCCGGGCGATTGGAAGCCCGTCGCTTGCAGGAATGTCCCCTGACTGTGCACGCCGGTTTTGCCGACCATGTTGTGGACGAACGCCAGTTCATCCACGACGTCCCCGAGTGGCGCCACCGTCTCCGAGAGCAGCTTGCCCGACTTACCGTAGGGTTTGAAATCCCACAGCGGCTTGAGCCACGGCCCGAGGCCATCCTGGAAGGCTTCGACCTTCTCCCCGAAGTTTGCGGGCTGGCCGTGCCGCTTCACGAGTTCCGGTTTGAAATCGAACAGATCGACGGCGCTCGCTCCGCCGGCCATAAACAACTGCACGACGCGCTTCGCCTTCGGCTTGTGATGCGGGACGCCCTTCGCCCCCTCGGCCGCGAGGAGTTGAGACAGCGCCATGCCGCCGAAGCCGCCGGCGGTGGAGAACAGGAATTCGCGTCGGGAAAGCATTCTCTTATCCTCAGGCGCAGGCCAAGCAACAACAGCAGACTTCGCAGCCGCCCTCGGCGCACAACCCGGCCATGCAGGTATTCTCGCAGCAGTCTTGTCGTTTCTGAGCCGGAATCGGCCCTTCCAAATCCTCCGATTTCTGTTTCGCCCGACGCCAAGCGTCCGCATCCGTCGGCTTCGGCAATTCCGTGGCCGGGGCTTCGGCGTAGGTCTGACGTTCATCGTCCTCGGTCGAAGCGCGCAGACCGGCCAACGCCAGTTGCCCCGTCGTCAGCGCGAGCCAACTCCGCTGCGTCGCCGATTTCAAGATCGTCCATCGATTCGGCCGGGCCGGGCAAGTCCGCAGCCCCGATGGCCGGAATTTCGCGATGCGGTCCGCCACCCGGCTCGCCGTGGTCGCCGCGCGGCTGCGATGCCCGAAGCGAACCCGGGCGAGGTCCGCGCTGTCGCTCAATTGATGCCAACAAAACTCGAGTGCGCGTTCCACCGCCGACTCGTCCGACAGCGGGTTGAACTCGCCCCGCAGTCGGTCGCGGTGCCAATCGGCGGCGCAGTCGAACGCGATCAGCGCCCGGCCGACGTGCCGGCCGATCTGCTCGAAAGTGCTTTTGTAGGACAGGCCTCCGGGCCTGTCCGAAACGGCCATGGCGAACAATCCAAACAAATACGCAAACGCCTCACCCGTTGGCGCCGCGTAGTCCTCCAACGAAATCTCGACGCCGGGCTGCTCGAGGCGGTGATGCTCCGCTAGGAACCCGGCGACGGTGGCATCGAAGGCGGGATCGTACTTCCGCAGGTGATTCTTCGCCTGCTCGATGCGGTTCCGCAACGCGAACTTGGCGAAGCGGGCGACGGCCGAGCGGGAATCGCGGATGTCGTCGTCGAGTTTGATCGAAGCCAGCAGCATGGCGAACGACGCGCAGAACATCCCGACATCGGCATCGCCGGCCACCGCGACGTTCGCCCGACCACCGAGTTTGCAGCAGCGTTGGTTCGGCAAGCACCCGGCATCGACCGCCCCGGCATCGAGCGCGAGTTGGTAAAGGAAGACCGCCTCGTAACTGTGGAACGGCAAACTGCGAATGCCGAGGCGTTGCCGCTGGTGGACGCAAAGCCTCGCGTAGACCCGGCGGTAGTCGTCGGATTGCGGACTCGGACGGAGGAACCCGAACATGGAATACTCGGGGCGATCTGGAAGAAAGGGGTAGCGTACACGCGGAAAGCCGCCGATGCCAGCGCGGTTCCGCCTTGCCCACGGCGGAACCCGCTCGTATCCTGCTAGTATTGGCGAAGTGGCGGAATGGCAGACGCACTCGACTCAAAATCGAGCACCGAAAGGTTTGTGGGTTCAAGTCCCACCTTCGCTACTTGTACTGGTTTTCTAGAACTGGTTTCACAACCCTGTCAACTGCTGGAATCCGTGGGCATTATGGGGTTGTGAAACCGGTTCTAAGGCTTTGTGAGGTGAGATCACCTTCGCCGTTAACCTTTACCGTTCTCATTTTACCTCGAATTCAGTGTTCTGACAGTGCCAATCAGTGCCCTTTTGATCGAATTCAGTGCCCCATACAGTGCCCCTAGCCAAAGTGAGGGAAAATGGACGGTTAGCTATCTGGAGTTCCCCACGAAAAACGGGCGCGCAGTTAAGAGTTTTCGGAACATTCGAACTCCGCCGGGGCGACGTACCCCAGCGACGAGTGTCGTCGGA
>JAYSYN010000122.1:0-16849 GCA_043727575.1 Fimbriiglobus sp.
GCGAGCAGGTCGATGTCCTTCGTCGGCCGGGACGCCGGTGCCCCCCACGCCGTGAACATCAGCGCGCCCTTCAGGACGAACCGGTCCGCGTGCCGCGACTGCGAGAGCCGGTAGAGGAACCGCTCCGTCGCGAAGTACTGGAGCCCCTCCTGGAACGGCCGGTGCCTCTCTTTCGCCCTGTTGGTCAACCGCTGGCGGACGGACGCGGGCAGGCTCTTGGTCACAGCAGTGCCTCTAGGTACGGCCGCGCGACTCGGGCCACGCGGCAGAGCGCGGCGTAGCTGAGGAGCGCGTCGGCATCGACCCGGCCTTGGCTCTTGTAGCGGCGGACGGATTCGAGCACGGTGTCGAGGCCGATGTCGTTCCGGTGCTTGAAGCAGTCGGCGAGCGTCTTTTCGCGGCTGTAGACCTTCACGCTCACGCCGTCGAGTTGGTGCGTCACGATCCCGGCCGCGTACGGGGCGGGGCTGAGCCGGACCACCCGGACCGGGGGATAGTCGAGGCGCGGGGGTTCGCTGTTCCGGGGCACGGCGAGCCAGACCTCGTGCGGCAGCTGGGTGGTCAGGTCGTGGTAGGCGAGTGCCGAGACGAGGTAGACGACCCCGTGCGGCACCTTGGCCGCGACGGTGACGAGGTCGGGGTGTGCGAGCGGGGCCGTGTCAACGAGGCGGTAGAGGCCGCGGGCAAGGGATTCGACCTCCCCCGCGTCCCGCATGGAATAGAGCGTCCGCCGGTGGATGCCGGCGCGGAGGGCCTCGGCCATCCGCAGCACGCCGCCGGCCGTTCGGAACGCGGATCGGGCCTTCCGCTCGGGCTCGGTGTCGGGATTCGCGGTTTCGGCAGCAATGTCCAAGATGCCTCCACACAGAGCCAGACGTGCGGGTTGGCGCGGAAGAACGCGACACCCGCATCGGCGGCCTTTTTCGCCCGGATGCGGATCACTTCTCCCCCGCCCTTCGCGGTCACGACCTGGGCCGCGTAGTCCGGGTCCGACGTGAGGTGAACGAACGCCTGGATCATCGGCCGGAGACCGGTCGCCAGAACCGTCGCCGCGGCGTTGGCCGACGTGCCGTGCAGGAGGACATCCGGTGGGGTTTGCAACTCCCCCGGCGAACCGAGCGCGACACTGTGGCCGTAGCGGGCGCGGACGAGTCCGTTCCGAATCTCAAACCGTCCAGGGTCGGTGCCGCGAACCGCGTCTTCGACCTGTTCCCGGGTGAGTGTGGCCCAGTCGTAGTGGCTGAAGCGGATGCCGACGACGAGTTCGTCCAGGTCGGCGAACCCTCGTCGTCCAGGCCGACGCCGAATCGGAGCGGGTGGTGCCGCAACGCGAACGCCAGCACGCGGACGATCCGTTGCGGTTCGGTTTCTTCGTTCATGGTCGTCATCCGTCGCGGGTCAGTGGAGTGTGGAGTGTCGTTGGTCGCTCGGGAGAATGCAGCCCATGTCCTTCGCACACCGGTCCAGCATGACGAGGGCTTCCCGCCGGTAGCCGTTCTGGAACAGTGTCTGGACCGAGTCGGCTTCCGCGTCGCCGAGGACGGCCCAGAAGCCGACGTGGCACCCGCCGGTCCGGACACATCGTTCGACGAGGCACAAGGTGTCGTCTCGTTCCGGTTGGAGGACGGCGAGACCGTGTGGGGAGGCGACACCGACGTAGGCTTTCAGCATTCTTCTTCCCTAACACGGATCGCCGGATCGATTCAACCGCCGAACACCTGACAGAGAACCTGTCGTTGCTGGTGCGGGAATAGGTGCCGGTAGCGGCGGCGTTGAGCTTCGGTCTGTTGCCCGAGGAACTCGTCGATGAACCGCTGGTCCACGCCCTTCGCCGCCAGGTTCGACGCGAACGAATGGCGGAGGACGGGCCGGCCCCGCAACACCGCCCACTTCGACCCCCGAACCGTCAGGACGAAGTGCCAGCCGGCGTCGTCCACGGTGATGGGGATGGTGGTCTCGCCTTCGGCCGGTCGATGGCCGGCTGTCTCCTAGTGGCAGAAGAGGACGGACCCGCCGGGGTGGGTCCGTCCGAATCCACTGGAGCAGCACCTGCTCGAGGACGGGCGTGAGGGCACGCGGCGGGTGGTGAGTCTCCGATGCGGAGGAGGACGAACAGGTGGCTGCTCGAAGTGCGAGAGGAGTGGTCCCGCACGAGCTGCGCCAAGCGACCGATCGGAGCCCCGTCGTAGTCGGCCGCCAGGCGCCGCATTTTCATGAGGGCGTCGGGGCCGAGCTTCACGGGCAGGCGTTTGAACCGGGTTCCCAGGCGGGTGATTTCGGCTTTGAGTGACGACGTCTTGGAACCGTAAGCAACGGCTCCTGGCGGGCATTTCCTGAGGCTGTCGCCCCCCGCTTAGACGAGTAGGCGATGGTGTCGGCGTTGCGTTCGGCCTCCTCGGCGGTCACCCTGTTTGCGTTTTTGGCCAAGGCAAGATCCGGTTACCCTTTGTGATGGGGCGGATGAGGTGAGTTCGGGCGCCTCCGAACCACCCGGATCCAATATCCGCCTACTGAAATTTGGCCAACAAGTTGACCCGAGTGCTTGCTCAGTGGCTTTGCGATCCGTGGAACAGGGAGGGAAATGCGTTTCTTGTAGTACAACTTGGGGGGACAAGACAGGGGGCGATCAGCGTCTTGATCGCCCCGCCGATGATCAGCGGCTGCGCTTCGATCATGGCGTCGTCCCCGAGCCATGCCGGCTCGGGGGTGGACTCGACCAACTCGTACACGTTCATGAGGGACAGTCGGGCATTTGGCCCGGTGGATACGGCCGCTTCGATTTCCGACATCGGGTTCATTGCAGTGAACCTCGGGGATTCGGCACTCGGCACTCGGCACTCGTCTCTCGAAACTCGGACTCAGCGCACCACCGACGGCGGCGACGGCAACGGCACCGACCCCCCTTCCAGGTACGCCGGCGACTTGTGCACCGAGCGCAAAGTCGATCGCCAGCGGGCGCGGGTCCCTTCCCAAGCCGATTCCATTTCGCGGATGGGGAGCGATTCCTCAAAGCCGCAGGCGCAGGCTCGGATCAGAGTCTGCTTGATGGCGGCGGCGCGGTCTTCCCACCGGCCGCACGGTCCGAACTGGGCCGCCCATTGCTTCAGAATCGCCACCGTGCGCTCGGTGGGATGCGACTTGGCATGGGCGAGGAGGAAGCGGGCGTCGAGCTTCTCGAAAGTGCTCTGGCCGAATTCGATCCGGAAACGCTCCCGTCGAGACGGAACCGGAATCCGAGCCACTCGGCCTGTTCGTGGCGGATGTCGCGGCGGGCCATGTCGAACGGATCCTTGAGCTGCAGTCCCGTCGGCGTAAGCAGTTTCCGGAGTTCGCCGTCGGCCTGGGCCGCCGTGCTTTGATCCGGGCAGACGACGAGCAGATCGTCGGCGTAGCGGATCAGCCGGACATCGTGTCCGGCTCGCCGGAACGGCTTGTCCAAAACGTGGTACGAGTAGAGTTCGAGTGCGAAGGGGCTGAGCGAACCTCCCTGCTCAAGGCCGCTCCGCGACCGCGACTGCGGGGGCAGTACGCGTTCCAGAAGGGCGCGGAGCCTCGGGCAAGGGAGGTGTTTGGAAAAGACGTCGAGCAACCGCCCGAGGGGGCACGCTTCCGAACGCATCTTTGAGGTCGTCGGTCAACCAGACCGGACGGTCCCCGCGAGCCAGCTTCCGCGCGACAGCGATGGCCTGTTCGCGGGACCGCCCGGCCCGGAATGCGAAGCTGCGCGGGTCGAAGTGGGGGTCGAACACCGGCCGCAGCACGAGCGAGATCGCTTTCTGGACGAGGCGGTCGGCGCCGTCCATCAGCACGATGGGCCGGCGGCCCCCGGACGGTTTCTGAACCCAAATCTCTTCCTCGCGGCCCAGACGGTACCTATCGGATTCGATCGCTTTCCCGAGGGCGCCACAGAGACTCCAGACTTCGGTGCCGCAGAGCCGTTCGAGTGCGACGCCGCCCTGTACAGTCGCCTTCGGGGCCCCGGAACGGAGTGACTCGGCGGCGACGAAGAGGACGTGGCTATCGGCGCCGAGATTGATAGCATCGGCCGCGAGGACTTTGACTGCGGGCCAGCCTTGCGCCACGCCGCGCGGAGCGCCTTTCGCCAACGCTTCAATGGAGCGCCGGCATCGCCGCAGTGATACAAGAGGCCAGAGCGGTCTCGCCGCTCCTGCCGAGCTCGGCGCGGATGCGATCGCTCATCGTTACTCCCGAGTCAGAAAAAAACCGGGGCGGTAGGACCGGCTTCCGTGCCGGCCCCCTCTACCGGTGAAATGCCGGAATTTGCCCCGGATCGGCGAAGCCATCCGCAAGAGAAGACACCCACCGGTTTAACCCCGCGATCCCCCCGAAGGAAAGACACGGTCCCGATCAGAGGTCCCCGCTCACCGGAAGGTACGGTATGTCCTTACGGTTGCGTCGGGCCGGAATCGTCGGAGGAGCCGCTTCGGTCGGCTTTCACCGGTCGGAACGAATACGGGCGAGATTCCGACCCGACACGCCGAGGATCAAGCCGATGCGGTCCCGCAGTTCGCCTTCGACGGGAGGATGGCCGACGGCGGTGCGGCCGCGCTTTTCCCGTTCGTGCTCGAATAAGCGCAGCGCGACCCGAGCCCGGTCGAGTGGATCGAGTTGGCGCCGGTTGTAGCTGTCGGAGATGAAGACTTTGTCGACCTCGGATCGGCTGGCCCGTGCGAGATCGTAGCGAACTCGCACTTGGCATTCGTCGTGTCCGAGTTCGAGGAGAATTGCATTTCGCGTGTGTCCGGAAACGATCGTGTATTCCGGGAGGCCCGCAGCGTTGTCCGCGGGAAGCACCTCGATTGGAGTCCGTAGGCCATGCGCCGCGATATCGGCTTTGAGAGCCGCGAATTCTGTCCGGCCGCAGGTGCCGAAGTAAAATCGCTTGATCGGGATGCGGGACGAGATCCGCGAGTCGCAGGGTTACGAGTCGGGCTGGGGACGGAGCCGTAACTTTGGTTTTTGCTTTCATGGTTGACCCGTCTTCTTTGATCAGGGTGGCGAGCTAAGGGGCATTCGACAAGCGAATCGCCAGTCTCGATTTTGTTCCGATCGGAATCCGGTCGGCGTCAGACCGAGTGATCGAACGCAAACGCTATTCGGTCGGCGACCGCGGAGTCAATAGACGCGACGCCGTGGCGTCGCTAGTCGCGAAGAGCCATCGTGCGTATCCGTCCCTGCCAACTGGGGATCGATCGAGTTCGCGATCGGTGATGGCGACGTTGGTCCGAGTAGGCTTGTTCATGGGTGGCTCCCAGGGTAGGATCGGCTACCGAGAACGGATTCGCCGATGTCACAGATCCACGCCATCGCTCACTTCGTCGGATCGCCGAAACAGCGCACGAGCAGGATGCAGACAGCGACAACATCGGTAGGTCGGATCGGCTCCGGGAAGGGCGGCAGTTCCGGGGCTGCCCGCGAACCCGCGACGGGTCGTTGCTCCCGGGCCGTTATCTCGGTCACGCGGTACTCGCCGTCCGGCATCGCATCGATGACGATCCGGCGTGCCTTCGGCAACCTCGCGCGGAACGTCTCGGCTTCGAGCTGGCCGGGCTCACCATCGCCGACCGGGGCCGTGTAATTCGCCCTCGAAGCGAAACCCTTCCTCTTCGCGCACCGGACGACCGCCAACGGGCGACCCGGTGCGACGACGCGGCCGCTGTCGACGCGGCAGATCGTCAACGTCCTCCAAACACTCCGGACGATGCTGGGCTGGGCGGCGTCCCCCCGCAAACGGCCGCCTGCCCGCCGGCTAGGTGAATCCGGTCGGGCGCAGGACCGTCGGGACGGTTCCGTCCAAAGACCCCCACCGGAGCGATCCGCTGCGGGTCGGCGACCGAATCCGGCTCGTGCGAGCCATGGACGTCTGGCAGATGTGCGCACTGTTGCCATCCGTCCTCTTGCCCATGCGACCCGACGAAGCGATCGGACTGCTCGTCGAAGACGTGGACTTCGGGCGGGGCGAGTTGCTCTTCGGCACCAACTGGCCCGACGTCAACTTCACGAAGAAGAGGGTCGCGTTCCGGCTGCCCTTCCCGGGGGACTGAAGCCGGTGTTGAGGGCTTGCGTCGGAGGCCGCACCGAAGGGCCGCTGCTGAGGAGCCGGCGCACCTTTTCTGCGGGCCCGGATCTATTCCCCACAACCTCGGAGGACTTGAAAGCACGGTTCGATGCGAAGCTGCTGAGTGCGAAACCCGGCGCGGTGCAGACGGCCCACGACCGGAAGCATCTCTTCCGCCGGATGCTCGGGGAACTCGGAGTGTGAGCGGCGATGTCCTCAACCGCGAGTTCAAGAAGTTGCTCGCCGCGGCCGGGCTCGCGGCCGGTGCCACGCTCTACACGCTCCGCTCCTCGGTGATCACGACAATGAGCACGGGAGCCAAGCTCGCCCACTTGGAGCTGACCTACCTGACTTCGCACTCCACGGGTGACATCCTGAATCGGTACACAGGCCTCGACATCCGCGGCGAAATGTTGAAGTACTTTGCCTTCATCGCACCGCTGCTGGAAGCGGTCGCAGTTCGGTGTCGCGAATTGGAGATCACGGCCGGGTAGTAGATTCGCGTCGCTGTCGGGCTGCAAAGGAGTGCGGCCCGACATGTGGGACGCCGTTCAAGTCGTACGTGCTTGGCTCTGTCCGCATCGAAGGCAAGTCACTTGCAGGTCTATCTCAGGTTGCTCCCGGACACAAATCGAGCGATGAGAAGCGGTTCCAGTGATCGAAGTCCATTTCGTCGCCAAGTCTTGATCGACCCCTTAACCCAACACTTCACCGGCAACCCTTCTCCGCGTTTTACCCTGTGCACAATTGGTGCATAGCGGTGTGTAGAATGACGGCGTGGTGGTTCGATGTCCGGATCACCGAGCTCTGCAAAGGCCCATGATTTCCAGTGTTTTTGTGCATTCAGGAGTCTGGAGTCGGAGGGCAAAAAAGCGGCTTGGGAGATTCCCTCCCTCTCCGCTTTCGCTTCACTACTTGCGCATCGCGCGGCTCAAATGCGATCATTGCAGTAACTTGCGTCGCGGCCCTTCCGCAACTTCCGACCTTCTGGTGCACAAGTTGTGCACCGCATGGCGTGCCAAACCGCTTGTCAAGATGTCCTTCAGTCAATGGGCTTTTTTACATCGAGCCAGTCGGGCATCCGCGCCAGCAGTTGCCGCCACGTCGCAATCGTGAACTCGTCGGAATGGTAAGGGAGATAGACCCAGATGAAGAGCGTGTCGCCGCCGTCTTTGTACGTGTAGCCGGACTTCTCCGCGGCCTGCTGGATCGTCAGATCCCAGACTTCGGTCAGGTTGGACGTGAACACCCGATAGGCGTTCGGTCTCCCGACCGTGTCTTGATAATACTTGCCGTCGAACCGCGCGAAACGGATCATCGGCGGGAACGGGTGCTCCTTGTTCTTGACGCGCAGGAGGATTTCTTTCAGTTCATCCGCGTAAAGCACTTCCTTGCGTTCTTGTCCCTCGGTGCGGTATTTCTTCTCCGGCTTATCCGGAGCGTCCCCGGAGAGGAGCGTCTCGATCGGGAGAGAAAACTTGCCGCCGAATGTGGTGATTTTCCAGACCCAGACGTGCGGGTGAGTGGACACACCGTGATTTTCGACGAGATACTCGTGCACCGACGCCGAGGAATAGGCGGTCGCACCGAGGGGCTTCGAGAGGCCGGTCCCCAAGAATTCGCCGCGGATGCCGAATCGGTCGCTGAAGATTTTCTTCACCTCCGGGTACGACAAGAAAACCTCCGCGACGACCATATCGCGACGGAGCGAGTCGGCTTCCGTGTGCGTTTCCGGGAGAGCCGGCCGTTTGACTCGGAGCGCACGACCGAGCGACTGTTCGCTCACCGGTTCGGACGTGAGGATATCGTGGACTTCTTCGCGCCACACCCGCCATTCCGAACTCTGGTTGATTTCGCCTTGTGGCGGAGCGGCGTGCCAGAGCGGCACGGCGGTCTTCGTGAGGCTGCCGTACTGGTAAATCAGACTGATCGCGAGAATTGCGAGGAACGAGACCGCCGGCACCGGCGGGAGCCAGGGTCGAATGAACGCCAGCGCTCCGCGCAGACGTTTGACCGGGGGACGGCGGAGGCGTTGATCGCTGTCGAATTTGGCCCGCTTGACGACCCTCAGGGCGTGCGCGACTGCGGCGACCGTGCAGATCGCGGTCGCGAAGGCCGTGACGATCATGCCGGCGTATTCGTAGCGATCGTGGCTCAAGGGATCCCTTTTCAAAATTGGACCGTTCGGCTCACTTCAGCGTTTTGGCGACGCGGAAGCTGTAATAGAGGCCCTGCATCGTGGGGACGTCATCGTGTCGGCGGGCGGCCCGGAGGCTGATCGCCATAAAGTAAAAGGCACCGCCGCGGAGGACCCGCTTCTGGGTCGGACTGATCAGCGGTTCGTCGGGCAAGGCGTCGTCGAGTGCGGGCAAGGTTTTCGAATCCGGCGCCGAATCCTGACACCAAGTGAACGCATTCCCTTGCATGTCGAACAGCCCGAAATCGTTCGGCTTCCGCAGACCGACAGGATGGGTGCGCTCCGCGGAGTTCTTCGAATCGCCGGAGTTCCGCTGATACCAAGCGTATTCTCCCAAGAGTTCTTCGGTCTCCCCGAAATAACGGCAGGTCTTCGCCCCCGCCCGATTCGCGTATTCGACTTCGGCATCGGTCGGCAACCGGTACCCGCTCAACGCGAGGTAATTCGGCTTCATCCCGATGACGACTCCGTTGGGGTCGGTGATGTAGCACCATTGAGCCGGATCGAGCCCCTCCTCGTGACTGAGCCAATTGCAATACTTGGCCACTTCGTACCAACTGGCCCGGACGACCGGACTCCGGGGTTCCCGGAATTCCTTGGGCAGCTTGCCGGAATGCGCACCGTTATCGAACCGGTCGTACTGGTCGATCGTCGTGAGCTTCGAGGAGATCGCGAATGACCGGCCGATCGCTTTCGAGCGCAGATTTTCGGATTCCAATCGGCCGACTTCGTATGGCGGCGATCCCATCAGGAACGGGAGTGGGTCGACGGGCGCGACCATTGCATGGCCGTTACCATTGACGAACCACTTGGCCGGCGAGCGATCGCCGGGCTTTCCGAAGGCTCGGGCGATGCTGTCCGGCTTCATCCCTCGGGCTACGATTCGCCGCTTCTCGACTTCCGCGTGCAACCATACGTCGCCGATCCACCTGCGCAGTAGCCATTCCGCCGAAGCGCGCAAACCGGGGTCGGGCGTATCGCCGTAAATGCGCTGGATACGAGCTGTCAACGCGGCTTTGAGTTCAGCCGGGATGCTCCCCTCTGGAAAGTTGCCCAGGCTTTGGATCAGGGCGCGCTTGATCGAGACATCCGACTCGTTTTCGATCTGATCGGCGATGACTTTCGGATTGACCCCGAGGCGGCCGAGGCGCGAAATGAGATAGCTTCGGACGCGGGGATCGTACTCCGGTTGCAGTCTCAAGAGTCTCCAAACGGAGTCCGCGTTTTTCTGCAGGATCAAGTAGACCGCTGCGTTCACCATCCGATTCGCGATCCGCTCTTTCAGGGCCGGGTCGCCGATCCCATCCAGTTCGCGGCCGATTTCCGTGAGCAAGTAGAGATCGGGCTGACCGCGGGTCTTCAGTGCGTCGAAGAATTTTGGATACTGGTTTTCGTCCGATTCCAGCAGGGCTTCGGTGAGGCTTTGGGGGTCGTCCTTGATATAGTTGAGGAGCAGTTCGGCCGCGATACTTCTCTTCGCGGCGCGCTCGGCCGCGAAGAGGTCGTTCGCCCGCTCCGCAGCGATGGCATCGACGCCCGGTTTCGCCTCCGCCCCGGTGGCTTCTCGCAGCGGTTCTTTCAAGCATTCTTTGAGCGGTCCGCGCAGTTTCTCGTTGATCGGTCGGAACGGCTCGAGCCACGACCGCAATTCGACCGGGCTCTCGCGCACTAAGTCTTCCACGATGCCCTTGGCGATGTCGTTCCACTTCGGGGAGTTGGGTTCGTACTTGGCCAAGGCCGCCGAGGCGCGAAGGCGCTGCTGCACGTCGCTGTCCGGTGCGAGCGCGATGCTCCAGAGTCGCACGCGCACCGCTCCGAGACGCTCGCCGAGTGCCTTCCGCTTGTCTTCCGGCAGGTCCTTCGGGATTTCGCTTTCATTCAGCGACGCGATGAGCACGGCGAAATTTCGAGGCTCGGCTTCGAGAAGTCGGTCGAACAGAAAATCGGCCCGTTCCGGCTCGTCGTGGAGCAGGGCGAGGCTGATATTCATCATCGCCTTCGTGTTGCCACCCGCTTCCGCATCGGCCGACTCGCGGAGCCGCGCATTCAGCCTCGACTTGGTGGCGGGCGATTCCTTGACGATTTTCGGCACTTCCGCGGTCGTCGCTTCGAGGATCCTTTTGCGCACCGAGTCCGCCTTTTCCGCTGCCAGATTTCGTTCGCGACGACGCCGACGGCGAGCAGGAGCACCGAGGCGAATGCGATGCGGGTCGCGTAGTACCTGTTCGCCCGGCGCATTATTCGATTCTGGGTTTCGTCCCGTCGCCTCCGGCGAGGGACGTAGACGAGGATTTTCGCCCATTGGATCAGGGACGGGAGGAGCCGATTTTCGCACTTCGTTTTCCACTCGTGCGCGCACTCTTCCAGATGCAACTCGGCGCGTCCGCGGCGAGTCTCTTTGTTCTTCCGATCCAGCCATTTTCGCAGGGAGGGCACGAGGTAATCGTGCGTGAGCTGGTACGACTTCGCCGAGGGGCCGTGGACACCGCTATCCAGAACCGGGTGGATCCCGGTGCCTTCTTTCTTCGCCTTCACCGGGTCGGTCAGCGTGATGAGGCGGAGTTCGCCGTCGAGGATGCGGATCAGTTCGTCGAACCGCTCGGGGTCACCGGCGTACTCGGACGCCACGAGCAACTCCTGCACGGAGCGCCGGTGCCCTTTGATGTCCGTGCCCGAGGGGGGCAGCAAGAGACGGAGGACGCGCTGAGCGGCCTCCTGATGCTCCCGGTATTGCGCCCGCTCGTTGCCGGCGCTGAACGTCTCGTCGAGGAAGGTCTGGCCGATTCCTTCGATGCCGCCGACCGCTTTGAGGGTGGCGGGGACCCACTCCTTGTACTTGACCATTTCCGCGAAGAGCGACAGCCGGACGCAGACGATCTTGTTCTCCTGCGCCAAGCCCTGCACGGCTTGGCTGAGGAACTCTCCCTGATCCGGCAATATCTGGGCGTTGTCGGCCGGGAGTTTTCCCATCGCTTGGCCGAAGAGGATCAGCACGCCCTTGGCGTGCTTCAAATCGAACAGGTCGATGAGGCGGGCGTTTTTCCCTTCTTCGATGGGGATTTCCAATGCGCTCATGAAGCGGGTCACGGCGAGCCAGAATTCGTCGCGGACCATCAATACGCACTGGAGCCGCGCGCCGTCGCACTGGCGCAGTGCCTGCACGAGTACGCCTCCGTCCTCCGCGGTGTTGGCGTGCAGCCACTGCTCGAACTGATCGAGGAAAATCGTGAGCTTGAGCCCGGGGGCCAAGTGACCGCCCCGGCGGATCGCCGTCATCGCTTCGACCAGCCCCATGCCGGCGGGCAGGTCTGGCACTTTGCGGTGGAGTTCGCGGAGGATGCGCGCTTCGGTGTCGTCGGCCGACGCTTCCAGGTATACGGGGACGACCGATTTGGCCAGCCGCGTCAGCAGGGCCGCTTTGACGCGGGAGGACTTCCCGCATCCGGACGGGCCGTACACCAGGCCGACCTTGAAAGCGAGGGTCGGATCCTGCGAATCGACCCGGAGCTTCCAGAACTTCGCGCCGTCCGGGAGGCCGTCCCGATCGCGCAACCCCGGCAGGAGCCGGAGGAAGTAGCCCGCATCGCCTTCGTCGAAGGAACGGGGGCCTTTCGGCACGATGGCGACCGGGTCGTCTTCGGACGAAGGGGGCCGGATCGTGCCGGGGAGGGACGGTGCCGGCGATTGGGTGCCGTGGAAGAGCCGCAGGAGTTTCGTCACCAGTTGGTGCGGCGTGATCTCCCACGAATCGACCCAGTGGTCGGACGAAACGTGGAGTTCCAGCGCTCGGCTCGGCAGCACGTCTCCGAGCCGCACGGTCACGACGAGCTTCCGCTTGGAAACGGCCCGCTCGACTTCGTGGGCCACGTGGATCGATTTGTTCGAGTGGTCGGAAAGCAGTAGCAGCAGAACTGGACTCGACTCGATCCCTCGGATGACGCCCGCCCCGTAATTCTCCCCCGGCCGCAGATCGCGCGGCGCGATCCAGCAGCGGACCCGACGCTCTTCGAGCAACGCGCAGAGCGTCAGCGCCTTTTCGTAGTCGTCCGAGGCGTAGCTGATGAAGGCGTCGGCGGGCCCGTCCCCCGGCAGCGGCGCGGGGGCGACGGGCCTCGGCGCGGGAGGGGCGCCGGCGGGCGCGGCGATGGCGGCCGGGGAGGGGGCAGCGGGTTGCCCCAGCGGTTCGAGCCACTTCCGCAAGTCCTCGGCGAAATCGGCCGCGCGCGGGTAGCGGTCCGAAGCTTTCCGGGCGAGCGCCCGCGTGCAGAACGAATCGAGTTCGCGGGGGACTTTCCCGTCGATCATGCGCGGGGCGCGCGCTTCGGAGTTGGCGATCTCGTCGAGGACGGCCCGGTCGTCCGCGCCGCGGAAGGGCCGCTGGCCCGTGAGCAGTTCGCAGAAGACGATCCCCAAGCTGAAAATGTCGCTGCGGCCGTCGATCCGATGCCCTTCGCCGCGCGCCTGCTCGGGGCTCATGTAGAGCGGTGTGCCGGCGTTGGGTGAGCCGAGGCCGTACTCCTCTTCGCGCAGTGCGAGTCCGAAATCGAGGAGGTGGGGCACCCCGTTCGCGTCGAGCAGGATATTCGCCGGCTTGATGTCGCGGTGGTAGATCCCCCGGTCGTGCGCGTGCTGGAGCGCTTCCGCCACGGTCGCCACGATGCGCGCGGCCTCCTGCGGGGAGAGCCGCTCGCGCCCGGCCCTCGATGCCAGATCGACGCCGTCGACGAACTTCGAGACGATGTAGCAGGGGCAGTCCGCATCGCTCTCGACGTTGTAGATCGGGACGATGTTGGGATGGTCGAGTCGGGCGAGGATCTGCGCCTCTTTGCGTTGCGCGCCGAGGCTGGCGCCGGCCGTAGGTCCGCTCCGCGGCACCTTGAGCGCCACCGGGCGGAGCAGTTGCTCGTCGAACGCGAGGTAGGCGATGCCGAACCCGCCCCGGCCGAGCATGCGGGTGATCCGGTAGCGGCCGATGCGCGCGGGCAGAGGAGGGTCGCCGCCCGATGCCGGATCACCTTCGGGAACGTTTGTGTGTTCGCTCATTTTTCGGAGCCGGTCGCCTTCGTCGAGTAGCGGTTGAGGTTGCCGTCTTTATCCCGGCAGAGGACGCAGTCCGTCCCCATCGCAATGTGCGGCCAGGCCGGCGCCTCGAACATTCGGTCCTTCACGGCCAATTCCTTGAAGGCCTTCGGCGACTTCGCCGCCCCTTCGATCAGGCCCACTTTCCCGTGGCCACCGCAGACGATCAACCGGCCGTCCGAAGTCATGACGCACGAGCCGGGATCTCCGTATTCGCCGCCGACCCAGCGCTTCGCGCCGGTTTTCCAATCGATGCAGTAGACCTGCATCCAAGAGAAGTAGACCGAGCCGTCGTGGACGACCGGCGTGCAGACTTTCGACGAAAAAGCCTTCCTCCAGACTTCGGTCATTCCCTTCGCATCCGCGTCGAAGCGGGAGATGGCATTCTGGTTGTAACCGGAAGTGACCAACACGGAACTCCCCACGACGACTGGCGAGGCGATATTGCAGTCGCCTTCCGTCACCCAGGGATGCTTGGCGAGCGTAGCCCCGCGTTTCTCGTCCAAGCGGACGATGGAGATATGCCGCTGGGTGAACGCGGCGACGCAAGGGATGCCATCGACCGTCATCGGCGCGAGGCCGCCGGTGTGCCCGGCTTCATCCTTCAGTTCGGAGCACCAGACTTCCTTCCCGGTCTTCTTGTCGAAGGCGACGAGGGTGCCTTTCGTCGTGGAGCCGACTTCGGCGATGACCCAATCGCCAACGACGAGCGGGCTCGCCGTGTAGCCGTAGTCCCGGTGGTAGATCGGCGTCAGCTTCGGCCGCTGCTTCACGCCGTACTCGCCGTAGAAATTGAGGGACCAAACCGGCTCGCCCTTCTTCTCGAGGTTCCAGTATTTCAAGTCGCCGTCGATGCTCAGCGAGTAGAGCAAGCCCGTGGACGTGTCGATTTCCGGAGTCGCGTGCGGCCCGGCGTACAGTCGCTCTTCGCCCATCTTGAATCGGCCGTGGGATGGGCAGGGGTAGTTCTGCGACCATTCTTCCTTGCCGGTTTTCAGATCGAGGCAGCGGAGTGTGTCTTTCTTCTCACCCCACCCGACGACGTAAACGCGACCGTTGAAAATCAGGGGAGAACTCGTGCCGGTGCCGACCTTGGCCGTCCATTCGGGCTTGGCCGACAGCCAATCGCCCGACTTCCACCCGGACGCCGAGGTCGTAAGGCCATCGCGAGTCGGCCCGCGCCAGTGGGGCCAATCCTGCGCCGTCACCTCGCGTTCGACCGACATACTGGCGATGCAAAGAGTGAGGACAGCAAACCGGACACACTGGTTCACATGAACTCCTGTCGGTAGCGGGTGCAGGGAAGAGCTTGACTGAACGCTGTACCCAAGTCAATAGTCCGCCCGAAAAACAACCGCGAGTCAGGAAGATGCCGGTCATGCGATGACTCTTGGAATCCGCGTATCGAATTTGCCCGCTACATCGCTCCGGCCAGTCCCAGTAGCAGACCGATGCTCACGCTCACCGCTCGGCCGTCCTGGGCGCCCAGGCGGCGAATTTCATCCTCATCGAGCCATTTGGTCATGGGGTCCCGGGCGATCTTCTCCATTCCGACCGGAGTCGGTTGGGAGTCGAAGAGTTCCATCGTGTACCGGGTCAGTTCCCCGGCACCGCGGGAGATGGCCCGGTATTCGAGGTGATGGGCTACGGTCGCAACGACCGGGCATTCGGCCTCCGTCAACCCGAGTTCTTCTTCGATCTCGCGGATGACGCACTCGCGGTAGGTCTCGGTGCCTTCTCGGTGGCCGCCGATGAAGAAGAATGCCTTCCAGTTGTCGTTCCACTGGCCCAGCCACTCGCGTTTGCCCGCGATCGTTCGTTGGATGAGTGCGATGCCGCCTTCCGAGCGGCGCAAGGGGCCGGCAAACGCCCGTATTGGGATCAGCTTCAGGACGGTGGTTCGCACGGCGGCCATCGTCGGCGAAAACGCGATTGCGGGATCGCTCAACTTGCTGCCGGGTAGCCAGATAAAATTCTTGCCGCGCCGGGCCAAGGACTGTTCCAGCACGCTGCCCGGTTGGTGGAGATCAACATCCGATAGCTGGATATCGCAGACGTGGAAGCGATATTGCCGGTCGCGGTGGAAGCGGTTGCCGAAGTGGACGTCGGCGACTTCGCCCAGAAGCGTTGCCGTGGCGGGGCCGCGATAGCCGAGGTCGGAGCGGACGGTGCCGACGGCGGCCGGGTCGGGCTTCACTTCTGTTTTCACGCGCTGCGTCGGGAAGAAGTAGCCACCGTAATTGGCGTTCTCGATCAGCAGAAACTCGGTTTCGTGCTCGCCGGCCCGGGTGACCACTGCGAGAACCGCCTCCTGGTTCTCGACGAACTCTTGGGCGATGGCCGGGGTGGACCAGGTCAGGTCGGTGCGACTCGTGAGTTCGTCGTAACTCAGGAACATCGGGTAGTTGTTGTTCCAGGTCGGCGCGGCCAGCAGGTCGAGGGCTCGATGCGGTTCGACGGCGTACAGCCAGTATTCGTATAGCGTCTCTTCGCCCGTGCGTTGCGAGACGCCGTAGTGCCCCATGTAATCGAGTTCGGCCGCAGTCGAATCCGGCAAACGACAGCCGAGGTCGTCCTCGGCCGCCCGGATCGCCAGCGAGCCCAGGATGTCGCCCCCTTCCGGAACGGCGATCATGGGGAAGGCATAACCGCCCCACTTCGCGTTGAAGGTGACCAGGAATCGACCTTGGCCGTCCTGGATGATCGCGACGATGGCTTGTGCGGTACGCATTGATGTTGACTCCTTGTGTTACCAGTTCTTGGCAGCTTCTTCGGCGTCGACGAGTTCGTCGTTGCGGCGGCCGTAGCCGAGGCCGCGGATGAGCTTGGCGGCTTTAGCTAGCTCTTCCTTTTCGCGGAACATGCGGGCACGGTGCAAATGAACGTCGGCCAGGAACAACGGCATCGGCCCCCGCTCGGCGATCTGTTGCGTTTCGGTGAGGTTCTTGCGAGCGATGTCGTGTTTCCCGCGCACGAAGTGATAGAGCGACGCGGTGAGGAGACCGAGGGGCAGAAAAAACACGTGTCCGGAAGCACGCAGGCCGTTAATACTTTCGCTTGTGTGAGCCAGGTCATGCGTCGGCTGTGGCAAAGAGCTCGTCAAAATCGCTTGAAACAGTCCGACGCGAGCAAGCGTAAGGTGATCGAAAGCGACATCGAGATAACCCACTTGGCGTTCGATTACCCACTTGAGAGTGACCTCCGCACGCCCCCTGACTTCATGGCAAGCGGCGACATGTTTATCGATTTCCTTCGATTGGAGTTGAGCGTTTTTCAGTATATTTTGCCACGCAGCACGTTCGGCAGGGCCCAAAAGCCAATCGCAGTATCGGAAACCCCACCTTCTGCTAAGCTGGCCGAATTCCGGTTCAATTTCCTTTTGCATGCATTCGGCTTCCGTGAACATTATACCGGCCTCTTCTCTCTGACCTGACTGGTGCAATGCATCGGCGGCCATGGTGCGACGCCAAATTCGCGGAGGTTTTTCATCACCT
>JAYSYN010000123.1:0-16803 GCA_043727575.1 Fimbriiglobus sp.
TGCCGCTGTGGACGCTCGACCCGGCGCGGTTCGCCGCCGTGCCCGGACTCAACGCGATTCAACCCTACTGACCCGAGAACGATCATGATCGGCACGACGCTGAACCCGCGACAGTTCCTCGACCGCGTGGCCCTCGAACTCGGCCGCATCGACCCGACCGAGATTCAGAAACTGTCCGACCTCGTTCACGAGCGGTACGTCGCCGGGCGGTTCGTGTTCGTGATCGGCAACGGCGGCAGCGGCTCGAACGCGTCGCACTTCTGCGAGGACATCGGCAAGGGGACGCTGAAGCTCCCCGAGGATTTGCACAACGACACGAAGAAGCGATTCCGCATCGTCAGTTTGACCGACAACACGCCGTACATCTTGGCGTGGGGGAACGACGAAGGCTTCGACCGCGTCTTCGTCGAACAACTGCGGAACCTCGCTTCGCCCGGCGATTTGCTAATCGCGATCAGCGGCTCGGGGAACAGCCAAAACATTCTGAGCGCGGTGGAGTGGGCTCATAAGAATGGCTTGGGCACCTACGGCGTCACCGGGTTCACCGGCGGCAAACTCCGGGCGCTCTGCCCGCAAGGCTTGCACGTCGCGCTCGACGACATGGGCATCGTCGAAACGATCCACCTCGCCGCGTTCCACTGGGTCGTCGACGATTTGTACCGGCGGATCTCCATGTGATACGATTCGCCCGCTGGAACACCTTTCTCCCCCGGGGTCGACCGTCATGCCCATTTCCATCGTCTGCGGAAATTGTTCCGCCAAAATGAAAGCCCCCGACACTGCGGCGGGCAAGCGGGTCAAGTGCCCGAAATGTTCCACGCCGATCCTCGTTCCGGCCGCGGAAAATGATTTCGAGATTGTCGACGTCGAACCGCGCAGACCGGTGATACCGGCGGTCAAAAAGCCTCCGGTGGAAATCGTCGACGAGGATGACGAGGTCGACGAAGAGGAACGACCCCGGAAGAAGAAGAAAAAAGCCGCCGTCAAGAAGAAGGGTCTGCCCGTCTGGACGTTCGCGGTCGGCGGCGTCGGTCTGTTCGCCCTCATCGGGATCGGGGTCGCGGCCGTCGTACTTCTGACCGGTGGAAAGCACGGCGGGTCGGGTACGACGAGTGCAACCAATGGATCGGGCGGTCCCGCAGGACCCGGCGGCGCAATCGTGCCTTCGACCCCGGCCGGGTTTACGGCCGTCCGCGAGACCGACGGCGGTTTCGCGGTATTCTTGCCCGGCGACGCCAAAAAAACGAACCCGAAATTCAACGGCCAATCCGTCTCCGAACTCGGCCACTTCGGTTGGGCCGTCGACGCGGTCCGGAACGACGACCCAGACGGCAAACAAGCGGGGGCGCAATCGCGGCCGCTGCCGCCGGGGGCCAAGACCGGTACGGATCAGAACACCCTGATGCGAATGTTGACGGAGATCGATTCCTTCGTGACGGAGAGCGAGAAACTCGCGGTCGTGAGCAAGCGCATGGTCACACTCGGCGGCAAGCCCGGAATCGAAGTGAAAGTCAAAGAGAAAGCCCAGCAACGGGGCACACCGGGCGAAACCGGGGTCTGGACCGAAATCGACCGCGAGGAACGCGAGCGCGTCGCCAAGGCGGGCCTGCACACCGTGACCTATTTCACCCACGACGGCAATCGGATCTACACCATTCGCATCAGCCAGAAAAAAGCATTCCCGACCGACGACGAGTTGAAAATCGTCGTCGATTCCTTCTCCATCCTTTGATCCTCCGCCGAATCGAAACCGATATGTCCCCGGCGATCCGCGTTCAAAACATCTCGAAGTGTTTCACCCTCGGCCGGACGGGGTTGCCGCTGTCCAACATCACCGAGCGCGCGGGGATGATGGCTCGCGATACGCTGCGCAAGGTGAAGAACCTCCTGCGCCCCGGCGGGCCGGCGACCGACAACGTCTACTGGGCCGTGAAGGACGTGACGTTCGATGTCAACCCCGGCGAAGTCGTCGGCCTGCTCGGCCGCAATGGCGCCGGCAAATCGACTTTGTTGAAAGTGCTGAGCCGCGTGACGGTGCCGACATCTGGGACGATTGAATTCCGCGGTCGGCTCGGCAGCTTGCTCGAAGTCGGCACGGGCTTCCACCCGGAGCTGACGGGCCGCGAGAATATCTTTTTGTCCGGTAGCATCCTCGGGATGCGGCGCCGGGAAATCTTGGCGAAGTACGACCGCATCGTCGAGTTCTCCGAGATCGGCCGGCACCTCGATACCCCCGTGAAGCGCTACAGTTCCGGGCAGTACGTCCGGCTCGCGTTCGCCATCGCGGCCTACCTCGAACCGGAAATTCTGATCGTCGACGAAGTGTTGGCCGTGGGCGATGCGACCTTCCAGCGCAAGTGCATCGACCGCATGGCCGAACTCGCGAAGCAGGGGAGTACGATCCTGTTCGTCTCGCACAACATGCAGCTCATCCCGCGGCTGTGCCACCGTGCGGTCTATCTCGAAAAAGGGGAAGTGCAGAGCATCGGCCCGAGCGCCGAGGTCACGCAGCTTTACATGGACCGGATGCTGAAAGAGAGCTTGGCCGGCGACTTGCTCGACAAGCCGCGCACCGGCGACGGCCGGGCGAAGTTCGTCCGCTGCGGCGTCCTCGACGGCGAGGGCCGGGCCGTCTCGGCGTTCACCACCGGGAACGATTTGGTCGTGCGAATCGAGATCGACTCCGGTGCCGCCATCCCCGATGTCACCCTGTCGGCCATCGTGCAAACGCTCCACGGCACGCGGATCATCAGTACGTGGACGCGCGAAGTGAATTTCGATGTCGCCCTGCAACCCGGACTGCAGACTTACGAATGCCGGTTGAAGAACGTCCGCATCCGCCCGGGCCAGACGATCTTGTTGAACCTTTGGATGGCCACGGCCAACGGGACGATCCTCGACAACGTCGAGAACGCCGTGGTGCTCGACGTCCTCGGCGACGAAACGCACGCGCACCTCTCGACGAGCCAAGACCACGGCGTGGTCTACTGCGAGTACGATTGGAAGCAGCTGGGGTGATCGCCTCAGCCTCGTACCCGCAACCCGTCGCGCCAACTGGCGGACAGCCCCGGCACGGCCGCGAGCGCGAGCGACTCCTCCGCATCGGATTTGAGGAAGTACATGATTTCGTTAGCGCGCCGGATCGTCCACGCCGGGTTCGGTCGGTCGATCAATTCCAGTTCCGCATCCGCCCGCAATTCACCGTCGGTCAACACGCGCAGATACCAACCCGTCCGGCCCGTTTGGACGACGCTCGCCGGAAGCGATTTCACCCGCCAGCGCCGGGCCAACTTCCAACAAGGCTGGCGCGGCTGTGAGACCTCGAACAAAACCGCACCCGCCCGCCAGCGGTCGCCGATGCACACGTCGGCTTCGCTGAGCCCGGCGACGGTCAGGTTCTCACCGAAGGCACCGAAGGGCAGCTCCGGCAAATCTAACTCCGACCGCCACGCCGGATAGTGTTCCGCCGAGTAGGCCAAAATCGCTTTGTCCGGCCCGCCGTGGTTCACGCGGTCGGCTTGCTCATCGCCGGCCGCGCCGAGCGCGGAGAACGCCACCGGCCCAACGACCGGCTCTTTGAAGAAGCCGGTCGTCCAAGGCCGATCCATCGCGTCGGCCGCGCCCGCGGTACCGAGCGAACGCACGCGGGACACCGAGATCGAAACGAGGATCGGCATCGGAGTCTCCTTACGCTTTCAAATCGGCCACGTTGGCGCCGAAGTTGATGTGGAAGGGGACCCCGTTGATGACGAGCACCGGCAGAGTTTTCGCCCCGAGGGCCTCGGCTTCCGCGAGGCGACCGGGGTTTTCGACGACATCGATCTTCTCGACTTCGAACTCGGTTTTGTCCAAGGCGTCGACGACGGCGTCCTCCGCCGCGACGCACACCGAACAACCGCCGTGAAACCATTGCACTTTCCGCATGACTCTCTCCCGGACCGCGTGAACCGACTAGAATGCGACACGCCGTCACTATTCGGGTCGGCGCGGTCCGCTTCAAGCGGGCACTTTTTTGTGGGGGAGGCACCTTTTGGAAAGCGCCGTGAAACCGTCGGCCCCGCTCACCGAGATCCTCGAAGGCTGCCTCGGTTGCAAATGGACTCTCCACGTACTGGGTCAGATTCAACTCGGCGTGAATCGGCCCGGCGCAATCGAACGCTCCGCCGAGGGACTTACAGCCAAGGTGCTGAGCGAGCGTTTGGTGAAGCTCGTCGGCTTCCGGATCTTGGAGAAGCGTACCTTCGCAGAATCGCCGCCCCGCGTCGAATACCACCTGACGCCATTCGGCGAGCGTATCGCGGAAGCGATCGAAGGATTGGAAGCGATCCGCCGCGAATTTGCGGTGTGACTACTTCCCGCCGACGCCCGTCGCGGCGCGGAAGTCGGCGCGGGCCCGGAAGTAATCCTGCTTCGCGCCGATTTCCACGATCTCGGCGTCGAACGCGGCTTGTTCCCGGAGGGTGACGCGGAGAATGTCGCTGCGTCCGAGGCGAAGGAGCTCGCGCTCGGCGCGGGCCACGACGCGGACCAATTCCACCCGGGATTTGGCCTGTTTGTGGAATTCGAACGCGCGCTCGAGGGCGGAAAACGTGTCTTGCACTTCGGCCCGGACGACGTCCTCGGTGTGGCGGAGCGTTTGTTCGATTTGGCCGAGTTGCGCTTGGGCCTGCTGGATGCGCCCGAGCGCGTCCCGCCGTTGGACGGGGAGTTGGAACGTCAAGCCGGCACCGACGCCGGTGCGATCCAAACCGTTTCCCCCGGAGAGCGAGCTTTTCCCGTAGCCGACGTCTTGGGTCGCGGCGACGACGGCGTTCAGCGACGGCAGCGTCTGGTTTTCGGCGACGCGGAGTTCCACGAGAGCTTTGTCCCGTTGGAGCCACAGGCGCCGGGGTTCGGGCCGGAGATCGAACGCGGTTTGCAGCGCGGACTCGAACGAATTCAATTCCACGGGCGAGACTTCGGGGAAGTCGGGCAGTCGCTCGTTCCCGGCGAGCGTCGGCGATCCGGAACCATCGCGGAGGAAGAGCGACAACTCGATGGTCGATTGCTGGAAGCCGCGCTGGGCTTGGACGAGGACGCCGTTGCGCAGGGCGATGTTCTGCTGGTTGTCGATCCGTTCGATGTTCGCGGCCGGGCCCGCTTCGACGCGGGCCTTCAATTGTTCGTCTCGTTCCTCGGCCAATTTCACCAAGCCATCGACGACGCGGAGCCGTTGACCCGCCGCGACCCAGTTCCAATAGGTCCGGGCCGCCGCGCGTTGGAAGTCGAGCCGCTGCCGTTCGATGGTCGGCTCGGCGAGCGCGACGTCGAGCCGGGCTTGCTGGACGTTGGCCCGGGGGCGGTCGATGGCCCGATCGCGCAGCAGCGGGATCGAGACGCCGGCGCGGAACTCGCCGCCATCGGCCGTTTTCTGTCCGAGGTTGTACGTGGGGAATTCGCCGTATCCGTTGCGATACCCGGCGAAAACGCCCAACCCGCCGACCGGCAATCCCCGGCTGACGCCGACGTTGCTGCGGATGTTGTCGTAGGTCCCGCCTTGGCCCTCGGCCCCGGCCGCGAAGTTGAGGTCGAAGGCGCCCATCGACGAGACCAACCGCCCGCCGGCGAGGCCGCGCTCTTGCTCGGCGGCTCTCAGCAGCGGGTAGTGGCGTTCCACCGCGGTCAACACTTCATCGAGGTTCAACGGACCGCCGACGCTCGACACGCCCCCGCGGACCGGCGGCGCCGACGCGGATGCCGGCGGGGGCACTTTGCCCAAGGTCGGCTCCGGCGCGACCTCGGTGTGCGCGACGGGCCGAATCGTCGGAGCCGATTCCGATTTGGGTTGGGGCGGCGACACCGGTGGCGGCGGCAACGGGCGCGGTGCGGTGTCCGCGCGCGGGCCGGCGCATCCGGCGACCAAGGCGATCAGGATTGCGGCGCGCAACATCATCCGGGTTTCACCTTCGGGGGCTTGCCGCCGTCTTTTTTCTTGTCGGGCGGCTTCGGGGCCACGACCGGCGGGAACCCGTTGAACTGCCGCCATAGCTCGTACCCCAGTGAGACCCGGTTCAGGAAGACCCAACCGACCGCTTGGTTCCCTTGGCGGAGGTACAGCCCCTCGGGCCAGGTGTCGCCTTCGAACTTTTCTTCCGGTTCCACCAGGATGCGGAAGCGGCCGAATCCGTCGTCGGTCGGGTCGATCTGGCGGACCTTGCCGCCGAAGGTGCCGGTCGCCACCGACGGCCACCCCGCGAACTGCACGCTGGGCCAGCCTTCGAACTGCAAGCGCACGTGCGGTCCGCGGCCGGTGTTCTCCATGTGCGCCGCGATCAGCGGCGCGTCCACGCCGTCGATGAGCAGCTCGATGACGCGGTCGGTCGTGTCCGGCACGATCACCGCGAGTTCATCGCCTTCTTTTACGAACTGCCCGACCTGGCCATCCGCCGAGATGCGGAAGACGATGCCGTCGCAAGGGGCTTTCACGAAGCGGGCTTTGAACCGCTCGATCCGGGTGTCGATTTCTTGGAGTTCCCGTTCGACGGTGAAGCGGTTCTGCTCGGCCCGGCGGAGATCCCGTCGGGCGGTGGCGACCGCGGACAGACCCGTCGCCTCGGCCCCCAACACCAGCGAGTCGCCCGTGAGCAGCGCCGCTTCGGCCCGTTTGATTTCGGCTTCCGCGCGTTTGGAGTCGGTCGCGGCGCGGTCGGAGCGCATCTTGGCTTCGTCGCGGCTCAGCTCCGATTCCAACCCGCCGAATTTTTTGTCTTTGAACAGTTTGTCGAACATTTCGAATCGGCCCTGTTCGAAGGACGCCGCAAACTCGGCATTTTTGCGGACCTGCTTGGCGACCTCGATCAACAGCGCGGCCGCTTCGCGGTTCGCTTTGGCCGCCCCCACCGCCGCCCCGGCCGCTTTTTCTTGGGCTTCCACCGTGCGATCTTGCTCGGCGACTTCTTCCTCCGCCGCTTTCTTTCGACCCGAGAGAAACTTCCGTTGAGCGTCCAAACGCACGGCCAACTCGCCGTCGTTATCCTCAATATCGGCAATACCGTCGCCCATCTTGACCTTCGATCCTTCGACGACGTGCCAATGGCTCACGCGCCCGGCGACGAGCGCCGTGACGACCTGCTTGCGCTCGGTGGGCGCGAACGCCACGATTTGGCCGCGCCCGCGCAGGGTCTGCTGCCACGGCGCGAACAGCAGTGCCACGGGGAGCGAGACGAAGGCGAGGAGCAACAACCGCGAGAGCCAGCGCGCCGAGCGCGGCGTGCGGACGCGCACCAGGGTCGAGAAGGACGCGGTCGATGCAAAAGGTGTTCTCGAAGAATCGGTCACGGGGTTTCTCCGCGGGGCGGGGTCGCGATGCGGTCGCAAAGTCCGACGATAGCCGGGTCGGCGCTGGCCACGAGCAGCGTCCACGGGGCCGCGCGGTCGAAGAGCCGAGGGATGAGCTCGGGGGAATCGCGGGGATCGAGGCCGTCCAAGACCCCGTCGAGAATCAGCAATCGCGGCCGGCCCACGATGGCCCGAGCGATGGCCAATCGCAGCGTTTGGCTCGCCGAGAACGGGCCGCCACCCGGTGTCAAGTTCGTGTCGATTCCCCGGGGTAAGCCGTGGACAACATCGAGTAGTCCGACGGTCCGCAGGGCTTCGCGCACCTCCGCCGGTGTCGATTCCGGCCGTCCGAATTGCACGTTGTCCAACACGCTTCCGTCGAAAAGGTCCGCCCGCTCGACCAAGCCGATCAGCTCGCGCAAGTGCGGGAGCGACAGCGACCGGATATCGACGCCGTCGATTTCCACCGATCCACCGTCGGCGTCGCGCAAACCGCACACCATCTCGAACAGCGTCGTCAGTCCGGCACCGGACGATCCGACGAAGGCGATCCGTTCGTTGGCATCGACGTGCCAGTCGGCCGGGGTCGGAAGGTCTCGATGCGAGACGGCTTCGACACCGCGGACCCGGATCGCGATCCCGCGGCCGGAATCGGCGAACGCTTCCCCGCCGTCGCGTTCCAGCGGTAAATCGGTGATCAACCCGAGTTTTTCCGCGGCGGACAGCAGGTCGTAGTATGCCTCGGCGTATTTGCCGAGTTTGGAGACCGACGCCACGACGAGCGCGACGATCAACTCCGCCGCGACGAGCTGGCCGAGGCTGAGTTGCCGGTCGATGACGAGGTACCCGCCCAAACCCAAGAGCGCCGTGCTGGCGAGGACTTGCAAGCCGAGGGCGAAGACGGTCTGCCGCAGCACGATTCGGAAATGGGCTTTCCGCGCCCGGATGTATTCTTCGGCCAAGTAGTCGGCCTTCGCCAGAGCGAGTGGGCCACCCCCGGCGAACTTGAACGTGCGCGGCTCGCGAACCAATTCTTCGAGCCAGGCGGCGACGTCGTACTTGGCGTGCGATTCGTGCAGGCTCGTGCGGACGCCGCCCCATCCGAGGGCGAACAAGATGAACGCGATCGCCAGCACCAACAGGATGTCGAACCCCAGCAGAAAGGGGTGATAAAAGGCGAGCACCACCATGCCGACGACCGCGGTGACAACGAGGGCGATGCCGTCGAGCAGCAAGAATGCGAGCGACTTTTGCAGGGTGAGGATATCGAAGAAGCGGTTCGCCAACTCGGGTCCGTAGCGGTGGTCGAAGGCGTCGAGCCGCGCGCGCGGCAACCGATCGGCGTAGTCGGCCACGACGCGCACGAAGAGCCGTCGCTGGAGGCATTCGACGACGTAGACCTGCATCGTCCGGATCGCGGCCGCCAAGCCGAGACAACTGAACAAGATCCCCGCGATGACCGCGACGGGCCAAATCAACACGCCGAAGGCGACGGTGTTCACGAGCGATTCCACCGCGATGGGCGTCGCCAACGACAGCAGCGCCACGGCCCCGGCGAAGACACCCACCGCCGCGAGGTCGCGCCGCTCCGGTAGCAACAACTGCCGCAGTCGCCGGAACGGGCGGGCTTGCGGACCGTGAGAATCTTCCGCCATGCTTCCACCCGGGGACTTCTGATCCTTCGGAATTACAACTCGACCGGGACGACCTTCCCCGTGGCAATATCGTAGACGCCCCCAGCCACTTTCAATTTGCCGTCTTTGATCAACTTGGCAATCACCGGCGACGCTTCGCTCAAAAGCGTGGCCTGGGTTTTGACATTCTCTTGAATCGCCACCGCAACGTCCCCTTTCGCAGCTTTCACCGCCGGGCGCAAATGCTGGAACAGCGCGCTGATCTGCCCCGGCACGGGGTCGCCCTTCACCGCCGCCGCCACGGCCCCGCAGTTCGTGTGTCCGAGAACGTACAACACTTTGGCCCCGAGCACGTGCGTGCCGAATTCCAAACTGCCGATGCATTCCGGCGTCGTGACGTTCCCCGCGATCCGCGTGACGAAGAGATCGCCAAAGCCCTGATCGAAGAGAATCTCGATGGGCACACGGCTGTCCGCACAGCCGAGGAACGCGGCGAACGGCTTCTGCGCGGGCGCGACTTCTTTCAACCGCTCGAGGTCGCGGTGCGGCGCCTCGGGTTTCCCGGCCGAGAAGCGATTGTTCCCGGCGTACAGCAATTCCAACGTCTCGTTGGGATTGAGATCAACCGCCCGTGGCTTCTCCGCCGCGCGGGTCGCGTTCGGCAGTCGCAGCGTCGCCGCCGTCCCGAAAATACAGCCGCAGGCGGTCTTTAGCAGGCCCCGGCGCGACACGGTGCAGCGCGGGGTATGGAGCGGATTCGACTCGATCATGCGAACCTCCGGTTACGGGAAGAAACTTCACTCGCCCAGCCAGCGGGCCATCTCGAAGTAAAGCGGGATGCCGAGCAAGATGTTGAACGGGAACGTGATCCCGAGCGAACAGGTGAGCGAATACGTCGGGTTGGCGTCGGGCAGCGTGAGCCGCACGGCCGGGGGCGCGGCGATGTACGAGGCGCTCGCGGACATCGCGCCGAGCACGGCCGAGCCGCCGACCGACAACCCGGCGAGGTGGCCGAGCCAAACCCCGAGTGCCCCATGGGCGATGGGCAAGAGTACGGCGAACGCGAGCAAGCGCGGGCCGACTTTCTTGAGGTCGGCCAAGCGCTCGCCGGCGATCGCGCCCATGTGCAAGAGGAAGAGGCAGAGGCTCCCTCGGAAGATCGGACCTTTGGTGTCGTAGAAGAGCGACACATCGCCCCAATTCTTTTCGCCCATCACGAGGCCGACGATCAAGCCGCCCACCAAGAGCAGCAAGCCGCGCGAGGTGAAGACCTCGTGCAGCGCGTGCGAGAGTCGCCGCCCGCCGCCCGCCGTCATCAGCCCGATGGCCAATGCGATGTTGATCCCCGGGCTTTCGAGCACCGTCACCAACGTGGGCATGAATCCCTCCGCGGCGAAGGCCTGCGCGGCTACGAACGATTGCGCCGCGATGAACGTGACCGCCGAGACGGAGCCGTAATGCGCCGCGACCCCGGCGGAATCGGCCGCGCCCAACCGGCAGAACTTTCGCAGCACGAGGTACGCGGTCACGGGCGTCACGCAACCGAGGATCACCGTCGCGACCGCCGGCCACGCCACGGCCCGGATCGGCGCGTGGAATAATTCGACGCCTCCCTTCAACCCGATGGCGAACAGCAAATACGCCGCGATCAATCCGAAGGCGTCCTTCGGGAGGGAAAGATCCCCCCGGATGAGGCGGGCGAATAGGCCGAGGACGAAGGCGAGTACGGCGGGCGAAAGGAGGTTGTCGAGCAACGGGGGCATCGGGGCTTTCGAAATCCGGAGGCAGTTCTAACGAAAAAGGCCGGGGAGACTGCCCGCGTGGGCGATTCCTCCGGCCTCCGTCCCCCCGGGCGCGTGTCCCGAGAAGCTGATTGACTTACTCTGTATTGTCGCCGGGCGGGTCACTCGACAATCGCGTTGTCGTTTGCACCGCTCCACGGGTAGTTTATGCGGACGGGGATCGGATAAGTCAAGGGCGGATTATTCCCGCGGCGATTCGTACTGCGGTCGCGCCGCCAGCGTGAAAAGCAGGATGCTCTCACCGGTGCGAGTGCTGATGTCCGTGTGCAAACTGACGACCCCGACGCCGAGGATATCCTTCACCACCGCTTCGAGCAGTGGCCGGCCGTGCTCGATCAACTCCAACCGCACTTGTTTGATCAAATCGCGGCCGCGGCTGCGCTCTTCGACTTGCGCCAGCTTCTGTTCCGCGGGCGTCAACACGCCTTGGAGACGCACGAGAATCATGTCGTCGATGAGATAGGTCCGCACCGCCAACGGCCCGCGGCCCATGTATTCCTTTTTGAATCGGATGACGGCCTGGCCGATCTCCGCTTCCAATTCGCCCTTCGTTTTCATCGGACGGATCCTCGCATCACCCGCAGCGCCGCTTTCATCGAGTCGAACGCGAACTCGTCCTCGCGCAAGCTTTCGAGCGTCCGCCACTCGATGCCGGCGACGCCGTCCAGTTCCCGGGCCGACTCCGGATTCACCGCGGTCCCGGTGAAAAGCAGATCGCAGACCGGGTAAGTCACGCCCTTATAAAAGTACCGATTCGGGAACGACCCGAGGAACCGGACGTCGGCGATCCCGAGCCCGACCTCCTCGCGGACTTCGCGGCGCAGGGCGTCCTCCGCCTTTTCGCCGATGTCGATGAACCCGCCGGGGATGCCGAGCAATCCCATCGCCGGCTCCTTCGCCCGCCGGATGACCAAGTACCGCCCGGTGGCGTCGGTCAAAAACGCACCGGCGGAGACGGTCGGGTTGAAGTAGTAGGTGAAGGCGCACGCCGGGCAGCGGAACGGGTTCGCCCCGGTCGGCGCGGCGGCCCCGCAACCCGGGCAGTGGCGAAAGTGGTCGATGGGAAGCATAGAATCGTTGTAGTCCCTTTCCCGAAACACCGGCAGGATGGCCATGCGGATATTGTTGACGAACGACGACGGCATCTACGCCCCCGGCTTGCGGGCGCTCCGCCGAGAGTTGATGAAGATCGGCGAGGTCATCGTCGTCGCCCCGGCGACCGAGCAGAGCGCGACCGGGCATTCCGTCACGCTGCTGACACCGCTGTTGGTGACGGAAGTCTTCGACGATATCGACCAGAGCTTCCTCGGCTGGGCGGTCGAAGGGCGACCGGCCGACTGCATGAAACTCGCGCTGCTCGAGCTGTTGACCGAGCCGCCGGATTTGATCGTCAGCGGCCTTAACGCGGGGTCGAACGCCGGCATCAACGTGCTCTACTCGGGGACCGTCGCCGCCGCGATCGAGGCCGCGTTCTACCGGCACACGGCCATCGCTTGTTCGTTGGAGTACACCAAGAACGCCCGGCTCGATTGGCCGAAGGCCGCCGATTACGCGCGGCAGGTCGTGGAGCAAATCCTCGCGCACAGCCCCGCGAAGGGGAGCTTGTTCAACGTGAACATCCCGCCCTTGGAGCGGGGCGGCGTGAAGGGGATCCGCGTGATGCCGCAGAACGTGAGCGTTTACGAAGAGAAGTTCGACCGGCGGACGAATCCGCGCGGGCGGACCTATTTTTGGACGAGCCCCGAGTTCGTCTGCCACGAACCGCACCCCGACACCGACGTGACGGCCCTCGCCGAGGGTTTCATCACCGTCACGCCGTTGCAGTTCGACCTGACGAACCGGCCGATGCTGACCGAAATGGGAAGTTGGCAATGGGGTTTGGGCGAGTGATCGGCTTGTTCAATCCCCGATGACGAAGCCCATCATAACCAGATCTTCGCGGACGTCGTCGACGTCCAGTTTCGGCTTCAGTTTCTTCAAGCAGCCGACGCCGATTTCATCGCCCGAGAGCAACTCGGTCACGGCGTCTTCGTCGAGTTCGACTTTGTCCATCGTCAGGCATTCGTTGGCGAAATCGGTGTAGTAGCCGCGGATGCGCCCCAGCAATTGCTCTTGGCCGTCGGCGTCTTTGCCCGATCCCGCCGGGGCGGAGACGGACCCCTTGGTCCACGTTTTGGTTTTGCCCGTGTTCCAAAGGCAGAACGTCGCGGTGTGGAACTCCGATTCGTCGTCGAATGGCTGCGCTTGGAGGACCGCGTTCAAAGTCGCGGGCAACGCGTCGTAGACGCCGGGATACGCTTGGATTTGATCGGGGGTTTCGGCGCGCGTGAACGGGTTCAACACCGATTTCGGGTCGAAACCGACGATGGCGGCCCCGGCTTTATGGAACAAGAACCGGCATTCGTTACCCAACGCGTCCTTCCATGTAGCGACGTCGGCGGGGATCGACGGATCGTGCCAGAAGCGGACGTCGCGGTTCTTATCGTGCAGCAGCGAAATCACCGCCATGGCGCGGACGGTGTCGCGGAGATCGGCCGGCGTCAAGAAAGCAACTTGCGGCATGGGGGCACTCATCGAGCAAAAGTCAATTGTGTTACTCTACGAGTTGGCCCGAAGGGAACCGCAGAAATCCGCCCGGGCCGGATCGGTATTTGTCAATCGATCACGAGCCATTCGGCGGACTCGATTCCGAGGTCGCCGAGTGCACTCCCCGCGAGCAGATGCAAATCTCCCGTGGGTCCGTCCAACCGGAAGAGCAAGTGCATCGGCTGGCAGAAGTAATAGGGCTGCGCGTCGGTTTCCCGCTCGGCGCCGCCGGATCGGTACCGCAGCAACAGTTTCATCCGGCCGGTCGAACGGATCGTGGCGACGCGCAAACGCAGTCCGACGGTTCCCGGCGGCGGGCCCGGTAGCGCCAGACTTGGTGCAGATGAACCGGCGAGCCAATCGGCTTCGGCGAAGCTCCAACTCGTCGGGAGGCCCGGCGCGACCACCGCCACCCGGCGATACGGAGGATCGTCCGGAAGCCCCGCGAACGGCGGGATGCCGGCTTTGCGGAACGATCGAATTTGATCCGCGAAGCGGTCGCCCATTAGCACGCCGATGCTGCCCCCGTGTCGCCCGGCCAGAAAGTCCGGCGTCTCCCCGGCGCGGATGTCGGCGCGCAGGTTGTGATCCGAATCGCGCATCACGAAGGCCCAATCGAGCCCGGTCTTTTGATTCGCCCCGATCAATCCGACCGCGACCGACACACCGACGACCCCGGAAAGTAGGGAGGCCCAACCGCCGCGGCGCGGCGAACTCAGCGCGAACATCCCGAGCAGGACGGCGGCGAAACCGGCGGCGCTCGAGGTGGTCATCCGGTCGGCGAGCCCGGTGCCGCGGGCGCGGGCCGCGGCGGCGCCCACAAACAACGTGCCGAGCAGCACGAGTAGGATCGCCACGGCCATCGTGCGCCGCCGCGAATCGGCATCGTCGATGACGTTCGCCAACATCCGGAAACCGACGCCGTACGCCAAGAGGATCGGGATCGCCACCGCGACGACGACCCAACTCGCAATCGGCTCGCGCCCCGGCCAGCACCCCGCGGCGCTCGTGAGGTAGCCGGCGACGCCGGTCAAGAATTCCCCCGGTTGCTCCAACGGGCTGAGCCCACCCGAGACTTGGAACTTCGGCATCGTCAGCGCGGTCCAGGCGCTGTACCCGAGCGCGAGCGCGAAGAAGGCGCCGAAGGCCAGCATCGAGCGGCGATGTCCTCCGCGTTTCGCGCGCAGCCCCAAGTAGCCGAACCAAAAGAGGACGACCGGCGTGAAGGCCAAGCCGAAGCCGCCGCACAGGATCAACACCCCGGCGTAGCCGCCGCTGAGTAGCGCCCACGCGGGCCCGCCCCCGTTCGACAATTTCGCGGCGCACCAGAGCCAACCCGCGATCGCGTAGGCGACGAGCGCGAAACCGACTTGGTAGCCCATCTGCAAGTTGAAGGCGTGCCCGAAGTGCAAGAGCAGCGCGGGGAACATCAGGTCGACGGGGTGCGAGCGACCGCGGAGAATCCGGGCGGTCCACAAGAACAGCACCGCGGAAGCGATGAGCAAGCCGAGCGTGGCGTACTGCGGAGCGGCGAAATTGAATTCGGTCGCTCGGAGGATGCCGAGCCAAAGGAGTTTCGACAGCGGGTAGCGGTGTTCGTTATGATGGGCCAATACCCATCGCCACGTCGAATCGGATTCGACCCAGCCGTGCAGCACGTCCCATTCGTCGCTGAGCGGGAGTTTCGGCGACTGAGTGTGGACGAACCAGACCGCCCCCGCGGCCGCGGCGATCAAGCCGGCGTGGACGAACGCGAGCGCGGCGAAATCCTTCGGCCACTTTAGCATCGGTTCATCCCAGCATCGCGCGGAATTGCTCGAACAGATAACCGCTATCGTGCGGGCCGGCCGCGGCCTCCGGGTGGTACTGCACGCCGAACACGGGCAAATCCCGGTGGCGGATCCCTTCGCAGGTGCCGTCGTTCAAGTTGCGGTGCGTAACCTCGACCGCGTCGGGCAGGCTCGCCGGATCGACCGCGAAGCCGTGATTCTGCGTCGTAATTTCGACCGTGCGATTCAATTCGTTGAACACCGGCTGATTCGCGCCGCGGTGGCCGAACTTCAACTTGAAGGTGCTGGCGCCGAGCGCTTGCCCGATGAGTTGATGACCCAAGCAGATGCCGAAGACCGGCTTCTTGCCGAGCAACCCTTTCACGGTATCGACCGCGTAACCGAGAGCCGCCGGGTCGCCGGGGCCGTTGCTGAGGAAGATGCCGTCCGGCTCGTAGGCCAGCACGCGTTCGGCGCTCCAAGTGCCGGGGACGACCGTTACTTTGCAGCCGACTTGGACGAGGCAGCGCAGGATGTTCCACTTCATGCCGTAATCGATGGCGACGACGTGCTTGAGGATCGGCCGCGCGGGGAGGACGTGCTTCGACAAACTGTCGGAGCCGCGATCCCAAACTAAGGCGTTCTCGGGGACGACTTCCTTCACGTAGTCCTTGCCCGCCATGCCGCCGTGGGCTTTCGCCCGTGCCACGAGTGCCGCGTCGTCGAGTTCGAGGCTCGACAGAATCCCCGCCATCGCCCCGCGCGTACGGAGGTGCCTGACGAGCGCCCGCGTGTCGATCCCTTCGAGGCCGGTGACGTTGCTCGCATACAAATAGGTATCGAGGCTGCGGTGGCTGCGAAAGTTGCTCGGTACCCGCGTGAGTTCCCGAACGATGAGGCCCTCGGCTTGGACGCCGTGCGATTCCTCGTCGTCGGCGGTGGTGCCGTAGTTCCCGATCATCGGGTAGGTCATCGCGACGATTTGCCCCTTGTAGCTGGGGTCGCTGAGAATTTCTTGGTAGCCGGTGAGGGACGTGTTGAACACGACTTCGCCGAGTTTTTCGCCCGGGGCGCCGAACGCGCGGCCGGTGAATACGGTGCCATCTTCGAGGGCGAGCTTAGCAATCGACATGGTGCAAACGGGGTCTCGGGGGTGGGCGGAGCCAAACTAGTCGAATGATAGGGAAGGCACGCGCCGGCGGCGAGACGAACCACAATTGGGTGGAGAAACGGGTGCCACGACGATTCTTAGAGTCTTTCGTGAAAACCGCTCATTGTTATGCTCGACGGACCCGGGAATGACCCATCGCGCAACTCTGCTGTTCCGAAGCGTCGGACTCCGCCCCGCCGTCGGTTCGGAAAGCCGAGCCGGGCGGGGACAGTCGCTTTTCGCTCCGCGAAAAGCGGCTCACGCCATCACTTGAATTCCGCGAGTCGCGGGCGAGTTAGCTACTTTTCGCGGAGCGAAAAGCGACTGTCTCGGCTCGGATGAGTTCCACCAGTCTCGGGCGAGCAAAGTCGCTTTTCGCGGAGCAATGTCAACTTGGAACGCGTTGAGAATACACACTTCCAAGAATCGTTGTTGCACCCGCAGCGACGGGGTAGACCTCTCGATTTTGCCACGGGCCATCTGGTAGGCTTCACTTCCCATACCCGACACCCGGAGGCACGGATGCCCACCATCAGTTTCCAGTA
>JAYSYN010000124.1:0-16799 GCA_043727575.1 Fimbriiglobus sp.
GGAACCGAACTGCGTTTCCATCGCCGACCGCGGCTACGAACGCTACGCCCCGGCCAACCGGATCGCCGCCGCGAAGTCCGACTGCGTCATCCGCGGCAAGGGCCGCCCCTTCGCCGCGGTGGAAACGCGGCCTCTCACCGCCGAGGCCCGGGTCGCCCGCGTCCTCTCGGATACCATCCGTGGAATTGAGCCCCAACGGGACTGCGACGCGGGCCGAGAAGCCCTCGCACCGCGTGCGTCGCATCGTCCTCGCGGAGCGGGACCGCGGCCGGGTGCGGGCCGACCGGCCCCGATCCGAGGAGATCATCCTCCTGACCAACCTCACCGACGCGCCGGCCGAAGTGATCGCCGGCATCTACGAAATGCGCTGGTCGATCGAACTCTTCTTCCGATTCCTCAAACAGGTGCTCGGCTGCCACAAACTCTTCTCGACGCGGACGGAAGCCGCGAACATCCAGATCTACTGCGCCTTGATCGCGTGCCCGCTGTTGGCCCGCGTGACCGGGGGCCGCATCCGGATGGACGTGTACCGCATGATCTGCTTCTACCTCCAAGGCCTCGCCGACGAAGACGAACTCGACGAGTACCTCAAGAAAGCTAGGCTGAAAGAATCCCAGCAACCGCCGGGCCGAACAAGATAGGGCTTGTCCCGGTGGGGGCATTGAAAGCGGGAACACCACCGGGGCAAGCCCGGTGGCTCGTCGGGATTGTCATTTCTATTTACGGGTAAAGAGATGCTCGCCGAACACAGTCTCTTTGCATCGTTGCACAAATGGGCGCGAGGACAGGATGAAAACTTCTGCACCGAAGGGCTTATCTATCTTTTGAAATCGATGCTGCGGGAGTCACCAACGCAAGCACTGGAAATCACCAGTTGGTTGACGGATCGGCTAATTGGAGTCGGCGATGTTCCTCAAGCGATCGTCATTTCGAGTCAAGTCTCGGGTGCCGAGGGCCGACCCGATATTGAAATCGTCTCGGGTACGAAGATCGCTACAATCGAGGTGAAGGTTGATTCAAAAGTCGAAGTCAGTCAACTCAAACGGTATCGATGCCGGCACGACGGCAAGCCCGGCGAAACTCGCTTGGTACTCCTGAGCCGTGGTAACGATAAACTTCAGCCCGATAACCTGCCGGATTGCAGTCGGCGTTGGCTGGATTTGAGTTTGCGACTACGAGGGGTTTTGGAAACGCTATCGGGTAAACTGTCGAAGACGTCGATAATTTTACAAGATTACCTCGCTTTCCTCGGAATTAAACAAATGAGCCTCGAAGCCGTCTCTATTTCTCCGAGTCGGAGCATCTCGGATGTTGCGACAATCCTCACGCAACTGAAACTGGCAATCGAACGGTTGGAAGGAGTTGCCAAACGAGGCTGGAACGAAAAAACAACCGCATTGGGGTGCAGCATCTCATTGAGTGGCGAACCGTTCGGATGGGTCGGGTTCAATCTATTTGAACCCCAATGGCTATTTTACACAACGGAGGGCGCCAAGGACGAAGTAAAAATCAATTTCGACCTTGCTCGGAATTGCAAACTCCCCGGCGCGTGTATTGTCGGCGATCATTGGACAAACAGCATCGACCTTTCGGATTGTCGCGACTACCTCGACGCAACGGCCGCCGATCAAGTCGAATATGTGCACCGGCACATTGAAGAATCTCTGCGTGCATTCCACGCCATGATCCCCTCACCGGCTCCGGACAGTTGATTCCGCTCCGGATACAATTTCTTTCCATCCGAAGGGCAACCGCCGTGTGCGACCGCATCACCGTCCTGCCGCACCGCATGAAACAGATCCGCTGCGCCATGGCCACACTTCGGCGGATCCTTCCACTCGCCCTCCTCCCCTTCCTCCTGGCCGCGGATTGGCCCGGGCACCTCGGGCCGACGCGGGATGGGCAGTCGACCGAAACCAAATTGACTTGGGAGTGGCCCAAGGGCGGTCCGCCGGTGGCGTGGAAGATCACCGTCGGCTCCGGGTTCGCCGGGGTCGCCGTGGCCGAGGGCAAGGTCTTTTTGTTCCACCGGATCGAAGATCGAGAAATCCTCGCGGCGCTCGACCCGGCCACCGGCAAGGAACTTTGGAAGTTCGCCTACGCCACCAAGTACCGCGACGATTTCCAGTTCGACAATGGGCCGCGCTGCGTGCCGTGGATCGCGAAGGGCGTCGTTTATTTGTACGGGGCCGATGGCGACCTGCACGCCGTGGAAACGAAGGCCGGGAAGGCGCTCTGGGGCAAGAACCTGATGGCGGAGTACAAGCCGAAGAAGGGCTACTTCGGCGTCGGCGCCGGGCCGCTGCTGATCGCCGGCAAGCTGCTCGTGAACGTCGGCGCAAAGGGCGCCGGGATCGTGGCCTTCGACCCGGAAACGGGCAAGGAACTCTGGAAGTCGTCCGACGACGGCCCGAGTTACAGCGCCCCCGCGACGATGGACCTCGGCGGCAAACCGCACGCCGTCTTCTTCACGCGGGCCGGGTTGCTCGTCGTGAACCCCGCCGATGGCAAAATCGCGTTGAGCCACCCGTGGCGGGCGCGCATCGATGCCTCGGTGAACGCGGCGACGCCCCTGATCCGCGGCGAGGAAATCTTGCTGACGACCTCGTACAGCACCGGGGCGATTTTGCTGAAGCCCAAGGGGGCCGAGGTCGAGGAACTCTGGTCGACCGACAAGGCGATCTCGGCCCAGTACAACACGCCCGTCCGCGTCGGCGTGCTCGTGTACGGCATCGACGGCCGGCAGGAAGGCAAAGCGGCGCGTCTCCGCTGCATCGAGTGGAAGACCGGTAAAGTCCGCTGGACCCGAGAGAAGTTCGGCCTCGCCAGTTTGATCGCCGTGGACGGCGGCCTGCTCGCCGTAAATGAAGACGGCGAGGCGATCCGCTTCGACGCCTCGCCCGAGAAGTACGTCGAACGCGGCCGCGCGCAACTCCTCACCGGCGTCGTCCGCGCCGTCCCGGCGCTGAGCGACGGACTCTTGTTCGTGCGGAACGAGAAGGAACTGATCGCCGTGAAACTGAAGTGATGATCAAAACGGGAGCCCGTTCGATAAAATGATCGGTGTGAATCGCACTCTCCCGACCGGAGCCTCCGCGGCATGGATATTTTGCAGCAAGCCGACCCCGAGCTTTACAAGGCCATCCAAGGGGAGCGGCACCGGCAGCGGCACGGCCTCGAGATGATCGCATCCGAGAACTACGCCAGCCGGGCCGTGATGGCCGCGCAAGGCTCGGTGCTCACGAACAAATACGCCGAGGGCTACCCCGGCAAGCGCTATTACGGCGGCTGCGAGTTCGTCGATGTGGCGGAGACCCTGGCCCTGACCCGGGCTAAGCGACTCTTCGGCGGCGACCACATCAACGTGCAGCCGCACTCGGGGGCGCAGGCCAACATGGCCGTGTTCCTCGCGATGCTGCAACCGGGCGACACCATCCTCGGGCTCGACCTCGCGCACGGCGGGCACCTCACCCACGGCATGAAGCTGAACTTCAGCGGCAAGTACTTCAAGGTCGCCAGCTACGGCGTCACCAAGGGTGACAACCGCATCGACTTCGACCAGATGGCGGCGCAAGCGCGCGAGCACAAACCGAAGCTCATCATCGCCGGGGCGAGCGCTTACCCACGGACACTGGACTTCCCCAAGTTCGCCGAGATCGCGAAGGAGGTTGGGGCGGTGCTCATGGTGGACATGGCCCACATCGCCGGCCTCGTCGCGGCGAAAGTCCACCCGGACCCGGTTCCGCACGCCGAGTTCGTGACGACGACGACGCACAAGACCCTGCGCGGCCCGCGCGGCGGCATCATCATCTGCCGGGCGCAGTATGCCAAAGCCATCGATTCCGCGGTGTTCCCCGGCGTGCAGGGCGGCCCGCTGATGCACGTCATCGCGGCCAAGGCCGTGGCGTTCGCCGAGGCCCTGCAGCCCGAGTTCGTGACGTATCAAACGCAAGTGATCGCCAATGCCAAAGCGCTCGCGGAAGCGCTGCTGATGATCGGCTTCCCCATCGTCTCGGGCGGCACCGACAACCACCTCATGCTCGTGGATGTGTTCACCAAGTGCGGCATCGGCGGCAAGCAAGCGGAGCAATCGCTCGACGCCGCCGGGATCACCGTCAACAAGAACATGATCCCGTACGACCCGCGCAAACCGATGGACCCGTCGGGCGTGCGCATCGGCACGCCGGCGCTGACGACCCGCGGCATGAAAGAACCGGAAATGCGGCAGATCGCCCGCTGGATCACCGACGTGCTGACGAAACCGACCGACGACGATCTGTTGTCCCGCGTGCGCGGCAGCGTCCACGAACTCTGCGAACAATACCCCGTACCCGAAGATGCGGTGTCGCCATGAAAGGACCGATCCTTTTGTACCTGGTCTGCGGGGCGTTCGTCTTCCTGGCGTACTTCGTCTTCGAGGTGCTGCTATTCCGGTACTCGTGCCGGCTGGCCAAAGTCCCGCGCCCGGGTTTCCTCCGGTCGGTCGCCATCGTCGTCGTCGTGCTGTTCGCCGTGAGCCTCGCCGAAGGGGCGCTGGGCGGGCTCGTCCGCGAAGCCTACGTCTTCGGCGGCTACCCCTTGTGGGAAGCCGGCTTCGTCGCGTTCTTCTTGGGGTTGCCCGTCCATATGGCCGTCTGCTCCGCGCTCCACGCCAAGATGCTCGGCCGGCCGCTCGGCGAAGGATTGTCGGTTTGGCTCGTGGAAAAGTCGATCAAGCTCGGGCTCATCTCCATCGGCGCGGGCCTCTTCGGCCTGTTGATCTTGGCCAACAAAGCTTGAAGCCGGCGGGCAACACCCCGAGTCGGGAGTGACAGTCAAACATATGTGTACAGGAATTGAGTTGCTCTTAGTATGACGCCGCGTAGAATCGCGTTTGCCGAAGATGCTCGCCGAAAATCGGAGTTGGAATGCCACAGCAATTCCGTTGCCCTTCTTGCAATGCTCTGATCCAATTCAAATCGCGATCTGGCAGACGCGCCATCGCGTGCCCTAAATGCAAGTCGTCGGTGGTCGTGCCCGCGGATTCGGACGCACCGAGTAAAAAAGACCTTTCCGCACGCGACGAACGGAGTTTCTGGAGGGATCCGAGCCGGCTGACCGTAGCGGCCGCAATACTCACGATCGCCCCATTTGTCGGCGTACTCCTGTCCTTGATCATTTTAATTTGGAAAGGTGCATATTGTTTTTCCCTGCCTCTGTTGACGATGTCACTCGCCGTAAGCTGCCTTTTCTTAACCGCGACCATCAAACTTCTTTTTGCGAAGCAACGCGCCATCGCAGGACGTCAAATATCCATTCTCTTCGGTTTGGCCAAGTTGATCGTTTGGGAACAGAACGAAGGCCTTTTGATGTTGAAAAACAAGAAGGTTTGGAACCAAATCTACGGTCCCGCAGCAGGCGGGGGATTGAAGATTATTTACCCGGTTCTCGGCGAAGAGGTTCGGATTCGTGTGCCTTTGACAGTGCAATTGACTTGGTTCTCGGATCAGCGAGTACTGACGCGGGACGCCGTCCAACTCTCGGTGAAAACGGCGATTTGGTGGGATATTCAAAATCTGGAGCTGTTCTTTTACAAAATCGACAGCGAAGTGCATTCCACTCGAAGCGATCACCTCGCGGCGGGTCGTGAAACCGTAACCGCTGACAAGACTGCTCGCGGCCATTTGGCCGTCGCGGAGATATGGGTCAAGACCTTAACCGAGAGCTGCCTGAGAAAACTCATCTCGGAAACGAGTACATTTCTAATTGTGTCGAAACAGGCATCGCAAGGTCTTCCGGAGGAGATGATACACAGTGGTTCCGAACCGACGGTGATTGCGACTCCGGATCTGATCGCCGGAAAACTTCGCGAAGAGCTGACGGGGAGGATCAATTCGTACGGATTGAACATCGACCGGATCGAACTACAGGAAGTGCAATTGCCACCTAGGATTCAGACCGCGGTCGATGAAGTCTGGATCTCGGCCACAAAACCGCGGCGGTCGGAGAACGAGGCGGCGGCCCTGCGAAATCATCTGCAAGTTCTAGCCGACGTGCTCGGAAAAGACGCGGCTGGTCTCATGCAAATAGTCGACAAACTGCCGAGCAGTAGTTACGTCGGCAATCCCGTTTCGCTGATTCAGTCCGTCATGTCACAAATGGATGGCCCGAAGCCTAAGCCCCTAGCGAGATTGCCGAAGAAGGGTACTTCGCCGCTAACCCCACAGTCGGAAGAAGTTGTCAAGCTACCAAATAGCCAATGAGAAGACGGTTGAGCACGCGGATAGAACCCGACGTGAGCGGCACGGCATTAGCGCACCGTGTCCCCTTTCAAACTCCAACAGAAAAACAACTGTTGGTACGATTCGCCGAACTGGGCCTGCCCGTCTGCTCGGCGCTCCACGCCAAGATGCTCGGCCGGCCCCTCGGCGAAGGATTGTCGGTTTGGCTCGTGGAAAAGTCGATCAAGCTCGGGCTCATTTCCATCGGCGCGGGCCTCTTCGCCCTGTTGATCTTGGCCAACAAAGCCAACGGTTGAACTCGGTCGATTCCTCAGTCGTCGTCGCCGATCTCGCGGGGCAGACTCGCGAAGGACTGGAGCACTTTCAACCGGTCGGGCGCGGTGAGGATGGTGCCGAGTTCGACCAAGCCCGTCCCGCTCAGTCGGTTGGGCGAGCGCTTCGCCGAATCGAGGAGCGCGTCGGCCAATCCCTTGGCGAGGTCCGGATCGGCGAGGGCCAGCGCGAACAGCCACTCGCGCCGCTGACCCGCCGCTTTGGCGAGGTACTCGTCGGTGGTGCCGAGAGTCCGGAGGAGTTGGCGGGCGGTCGCGGGGTCGACGAGGGCGATGACCGCGGCGAGGTTGACGGTGCGATGATTGCGGGAGTCGGGGATGTCCCAGGCCTGCTCCAGCGAACGCAGCGCGAGACAACGCGGGATCAATTCTGCAGCATTCGGATGGCCGTACTCTTTGGCCCGCACCACGGCGATCGCAGCGAAACCGACGCCCCCGCCGTAGTTGGAATAAGATGCGAATGACTCCGGTTCGCGCTCCAGAAGATCAAACGCGGCGTCGATCATTTTCCAAGCGCGTTTCGGCTCCGTCGGGTGGAGCCGCGCCGCGAGGCGGAGGTAGCCGAGTACCCGATGCGGTGCGTCTCGGATGCCTTCGATCAGTTTCAAGGCCTCGTCGAATTTGTCGAGGGCGATTGCGGACGCGATCCGGATTCGTGCCGAGTGGGGATAGTACGAATTGTCCGGCTTGAACTGCCCGAGGAGTTGTTTGGCCTTGGCAGGGTCGGTCCGGGCAAGCCGGGAGGCGGTCGCGGCGAGGTACCGGTTGAAATCGCTCGGTTCGGTCAGCCGCTTCAGCAGGGCGTCGGCGCGGTCGGGATCGAAGCCGTACAGATACGAAGCCGTCAAACCCATCGCCATCGCGTCCCGCGGCTGCAACTTCTCCCCGAATTTCGCGGTCAAATCCGCGGCGGCCCCCACGGCTTTCTTCCCGACATCTTCCCCGCCCGCCCGAAGCGCCAAGTCGCCGGCTTTCGCCAAACACCAAATCCGATCCGGGAGGGGTTGCCGCTCCGCCATAACGATGGCCAACTCGGCGAACGGGAGCGCCTTGGCTTTGTCCACGGTGAGAAGCCTCTCGGTCAGGGCCACCGCTTCGTAGAACCCCGCTTGAGATTTCAACGGGTTCAACCGGGCGAGCGCCGCATCGGGGTCTTTTTGCGAGAGTGCGAACAGGGTGGCCTCCCGCTCGGCGCGGTCGATGTGCGGCGTGAAATCGGTCTTTCCCTCGGTCCGCAGTTTCTCCTCGTCCCGCCAGCACTTGGCCGTCGCCAAGTCGAAGCGGGCCATGTCGCCGATGGCATTCCCTCCGTACCCGAATTGCGCGTGATTATCGAAGATCAACGCGAGCGAATGCCGGGTGAAGCGATCGAGTGCCGCCGCATGCTCGGGCGAAATGGCCTGAAGCGGCGCAGGAGTACCGTCGGCTTTCGACAATACGATCCTGAGTTTTTGATTGGCACCGGGGGTCGCGGATGCCATCCCCAAGCGGTACCCGGCCAGTTTGGCGAAGGCGAAGCCGCCGTTCTCGGAAAATCCCACGAGGGTGAAGGTGCCGTCCGCCGCGGATTTCGCGGTGAACCGTTCCGGGCCATCGACGCAGAACAGTTCCGCACCGGCGAGCGGCTTACCGTCGATTCCGACTACGGCCCCGGCGACCGACAGGCTCGTCCGGGTGAGTTTCAACTCATTGAAGTCGGCGGTCATCCCCGCGATGCCCTGACCATCTTGCTGTCGATTTTCGAATAACCCGCGGCACTCACTTCGACGCGGTAAACATCCCCCGGCCACAATTCGGTGAATTCGTACGCACCCTTGGCGTCCGACACGGCCGCGGCGATGGGTTTGTCGGTGCTCAATCCCGCGTTTCAACCCACGAACTTGTACCGCTGCAACAACGCGACCTTGGCCCCCGCCAGTGGCGCTCCCTTTGCGTCGAGCACGCGACCCCGAAGGGCCGCCGCGTTCGCTTCGGAGATTTTGATGGTCAACGGCGGAACGATCCGGGCCAAGATGATCGTCTCGGGGACGTTCACGGCTTTGCCGAGCCGGATCCGTGGCGAGACGGACTCATCCGGTGGGAAATTCGGGACCGCGAAACGACCATCTTGGTCGGTCTTGGATTTGTCGAAGAATCGCGGGCGGTCCATCACCGCAACCTCGATCTCGGCGTTCGCGGCGGGTTTCGCATCCGCCAGGACGATCCGGCCGGCGAAGGTGACCGCCTTCAGCAGAGCGAAGTCTTGGAACGCGTGCGTGTTGCCCGCGTCGACTCGGACCGGTTCTACCAAACGCCGGTCGGGTTTGGGCGGCAGCGGTACGGCGAAGCCGTCGGTGGCCCCCACATTCGGGCTGTACCAACCGCCCGGACCGTAGCCGGTGTATCGGCCCTCGGTGTCGGTTTCGCCGGAAATGTGCGCGATGGAACTCGAACCGCCCGTGATGGTCATCGAGACGCCCACCCCGGCGAGCGCCTTGCCGTCGGGGTCGGTGATTTTCCACGAGACTTTCGCCGCCGGGCCGAACTTCGCGGTGACGGTCGCGCCCTTTCCCGCTACGACTTCGACGGGTGTGCCCTTCTCAAAAATAGCCGGGGATCGACCGTCGTTGTAAGCCTGCAATTCGTAGCGGCCGGGCGTCACGGAAGGTAGCGTGATTTTCGCGGTGCCGTCGAAGGTCCCCGCACGCCAGAGGACGGGGCGAACCCCGGGTGCCGGTTTGGTTTCGGCGGGATTCAATCGCCACGTTCGCTTCTTCAACACCGCCGGTTCCACCCCGGCGACTTCGATCGTCAACGCCCCGGTCTCCGGTAGCGGCACGTTGAGTTCGTCGCCCGGGGGTGCCGTCCAATTCGATTCGCCGAAGCCTTCCGCGGTCACCCGAAACAAGACCGTGTAACCCGCTTTGGGCACGGTGAGTTGGAATCGTCCCTCGGCGTCGGTTTTGACCCCGGATGTGGCTATTTCCCACTCGGGGAGTGAAATCCATGCCGCCGGTCCCGATTCGCGGCGCGGGCTTTTCTCTTCGGCGGAGTATCCCGTTGCGACGACGACCGCGCCGGCGATCGGCTTGCCCCGGGGGTCGGTCACGCGGCCGGATTTGGTGGTAGTGTCGAGCAGCACGATGTCCAAAATCGAACCTTCGTCGATGCCGGATTGGGCTCGGTTCAACCCGGCGGACCCCACCCGACCGGACGAATCGCGGACGAAGACATCCGGGTACAGAATCGCTCCCTTCGACCAGTTCACGATGGTTTTGCCGGCGTCGTCGCAGACCGACGGTTTCGGTGCGACCGCTTTCGGGCCGATCACGGCATAGGTTCGCAGCCACACCTTCGCCCCGGCCGCCGGTTTGCCATCCGCCGTCGTCACCCGGACGGGCGTCGGTCGATCTTCGGCATGGACAATCGAACCGAGCGAAAAGGCGACGCAGCAAGCGAGCGTACGAAACATGGCCCGGCCCTCGGGGAAACACGGCTTCCTATTAGCCTGAGTAGTTTACCACAATCGTCACCCCCGGTTACCCGTCGCCCTGCCCCTGCGGTTCCTATCTTGAGGGAAAGGTGGGGTGGGCCATGATTCGCGTCGGCGCGGTGAATTACCTGAACACGAAGCCGCTGATCGAGGGGTTGGCAGGGCTTTCGCCGGACATCGAGTTGTCGCTCGATTTGCCGAGCCGGCTGGCCGACCGGCTCGCGGCTGGGGAACTCGACGTCGCCCTGATCCCGGTCATCGAGTTCTTCCGGGCCGGGTCGTATTCGATGATCCCGAATGTTTCCATCGCGTCGCGGGGTGCGGTGCTCAGCGTGACGCTGTTCAGCAAAGTGCCGTGGAACGAAATCCGTTCCGTGGCACTGGACGAGGGGAGCCGGACGAGCGCGGCGCTGACGAAGATACTTCTGAGTTGTGGCGGCAAGTTTTCCAACTTGCCGGAAAACAACTGGAAGGTGAGTTCGGGAGATGAAGGTGGCGTGATCTCGTCTTGTCGGCAAGTTGGGAAACTTGCCGCCACAGTGAGCTATCGACAACTCCCCATCGACGCGAATCCGGAATCGGCCGGCACCGACGCGGTGCTGCTCATCGGCGACCGCGCCATGAAGGCCTGCCTGCCGAGTTACGAATACGCTTACGACCTCGGCCAAGAGTGGACCGACCGCATCGGTTTGCCGATGGTCTTCGCGGTCTGGGCCGTACGCGCGGGGGTCGATCTGGGGTCTGCGGAATCCGCCTTCGTGCGGGCCAAGAACCAAGGTTTGGCGAAGGCCGGGGTCATTGCGGCACGAGAGGCCGCGACGCTCGGGCTCGATCCGGGCTACTGTCGGCGCTACTTTACGAACATCATCCATTACGATCTCGGGCCGGTCGAACTGGCCGGGCTGAAGCGCTTCTATCAACTGGCCGTGGCCGCCGGCCTCGCACCGGAAGGGGTGGAACTTGAAACCTACCATCGACCAAATCTTGCAACGAGCCGTTGACGGCGAACGGTTGACTAAAGACGACGCCATCGCACTGATGGATTGCCACGATTTGCACAAGCTCGGTCGGGCGGCGCACGCCGTGACGATGCGGTTGCACCCGGAGCCGTACCGGACTTACAACATCGACCGCAACGTGAATTACACGAACGTCTGCGCGGCCGTGTGCGACTTCTGCGCCTTCTACCGGAAGTCGGGCGACGCGGACGCGTATGTATTGAGCCGCGCGGAGTTGTATCAAAAGATCGAAGAGACCATCGCGCTCGGCGGCGATCAAATCTTGATGCAAGGCGGCATGCATCCGAGTTTGAAACTGGAGTGGTACGAAGAACTGCTGCGTGACCTCCGCTCGCGCTATCCCGGCGTGAATCTGCACGCGTTCAGCCCGCCAGAGATCTGGCACTTCCACAAGATCAACAAGATCCCGCTCGTCGAAGTGCTGACCCGCTTGAAGGCCGCGGGCCTCGGCAGTTTGCCCGGCGGCGGCGGGGAGATTCTCGTCGACCGCGTTCGCAAATCGCTGACCAAGAACAAAGCGCTGAGCGACGAGTGGATCGAAGTCTGCCGGCAATGGCACAAACTCGGCGGCAAGGGCAGCGCGACCATGATGTTCGGCCACATCGAAACGAACGAGGAGCGCGTCGAGCATCTCGACCGCATCCGGAGTTTGCAGGACGAGACCGGCGGATTCACGGCCTTCATCTGCTGGACGATGCAGCCCGGCCACAAGATGAGCGACTACCCGGAGCAGGGGGCGTTCGAGTATCTGCGCGTGCAAGCCATCGCCCGGTTGTACCTCGACAACGTGCCGAACATCCAATCGAGCTGGGTGACGCAGGGGGCCAAGATCGGCCAACTCGCGCTGTTCTTCGGCGCCAACGACATGGGCAGTTTGATGATCGAAGAAAACGTCGTCGCCAGCGCCGGCACGGTCCACCACCTGACGCTGGACCAGATCCGCGCGAGTATCCGCGAAGCGGGGTGGGTACCGCGCCAACGGGATGTGTACTACCGGCTGATCGACGCCGCGCCGGCGGTGGGGGCGTGAAATGCCATTGAACGATCATTTCCATCCGCCGCTCGATGGGCGCGGGCACTGGGAGTCCTTTTTCCACGCTTGGACGTGTTCGATTACCGACTCGCTCAATCGCAACTTGCCGTCCGAATGCTTTGCGGAAGTGTCGGTGAATCGGATGCCCCGATCATCGAACTGCGCGTCAGCACCTTGACCCTCGGTGGACCACTCCCCCAACTGCCGCTGGGGCTGAATTCCGGATTGACCGTCGGCGTCGATTTCGAAACTTGCTACCAAGAGGCCCGCGAGCGAAGCCGCCTGTGACTTTACGGTTTGAACGGCACCGGATCTTTCGTGCGGAGATTCGAGACGGCTTCGGGGGGAACTTCGGGGGGCCCACTACAATAGCCGCATGTGGCCCAACCGCGAAAATACCGACGAACTCCTCGACAAGGCCCGGCAGGGGGAAGCGGGGGCCGTGGATCGCCTGCTCGGGGAATTCCGCGAGCCGCTGCGGAAGGTCATCGGCTTGCGGCTCGATCCCGTTCTGGCCCGGCGCGTCGACGCGTCGGACATCGTCCAAGACGTGCTCATCGAAGCGAACCAGCGATTGAAGGAGTATCTCAAAGCCCCGAATATGCCGTTCCACCTTTGGCTGCGGCACTTGGCCCAAGACCGCATCATCGACACGCACCGCCGGCACCGCCTCGCCCAACGCCGCAGCGTCGACCGCGAGCAATCGCTGGCGCGCCCCGGTTGGGCCGACGATGACTCGGCCGCGTCGCTGGTGGCCCAACTCGTCGATGCCGACCGCACCCCCGCGAGCGAAGCGATCCAACAGGAACTGGCCCGCAAGTTGACCGCGGCCATCCACGAACTCGCCGACGACGACCGCGATATTCTGCTGATGCGCCACCACGAGCAACTGACGAATCAGGATGTCGCCGGTGCCCTCGGGTTGACGGAAGCCGCCGCGAGCATGCGTTACCTCCGGGCGCTGCGACGGCTGCGGGTCGTTCTCGTGCCGGAGGGTGGCCCGGCTGAAAGCTGATCGCTCTAAGCTGATTGCCGTCCACCAAATCTTCAATCTGACAGCTTTCGGCTCTCAGCTTTCCGCGTTCAGTTTCCCTAAGATTCACCCCATTCCGATTCCCCGTTTGGTCGCCCATGCTGATCCACAAGACCGCCACCGAATTGCTCGCCCTCCAAGCGGGCGGGCAAGCTACCGCCGTCGACATCGCCGATGCGTTCCTCGCCTCGATCCGGAAACAAGAGCCGACGATCCGGGCGTTTCTGCGCGTCGATGAAGCGGCGGTGCGGCAACAAGCCGAGACCATCGACATCAAGCGAAAGAGCGGGGCGAAGCTCGGCCCACTCGCGGGGGTACCGGTGGCGGTGAAGGATGTCCTCTGCACCGAGGGGATCGTCACGACCTGCGGCAGCAAAATCCTCGAACACTTCGTGCCGCCCTACGATGCGTACGTCGTGGGCCGTTTGAAGGCCGCCGACGCGGTGATCCTCGGCAAGACGAACATGGACGAATTCGCCATGGGATCGTCCACCGAGAACAGCGCCTACCAGAAGACGACGAACCCGTGGGACATCGGCCGCATCCCCGGCGGTAGCAGCGGCGGCAGCGCGGCCTGCGTCGCCGCCTGCGAAGCGCCGGTGTCGCTCGGCACAGACACGGGCGGGTCGATCCGCCAACCCGCGGCGCTCTGCGGCCTCGTCGGGGTCAAGCCGACCTACGGCCGCGTGAGCCGGTACGGGTTGATCGCGTTCGCCAGTTCGCTCGATCAAGTCGGCCCGTTCGCCCACGATGTCACCGATGCCGCACTGCTGATGGAAGTGATCGCCGGACACGACCCGCACGACGCCACGAGCGTTGACGACGCGGTACCGGCGTACACGCAACTCCTCAACACCCCGGTGCAGGGTCTGAAGATCGGCATCCCGAAAGAGTTCTTCGACGAAGGCCTCGACCCGGAAGTCGAAAAACTGGTGAAGGCGTCGTTGAAGGAATACGAGAAGCTCGGCGCGACCCTCGTGCCGCTGTCGCTGCCGACGGGGAGCAAGTACGCCGTGGCCGTCTACTACATCGTGGCGACGGCCGAGTGCAGCAGCAACCTCGCCCGTTTCGACGGCATGCACTACGGCCACCGCACCAAACAGAAAGCCGACCTGATTGCGACGTACAGCAAGAGCCGCGGCGAAGCCTTCGGCCAAGAAGTGCAGCGCCGCATCATGCTCGGCACCTACGCCCTCAGCAGCGGCTACGACCACGAATATTATTTGAAGGCGTTGAAGGTCCGCCGCAAGATCAAAAACGAATTCGACGAGGCATTCAAAGTCTGCGATGTGATCATGGGGCCGACCTCGCCGACGCCGGCCTTCAAGTTCGGCGAGAAGACCGACAACCCGCTGGCGATGTACCTCAGCGACATCTACACGATCAGCTGCAATCTCGCGGGGATCGCCGGCATGAGCATCCCCTGCGGCTTCACCGCCGGCGGCCTTCCCGTGGGGTTGCAACTGCTCTCGCCCGCCTTCGACGAGACGAAGATGTTCCAAATCGGCCGGATGTACGAAGCGGTGACCGACTGGCACACGAAGCGGGCGGGGTGATGGGCCGTGCGGTAAGATGACGGCATCAGCAATGGAGAATGAGCATGCGGATCCACGACTGGACCCGGGAAGATGCCGGGACGTTTCACAACTTCCACCAAATTTGGACGGTTCAACTCAACGTCGCACTGAACGCGAAGCGTCTCCCCCCGGCTATTTCGCCATGACGGATCAGCGCGTCGTGGGTTGGGAGCCGGATGTCGTCACCCTCCATTCCCAAGCGAATTAACGATACTCCGAAGGCGTCACGGACTGGCACACGAAGCGGGTGGGATGAGTATGTATGCGCGGATCGCCACCGCGCTCGTCGTCGTTGCAGTGGCTCTCGTGACCTTGGCATTGGCATACCCGCAGTTCACGGGACTTGTTGTCGATTGGTGCCGACCGACCGACACACGCACCCAAGCTCAGAAGACGATCGACGCCAATGCTAAACAGTTGAAAATGCTGACTGAACATCGAGCGCTTTTCGAGGCGGTTGCGAAAGGGGACCCCGCCCGCACCGCTGAGTTGCGAGCTAAACTCAACATCGATTTTGGACAGGATGGTCCGCGGTTCCATTTCAGCTGGCACAATGGGGGCGGAGCCTTGTTCGGTTGCATGCTGGTGCTTTACTATTGCCCGAATGGGGAGCGTGATCTGCCGGAGGGGTTTTTTAAAGGGCCGTCCTACAAGACTTGGTATCACCCGATGAAAATCGACGAACACTGGTTCACCGCCGCTCAGAATTGCGGGTAAATATACTCTCATGACCACGGCACTCCTCACACCGCCACTGGTTGGCGAGCGGCGGACATCGCCGGCATCGCCGGCGTCGCCGGCATCGCCGGGCGGATGTACGAGAGCCGCGATTTCTCCGCGATGCCGATCCTCGCCGACGCGCCCGAAGAAGCCGGCTGCGCTGCCGGGAACCGGGCGTCCACATCCGCGGCTGTTGGGTCGTCGATCTGGTGTTGGGGAAGGGCTGAGTGGAGATATTGTCCGCGTCGGGCTATCCGTCGGCCGACCAGTCTCGACCGAATCGTTCGTGCAATTCGATCAAACGTCCGAGATCACCCGCGTCGGCCAATTTCATCGCCGCGATGTATTCCGCGCGCACCGGACTGGTGAGCTGCGTGCTGCCCACGAGATCGTCGGGCCACTCGGTGAAGCGCCCGCACCGGCGGATTTGATAGATGCCCGCGACGAGCCGCGCCCAGCGGCCATTGCCTTTTTGAAAAGGGTGAATGCAGACCAAGCGATGGTGGAGGTACGCGACGTCGGTTATGACATCTTCCGATTTGAAATACGGTATCGATTCGCACAAATCGTAAAGTTCCGTTTCGACCCGGAGCCACGGTATACCGATTGTCAAATCGTGCCGCCGTAGGACGCCCGCCCATTCCCAGACGCGCCCGAACATATCCCGGTGGATCGTGAGCATCCACGTGAAATCGAACTCGCGTCCTGTGCTGACCTTTGGCCGCCCGAATAGATGCTGGACGACCGCGTCGCGAACATTTTGGGCTTCGTGTTCGTTCAGTTCCCGCCGGGTTCCCGAGATGAGCTTTGGGATTAGCCCCGACACATCGTCAATTGGGGTTTCGCCGTCAACACGTCCGAGATTGCTCACCAGAGTTCGACGGGATGGGACTTGAAGCGGCCGTAGGTCGATTGAAACAGACGTTGCCGCGCGGCCGGGTCGAGTCCTTGGGCTTCCAGCCCCATCGTGCCCTGCACGATGGCCACCACCAACCGGGCCTTCTTGCGGGCGGCGTGTTTGCGGAACGTCTTGTTCGGGACGAGGCGGGTGCCGTCCGGGGCGATTCCCAAAGAGCGGCGGATTCCTTCGATCCCGGCGCAAGGAATACCGGGTTGTTCCAGCGCCAGTATCACCGCATCCACGGACAGTTTGGACCGGCGCGCCAGCGCGGCCGGGGTCATCCGAAGGGCGGTCATACGACTTTGCAATGCGTTCACGGCACCGCCCTCCTTTCCGAAATTCAGTCATGTCAGTCTATCGGCATCGGCCATCCACCGCACGCGGAATCTCTTACTGGGTGTAGCAACGATTCTTGGAGTTTTGGGAATTCCCTTTTGGGATTGGGGTTGCGCTTGGAGAGTGTATCTGGGAAAATGCGCTTCCTGGAACCA
>JAYSYN010000125.1:0-16796 GCA_043727575.1 Fimbriiglobus sp.
GTACTGGAAACTGATGGTGGGCATCCGTGCCTCCGGGTGTCGGGTATGGGAAGTGAAGCCTACCAGATGGCCCGTGGCAAAATCGAGAGGTCTACCCCATCCTTATCCATCAACTGATAGATGGTACGGTTTGATCTCATCTTCCCCTCACCCCACCATCGGCACCACCAAATACAGGTAGTGCTCGCCGATGCGGAAGATGGCGCGGTCGCGGGCTTCGGTCATTTCCAGTAGGATCGTCGGTTCGCCGTCGGTGGCGCGGAGCATCTCGGTGAGGTAGGCCGGGTCGAAGGCGATCTCGATCTCCGGGCCGTCGTAGCCGGGCAGCGCCATCTCCACTTCGCTCGAGCCCGTTTCCGGGCCGCGGGCTTGCAGCGTCAGTTTGCCCGGCTCGAAGTGGAAATCGACGCGCTTGCTCTCGTCGTCGGTCGTGATCGCCGCTTGGCGGATCCGGGCGAAGAACTCGTTCGCCGGCAGCGTGAGTTTCACGGCCATCTTCTTCGGGATGAACTGCTGGTACGGCGGGAAGCGGCCCTCGACCAAGCGCGTGTAGATCATCGCCCGTTCGGTTTGGAAGAGGGCGTCGTTCGTCTTCAGGGCCACGCGGATCAGTTCGCCGTCGTCGGACAAGTTGCGCTCCAGCAGTTGGATCGCCTTCAGCGGGATCAGGTGCGACTGCGGCTTGGCTTCGTCTTCGCCGTGGATGTCGGCGGGGCCGTCGGTCATGGCCAAGCGCTTGGTGTCGGTGGCCACGAGGCGGGCGCGGCCCTTCTCGGCTTCCCAGAGGATGCCGGTAACGGCGTAGCGGGTGTTCTCGCGCTTCTCGGCGGCGAAGACGGTCCGCTTGATCATCGTCCGCAGCACGCCGGCTTTGATCTCGTGGTAGCGGGTGCCGCCGTCGAAGGGCGGGAGATCGGGGAACTCGTCGGGCATACCGCCGGGGAGTTCGTACTTGCTCGAGCTGAGCTTGATGGTCGTATTCTCTTCGCCGGCGTCGATCGTGATCTCGGCTTCGGACGATTCGCGCAGAATCGAGATGAGCTTGTTCACCGGCAAGATCGCGGCTCCGGCCCGCTGGACCTTCACGCCGCGGAGTTCGTAGCGGATGCCGACTTCGAGGTCGGTCGCCATCAGCGTGAGCGCGTCGTCGTGGGTGACGGCTTTGATGTTCGACAAGATCGGCTTCGTGGTGCTCTTGGCCACGGCCCCTTGCACGATTTGGCAGGCGGTCAGGAGGGCGTCGCGGGCGCAGGTCATTTTCATGGCGTTCGTCTCGGGCGTTCATCTCGATGGGTCATGGGTTCAAGTTTATGAATTGCCCTTCTTCTCTCGCGGGCCTTCTCCCTTCTTTTATTCTTTCGTTAGAAAACAAAGTAACAGTAGTAAGGCGGCGCGGAATTGTGGCGCGCGTTCGCGGAAAACGGGTCGATTTCCTAGCCGCAATTGGGGGAATCGCGAAGCGGCGGGATGTGGATAAGCCGGCGCGCGAATGGTTTCTGGGTGACGCGCCGCGTCAATCGATCTCGGGTGAGGGCTCGCAAATATTTTTAGGGGAAAGTGCGCGTCGCCGGAGAACAGTCGCGCGTCAAACGCGCGCCGGGTTGTCCACAGAGTGATTCACTTCAACCCGGCCTTCAACTCGCGCACGGCCACTTGCAGTTGCGGGTCGCTCTTGATCCCTTCGGCGACTTTTCGGGTCGCGTGCATCACGGTCGTGTGATCGCGGCCGTTGAAGTAGCGGCCGATGGTCGCCAGCGGCAGTTTGGCCACTTCGCGGGCCAAGTACATCGCCACTTGGCGCGGGACCATAACGCCTTTCAACCGGCTCGCCCCGAGGATCTCCTTGGGCTTCACGCCGTAGCTGCTGGCCACCCGGCTGACGATCCGCTCCATCGGGTCGAGCACGGCATCCGGTTCGCGCAGCCAATCGCGCACTTGCTTGGCCGTCAGCGGCAAGCCGGTCTCTTTGGCCAGCGGCCGGAGTTTCTCGAAGAACCCCAGCAAGAGGCGGATGCTGCCGGCGGAGTTCTTGGCCAGCCAGCGCTCGGCCGGCTCTTCGAGCTTCAACTTCCGTTTGTCCGCCAGCGACCGCACCAAGAGCCGACGGCTGATGAGGCTCGGATATTCCAGTCGCACCACGAGGCCGGCCGCGAGGCGGTTGGTCAAGCGGCGCGGCAGATGGGTCAATCCGGCCGGACCGGCCGACGCCGTGATGACCGTCGGCTTCTGCCGGGCGATGCGGTAATCGAGCAACCGGACCATGGAATCGACGTCGGCGTCTTTGACTTCGTTCAAGTCTTCGACCACGAGCAGATCGCAAGATAAGTAGTCTTCGAATTCATCCGGGGTAATTTGCGGATTCCCGGTCGAAGGGGTCGAGCGGGGGAATTCGTTCGCCAATAACGATTGCGCCGTTTGCGCGGCCGGCCCCGATATCATTTCTCGGATCAAGGTCTGGACGAGGAAGGACTTGCCCGTACCGGACGGGCCATGCAACAAAAGTGGCGCGGCGAAAGGGATGCGACGCAGGGGGCGGTGGAGGGCTTGGACAACCCGCTTGCAAGCCCGCACAGCCGAACGATTTTCAGGGAGAATGTGGAAATCGGCCCACGAAGTGGGTTTCGAGCCGACTCCGATTGCAGCGGTTGGCTGAACCATGTGCCCATTTTACGCAGAATCGCGCGGGGAGTGAAGCCCAACCGTGCGACGCAACCCCAATGCGCCATTCGGGATGGTTCCAACACCGCGCGTATTGTGGAGAAGCCGTCAATAAGTGGTCGTTAAGTCCGAATTCCGCAATCGCCCCGATTTTCAGGGTCGGACGGTCTTGCGCACGCATTCGCCCACCCGGCGACCGGCGTCGACCATCTCTTGAATCGTCCGGCCGGCGTGGAAACTGAAACGCATCGCGGAATTCAGCACATCCGGAGGAACCCCCATCGCGCTCAAAACCGGGGACGGCAACAGCGATCCGCTGGAACATGCGGACCCGGTGCTGCACGCGATCCCGGCGAGGTCGAGGGCCATCAAGAGTACCTCGGCCCGGCAACCGGGGAACGACAAATTCAGCGTCGCCGGCAAGCCGTCGGGGGAGCCGTTGAGAATCGATTCGACACCGAGTGCGCCGAGGAATGCCGCCCGCAGCTCGAGCCACTTCACCCGGTTCGCACCCATCGCGCGGATCGCGTGCCGCAGGGCCACGGCCAGCCCGACGGCGAGAGGGACGGCTTCGGTCCCGGGGCGGATACCGCGCTGCTGGTGGCCGCCGAAGAGCATCGGTTGAAAGGCTAGCCCGTGTTTCAACAGGAGCAAACCGACTCCCTTTGGGCCGTGGAATTTGTGGGCGCTCGCGCTGAGGGATCCGACACCCAGGTCACTGAAGTGAACGGCGATCTTGCCGACGGCCTGCGCCGCATCGCAGTGGAGCGGAACGTGTTTCGGGAGCGACTTGGCGACGTGCCGGACCGGTTGAATTGCGCCGGTTTCGTGATTCGCCAACATGAGCGCCACGAACCGCGTGTCGGCGCGGACGCGGTTCGAGACTTCGGGTGGATCGACGACCCCGCGCGGATCGACCGGCAACCACTCGACTACAAAACCCTTTTTTTCGAGGGCTTTCAGCGGTTCGATGACGCAAGGGTGTTCGATCGGCGCCGCGAGGATGGAACCGGGAATCGGCCCGACTAATCCGAAGATCGCGAGGTTGTTCGCCTCGGTCGCCCCCGCGGTGAAATAGACCTCGTCGGCCCGCGACCCGAGCAGTTCCGCCACTTCCTCGCGCGCCGTTTCGAGTTGCTGCCGGGCCTTACGACCGAGCGCGTGCGCGGACGACGCGTTCCCGGAGTTCGCGAGCATCAGAGGCGCCATCGCCTCCCACGCCTCGGGGTGCAACGGCGTCGTCGCATTGGAATCGAGGTCGATCATGCGCTCATTCTAGAGGCGGGGCAGTTGCGTGAGCGGTCGGAGTCTTACCCGGAGCGCGAAGGGAGATGTTGCCATTCGATGAAAGCGGACGGATTGCTTTCGATTCTGACTTTGTCCTCAATTCCCCCCGTACACCAAGGCCATCAATTCGTTGCGGGTCATCGGGTTGGTTTTGAACAATCCTCGCATCGCGCTCGTGATGGTTTTCGCGCCGGGTTTCTTGACGCCGCGGATCGTCATACACATGTGGCTCGCTTCCAGAATCACACCGACGCCGCGGGGTTGCAATTCGTTCATAATCAAATCGGCGATTTGCTCCGTCATGCGCTCTTGAACTTGCGGCCGGCGGGCCACGGCGTCGACGACTCGGGCCAGCTTGCTCAGGCCGATCACTTTGCCGTTCGGCAAATAGCCGATGTGCGCCCGCCCCAAGAACGGCACGAGGTGGTGCTCGCAGCAGGACGCGAATTCGATCTCTTTGACCAGCACCATTTCGTCGTGGTGTTGGGTGAAGGTTTTTTGCAGCAACTCCGTCGGATCGGTGTGCAAGCCGCTGAACACCTCGGCGTACATCCGGGCGACGCGGGCCGGGGTTTCGAGCAACCCCTCCCGGTCCGGGTTTTCGCCGATGGCGATGAGGATTTCGCGGACGGCGCGCTCGATGCGCGGCACGTCCATCGCCACCGGACCGCCCGAAAGAGGCTCGTCGTCGTCGCAGGCGCTCGCCCCGGACAAGATGCGGATCAGCGATTCGGGCGAACGGGGTTGGGGCTGGGTCATGGCGATTCCACTGGGGTTCAGCCGGCATTGTAGCCCGGTTCACCGCGCGCGTGTCCGGCGCCTACAATTGTCCTACCCTTTCCCGAGGTTCCCATGGCACTCACCCAAGCCCAAGTCGAATCCCAAAAGAAAGACGTCGCCGAGCTGCTGGGCGACGTCGAGAAACTCGGCTTCGCCAAGAGCCTGTTTTTCGGCCGTGTCCGCGGCGATCTCCTGTTCCCGTATCCACAGTTGTCGCCTACGCAGCAGTCCGACGCCGATGATGCTTACGACCGCGTGAAGCGGTTCGCCGATGCCAGCATCAATGCGAAGACTATCGACCGCGAGTCGCTCATTCCGGATTCGGTCATCCGCGGCCTCGGGGAACTCGGCGTGCTCGGCATGACCGTCCCGACGGAGTTCGGCGGTCGCGGCTTCAACCAACAGCAGTACATCCGCATCATGGAATTGCTCGGCGGCCATTGCGCCAGCACCGCCGTGTTCGTCAATGCCCACCAGAGCATCGGCTGCCGGGCGCTACTTCTTTTCGGCACGAAGGAACAACAGGCGAAGTGGCTGCCGGGGATGCTAACGGGGGAGAAACTCGCGGCCTTCGCACTCACGGAACCGGACGCCGGATCCGACGCCGGCGGCGTGCGCACAACCGCGACACCGACCGAAGACGGTTCCGCGTATTTGTTGAATGGCATCAAGCACTACATCACCAACGGCGGCATCGCGGATGTATTGACCGTCATGGCGCGCACGCCCGATGGAAAAGGCGGGTCGAAAGTCACGGCGTTCCTCGTGACGCCCGACATGCCGGGCTTCGAGGTCTTGGAGAAGCGCGCTGAGAAGTGCGGCATTCGCGGTACGGCCACCGGCAAGATGAAATTCACCGATGTGCGGGTGCCGAAGGAGAATATCCTCGGGCAGATCGGCCGGGGATTGCAAGCAGCGCTGACGGTGTTGAACTTCGGCCGGACGACCTTCGGCGCGACGTGTACCGGCCATGCGAAGGTCTGCTTGGATGCGATGATTTCGCACGCCAAGACGCGGGTGCAGTTTCAACAGCCGTTGGCCGAGTTTCAACTCGTGCAGAAGAAGGTCGCCTTCGCCGCCTCGCATTTATTCGCCATGGAAGCGATGACGACGCAGTGCGCCGCATTTATCGACCGCGGAGCCGACGACTATATGCTCGAAACGGCGATCTTGAAAGTCTTCGCAACCGAACACCTCTGGACCATTGTGAACGACACGATTCAAGTCTGGGGCGGGAAGGGTTATTTCACCGATCAACCGCTGGAGCGCTGGATGCGCGACGCGCGCATCAACACCATCGGCGAGGGAGCCAACGACGTCTTGAAAGCGTTCATCGCGGTGGTCGGTTGCAAAGGGCCGGGGGAACATCTCAAGAACCTGCGCGACGATTTGGTCGGCGGACGCTGGAGTCTCGGCAAAGTGCTGTCCGGGATCGGCGCCGGGGCAAAACTCGCCGCGCCGTGGCTGGCCCACTCGCCGACGGTGCCCGTGCAAGCCGTGGAACTCCAAGCCGACGCCAAGACGCTGGCGGGCTCCGTCAAGCAACTCGGCACGACGCTGCCGCATGTATTCTTGAAATTGAAAGATGAAACGACCTTCGTGCAAGCGCAATTGATCCACGAGCGTTTGGCCGACATCGCCATGGATCTGTACGCCGCGGCGTGCGTACTCAGCCGGCTCGATGCCTTGATCGCAACCCCGAAGCCGGCCGACAAATTCGCCGACGTCACGGCCGGGCAAACCTTCTTGAAGATGGCGTTCCGGAGGATCAAAACGAACTTCGCGGCGCTCGACGACCACGACGACGACGCCTGGCTGGCGGCCAGCGAAGCGATGCTGCGGAAGTGGTAGAATGATCTTGAGAAAGCGAGAGGACACCGCGTGATTTTCGGGGAAGTGCCACCGCCGAGCGAATCGCGCGAAATGCTCGCGTGGTGGTCGGATATACTCGGGGTGTTGGGATTTTTCGTAGCCCTTGCAGGATTCGGGGTAGCGTTGATCGTGCGGCAGCAGGTCCGACAGGCCAGAAGTGAAGCTGCCGCAGCCATCGAGTTCTTTGTGTGGCAGTCCACCTTGAAGGATATCGTTTCCGCCCGACAAGCCGTGCTTTTGGCGCGCGAAAGTTGCCGGGGAAAACAGTGGCTCCGCGCTCACGGGCACTTCGATATCGCCATCGATTTCGTTACTCGACTGCTCGGAGATCCTGCGAGACGCGGTCAAGATTGGGGTGACATGACAAAGACGTTGGACAACTTACGCGCATTGGCGGAGATCGTGCAAAATCGAACGACCGAGAACAATCTCGCGGCCGACCGATTCGCATTAATAGATGAAGAAATTCGAAAGTTGACGATGTTGGAAGTGGCGTTCCGGCACAAGAGTGAGGGCAAGCAATGAACGAAAAGGTCATGAGGCTTGTAGAAGCGGTCACGGCGAAAACCGTTATGGGGACCATTGAATGGGAAACTGTAGTTTCTGAGACCTACCGGGCGTCTCTGGGAGGGGGATTGATACGCGTTACCGAACATCCCAATGGGAATACTGGAATTCTCATCTCAAATTCGACGGGCGGGCTCGTTTTCCAAGGGTCTTTTTCTCCTTTAGACCACGGATGGAACTCGGCAATTACCCTGTACCGAGCTGCCCACAACGCCGCACTTCGTGTCGATGACACGCTCGACAAAATGCTCGAGTCCCTCTCTGCAAAGTGACCTGTCGCAATCCGAGGAAAGCCATGTCCATTCTCACGGCGACGGCCCCGAATTCCACATTCACGCCGCCGCCGGTGCGGGCGGTCTCGCTGCCGCCGCGGAAGAAATCGAAGTGGTCGGTCGACGAGTTCCACCGCGTCCGGGCGACGGGTGTTTGGGATGGGCTGCGCACTTACCTCATCCGCGGCGAAATTTGGGAGCAAGGCGAGATGAATCCTCCGCACGCGGTCATCGTTGGTCTCGTCCAAGATGTCTTGCGGATCTTGTTCGGCTTCGGATTCACCGTGCGGGCCCAAGTGCCGTTGGTACTCACCGATTCCAGCCCTTTCCCCGACTTGGCGATCGTGAAGGGCCAACAGCGCGACTATTTGAAAGTCCATCCCAACACGGCCGACCTGATCGTCGAAATCGCCGATAGTTCGCTGTTCGAAGACACGACCACGAAAGCGGAAGTGTACGCCACCGGTGGCATCCTCGACTATTGGGTAGTCGACGTCGAGAACCGGCTCCTGATCGTCTTCCGCGACCCGGCGCCCTTGCCCGACGGCGGCCTCGCCTACCGGACGCGTTTAGAATTGGGCATCGCCGATACCCTCGCCCCCCTCGCGGCGCCGAGTTCCCCCGTCCGCGTGGCCGACCTACTGCCCTGAGGATCCGAGCATGTCCGTTGTTGCCACCGCAGCCCGTTCGCCGTTCATCGCCCCAGGGCCACTGCGCTTCCGTTGGGATCAGTACGAGCGCATGGTCGAAAGCGGCGCGCTCGATGGCGTCCGCGTCATGTTCATCGATGGGGAGTTGGTACCGATGGCCGCGATGTTAGAACCCCATGTTACGGGCGTCTCCCTCACACAATTCGAACTTCAGCGCTCATTTGGCAGCGGCTTTTACATCCGCGCGCAAGTGCCCCTCCGTCAGGGGAACCACGATCCGGAGCCCGACTTGGCTGTCGTCCCCGGCGGGCCGCGCGACTACAAACGCATGCCCACGGCCGCGCTCTTGGTCGTCGAAGTCGCCGACTCGTCGTTCTATTACGACACGGGGAAGAAAGCCGAAATCTACTCCTCTGCCGGGTTGGTCGATTACTGGGTGCTCGACATCGAAGATCGTCAGCTGATCGTGTTCCGCGATCCGTCGCCGACGGGGTATCAATCGAAACAGACCTTTGCCGAAACGGAGAGCATCGCCCCGCTCGCCGCGCCGTCCGGCTCGATCCGAGTCGCGGACTTGCTGCCCTGATGGACGAGCACCTCCCCTTCCTGCGGGCCGTTGCGGCGAACCCCGCCGACGACCTCCCGCGCTTGGTCTTCGCCGACTTCCTCGAAGAATCCGGCGAGCCCGATTCCATCGCGCGGGCGCATTTCATCCGGGCGCAGATCGCGTTGACGACGATGCACGAAGGGAGCGAGGAGTATTGGGAGACAGAGGCGCTGATCAAACGCTTGATGCGCCATTACTCCAACGATTGGCTGTGGGACCTGCCCGAGCATCTCCATCGTTTTGGCGAACCGCAGTGGCGTCGGGGGTTCATTGAATTTGCAACGATTCACTGGGCCGATTTCATCGCAGGTGCAGTCTTCGAAACAGTGCCGATGACGCGAGTCCAAATCGCGATCGGCTATCCGGATGAAGGAGCGACGCCCGAAAAGCTCGATACCCTCTCGCACATTCGACGGATCACGCATTTGCGAGTCGGTCCGCACTTTACCCACGGCGACCCTTTGCTTTTCCTGTTGCTGCAAGCGAGAAGTTTCGCCGGGATCACCCACCTCGATTTCAGCGAAAACGACTTCGACCACCTCGCATCGTTCGTACTGCGTTTCGGAGAAGCGGCGTTCGCGCGAACACTCGTGACCCTCAACTTGTCCGACGTCGAAGGTCTCGATGACGCCGTCGGCAATGCGCTCGCCACGTCGCGGGGATTGGAATCGCTCGACCGGCTGATTTTGAAGCGGACGGAACTGTCCGAGCCGGTTCGGGCTATGCTCCGCCGGCGCTTCGGCGAGCGGGTGGTGTTTTGAAGAATCACCAGACCCCGGAGCGGAATTTGAGGTCGCCGATGGTGACGCCCATCAGTTTGATCCGCAGCCCGGCGAGCAACTTCCGCTTGTGATATTGCGTCAACTCTTGCTGCAAGACGGCGCTGCGGACTTCGATTTCGAGCACCCCGCGCCGCAGGCTGCCGACGCGGGTTTGCCCGGCCCATTCCGCCCCGATGACTTCCCCCCACGCGGTCTCGAGCCGCGTCCGTTCCGAGACCCGCCCCCAACCCCGGGCGATGAAGAGCCGGCCGAGGACATCGGAAAGGTTTTCGGGTCCGGAGTTCGATTCGGCCATGGCGACAGTTTAGGGGAAGTGGCCGGACGGTGGTATGGCGAGCCGGCCAGCGCGTGCTGCTGGATTCTTCAAGCCGATCCAGAATCCGGCAGCTCACGCTGGCCGGCTCGCCTTCTTCACAACCCAGCCCCCAACACGAGTTTTAGCAATTCGTACATCGGCCCGGGGGCGTCCTCCTCGGGGCGCAAGCGCAGATACAGCGACCGGTCGTCGACGATCTTGATCCGCCCCGCGGAGCCGGCGTTCAACTGCGCCGCCTTCTTCGCGTTGCGGTAGGTGAAGACCAAATCCTTCCCGTCGCGGTGGACGCCGCTGATCTGCCAGCGGACGCACCCCAAGCGGATTTCAGTCGTCCGTAATAGCCACTCCACCGGTTCGGGCGTGGGGCCGTAGCGGTCCTGCAATTCCTTGCGGAAGTCGGCGAGCTTATTCGGGTCGCGCAACCGTGCCAAGCGCCGGTAGACTTCGATGCGCAGCTTCTGCCCCGGCACATAATCGCGCGGCAAGTACGCCGGCCACGGCAGATCGACGTTCACCTCCACGGCCTGTTTCGGCGCTTGATGCTTCAACTGCCGGACGGCGTTTTCGAGCAGTTGGCAGTAGAGTTCGTAGCCCACCGCCGCGATGTGGCCGCTCTGCTCGGTGCCGAGGATGTTGCCCGCCCCGCGGATCTCCAAGTCGCGCATGGCGATCTTGAACCCCGAGCCGAGTTCGCTGAACTCCTCGATCGCCTTCAAGCGCTTCTGCGCATTCGGCGACACGAGTTTTACGGGGTCGACGATGAGGTAGGCGTACGCCCGCAGCTTGGTGCGCCCGACGCGCCCGCGGAGTTGATGGAGGTCGGCCAAGCCGTATTGATCGGCGTCGTCGATGAAGATGGTATTCGCGTTCGGGATGTCCAGGCCGCTCTCGATGATCGTCGTCGCCACGAGGATGTCGGCGTCTTTGCGAATGAACGTCACCATCGCTTTCTCGAGTTCCCCCTCGGCCATCTGGCCGTGGCCGACGACGATCTTCGCTTCCGGGACGATCATCTTCAATTTGGCTTCGACGTCCAAAATATCGTGGACGCGGTTGTGGACGAAGAACACCTGCCCGCCCCGGTTGAACTCGCGGTGGATGGCGTGCCGGATGAGCTTGTCGTCCCAACTGACGATACGCGTTTCGACCGGGTACCGGTCCGGCGGCGGCGTCTCGAGGTTCGAGATTTCCCGCACGCCCAGCAGCGCGCTGTGCAGCGTCCGCGGGATCGGCGTCGCCGTCATCGTGAGGATGTCCACGGTGGTCCTCAGCCGTTTCAGGCGTTCCTTGTGCTCGACGCCGAAGCGCTGCTCTTCGTCGATGACGACCAAACCCAAATCTTTGAATTTGACTTTGTCCGAGACCAGCCGGTGCGTGCCGACGACGATGTCGATGGTCCCCTCGGCGAGGGCTTTGATCGTCTCGCGCTGCTTCGCCGCACTTTTGAAACGGTTCAACACTTCGACGCGGAACGGATACTCGGCGAGGCGCTGTTGAATCGTTTTGTAATGCTGCTCGGCGAGCACCGTCGTCGGCACCAGAATTGCGACTTGCTTGCCGTTGTCGATGGCCTTAAACGCGGCGCGGATGGCGACCTCGGTCTTGCCGTAGCCGACGTCGCCGCAGAGCAGGCGGTCCATCGGTTTGGGTTTTTCGAGGTCGGCGCGGATCTCGGCGATGGCCGTCAATTGATCCGGCGTTTCTTGGTAGGGGAAGGCCCCTTCAAACTCGCGCTGCCAGTCCGAATCCGCGGGGTACGGGTGCCCCGGGATCGCCGCGCGCACGGCTTGGATCTGGATCATCTCCGCGGCCATGTCCATGACGGCTTCGGAGATTTTGTCCTTCTGCCGGCCCCACGACGCGCCCCCGAGTTTGGAGAGCCTCGGTTCCCCCTGCGCCCCGCCGATGTAGCGCTGGATCAAATCGATCCGCGTCGCGGGGACGTACAGCAGCACGGCGTCGCGGAACTCGAGGATCAAAAATTCTTCGAGGCCGGCGCTGGCCGTCGAGGGTTGCGAATCGCGGAAGAGGCCGCCGTCGTCGTTGCCGCCGACGGTCCCTTTTTCGAGAGTGCGCATCCCGCGGAAGCGCGCGATCCCCTGCGCCACATGGACGACGTAATCACCGTCGTTCAGATCCAAGAAGCTGTCGATGGCCCGCGACTCGATCTTCCGCCCCGTCGCCGCGCCCGCTTGCTTCACCCCCGGCGGCAGCAATTCCTTGTGGAAGAGTTCGTGGCTGCCGAGCACGAGCGCCCCGAGATCGACGAGCCGGAAGCCGGCCCGCACATGCCCCGCGACCAACGTCACCCGTCCGCTCTCGGCGAGTTGGCCCGTCTTCAGCACGTCCGTGAGCCGGTGGATTTCGGCTTCGGTCTGACACGCGATCCAGACGTGGTCATTCGCCGCGACCGTATCCAACTCCTCCCGCACCCGCAGCACATTTCCGCTGAATCGCTCGATACTCTCGACGCGCAAATGGGCCGTCGCTTCCACGCTCGGCCGCGGCATCGCCGAGATCGCCACCGTCGGCAGTTTCATCAACTGCTCGAACGCCCCCGCCGGGGTGAATAATCCCGTCGGGTTCGAAACGCGCTCGAAGAAGTGCTTCCCCTGTTCGCGCAGGTCGCCGTGCTCGAACAGCGCGACCACCGACCCGGCGGGGAAGTAATCGAGCAAGAACCCGAGCCCGCCGCGACCGGCGTGCGGATCGAACGCGCCGAGGATCAGCAACTCGGTCAGTTTGTCGAGGCTGCGCTGTGTCTGCGCGGCGAAGTGACGGATCGATTCCAAATCGTCGCCGAAGAATTCGAGCCGGACGGGATCGGTGGCGTCGGGCGGAAAGAGGTCGAGGATGCCGCCGCGTTTGCCGAACTCGCCGGGGTATTCGACGGAATCGACGCGCTGATAGCCGGCGTTCAGCAGCCACGCCGCGAATTCATCCGGCGGCAGCGCTTGCCCGACCTTGAGGCGCCGGCCGCGCTTGGCGAGGTCGTCGCGTAGCGGCACCGATTGCAGCACCGCTGCGAACGGCGCGAGTACCACCTTCGGTGGAGTCGCCCCGCCGAGGTTCTGCAAAACGCGCAACCGCGCGCCGGTCTCGGGTGCGATTTTGCCGGCCTTCTCCACCGGTGGCCACGTTTCGTAGGCGGGGAAGACGGCCGGGCGTTGGCCGAAGGTGGCGAGGTCCTCGGCCCACGGCCCGACATCCGTGAGGTTCGGCACGACGACCAACACCGTCGCCGCCGTTTCCCCCGCGAGCGCGGCCACCGCCAACGCCGCCGACGATCCCCACGCCCCGTCGATCCCCCCGGCCTGCTTGCCGGTCAGCGCCGCGCGTAGCGTCGCCCACCCCGGCAACGCCGCAAGCCGGGCGGGAAGTTCGGTGAGGGAGGGAACGACGACCCGGGCCATACGGGGTTATGATAGGGGTGAAGTGGGACTCAACGGGAGCCGCCCGGATCAACTCAGTCCGATTCGGGCGTGTATCGTCGGTGCAACGCGATCAATGGCCCGTAGTCCATCGCGTCGGCCGCGTTCACGGCGACCCCAGAACCGCGTTCAGCTCTCGACAGTTGGTGATGGACCAGTCGCAGACCGATTTGGTGATTCAATCCACGTCCAGTATTCCAAGGCGGATGTCGGGTCGGCCCGGGAACGGCGGGGCGAGTTCGTGGACAGAGGCGGTACATTCCTTGCCGTCTCGGAAGGCGGTCCAAGGCGTTTCGGACTCGCGACCCTTCCCACGATTCCAGACCGAAAGCACCGTGACGCCACCTAGTGAATATTCGCGGCGCTTCACACGCATCTCGTAGCGGCGCATGTAGTCGTGGATCGGATTTAGGATCAAACGGATATCCATTTCGCGGAGGAGTTCTATGAAACCAAAGGGGTCGCGGAGTTCCTTCGTGCCGCGCATGGTCGAAACGATGTTCGATTCACCGCAAAGCATTAGAAGGCTATCGCCAAACTTGCGGTTTTCGAGATCCGCGATGAACGCCTCTTTGCCCCAGCTCGGATCGCCCGACGCCGCGAAGCACTGCCGAACAATGAACGGCTCCGGATTTCCGCGTTGGATGATCTCGACGTGGTCGAAGGTCTCTTCTTCGGGGGAACCTACTTCAAGGAAGACTGACCGAACATGCACCAAGTCCGCGAAACAAGTTCGTGGGTCACGTGGAGTAGGGGAGATGCGATCCCACGTGTACAACGCGTACAAGATGGTGTCACAACCTTGTTCGTCGCACAACCGATTGATACGGGCGAAGTGTTCGGAGTAGTCGTAGAAGCCTCGGGTATCAGGGACGTTGTAATCGTGCGATACCAAGGCAATACGTCGGATCGCATCTCCCGCGTCGCCGGAACCGGCGCGGCCGCGCCGGTCCGGAGTTGAAGATATGTTGGTTGACGTTGCAGCCATGGAACAACCCTCACCCCAGCGAATACACCGCCAGCTTGTTATGGCCCGCGACCGTAATCGTGTCGGCTTTGTCGCTGAGCACGACATCGTGGATGTGCAGGCTCGTCTTCTCCTGCTTGGTCATTTTCTTCGCGGCGACATCGACGAATAGGAAGAAGCCCTCGGCCGCGCCGCCGGCGCCCATCAACCACGAGCCGTCCGGGGCGAACCGCAGTTGGTTGACGAGGCCGGCGAACTTGTCGCTCTGGAGTTCGACGAGCGGCTTGGCGGGGTTCTTCCAGTCGAAGACTTCGATGCGGGCCTTGCCCTCAAGGTGGTCGATGTTGCCGACCTTCCCCATGCCGCCGACGGCGAGTTGCGCGCCGTCCGGGCTGAAGGCGACCGAGCGGATGCCGCCGATGCTGTGCATCCGCGCGGTCTTGTCCCACGTGTACATCGTCGGGGCTTCGAGGGTGCCCAGCGGCTTGCCGGTGGCGGTGTCCCAGATCGCGACGTGGCCGACCTTGTCGCCGGTGGCCAGCAGTTTGCCGTCGGCGCTGAAGGCGACCGCGTAGAGCATGCTGTTGAAGTGAGTCGGCGTCTTCTCCTCGTGGCCCTTGAGTTCGCGGATCAGCTTGCCGGTCTTGGCGTCCCAGAGCTTGCAGAGCATGTCGTCGGCGACACTGGCGACGACGGTCCCCTCCGCGTTGGCCACGATGCGGCGGATCCACTTGGCGTGGGCGTCGGTCGTGCGGAGCTTCTCGTTTTTGACCGTGTCGAACCACGTCATCTTGCCGTCGTACCCGCCGCTTATGAGCGTCGTCCCGGCGAGCGCGACGGTGGTGACGTAGCTCTCGTGTTTATACAAATCCTTGGCTTCGAACTTGGCCGCGGTCACGTCGGCTTCGGAGACGGCGAAGTCGGAGGATCCGAAGAAGATCCGGCCCGACCCCGGCACCCGCGCGATCCCGAATGGGATGCTCGGCCGGCCGAATTCCTTGACGAGCTTCAGCGAGTCTGGATTGGGGGATTTCATGGATGGCCGAGGTAAGGATGTTGGGTTCGCGTTTGTTTAGAATCGGCGGGCTTCACTCCGCAGTTTCCGGGCGGATCCGCATTCGGCCGTCGTCGATGATCCAGAGTTTGCCCCGCAACACTTCCGACTCGAGCAGCGGAATGATTTGCCGAATCATCTCCACGATCTTCCGGATACTCTGACGCTTCGGTCGCAGGACGATGATTCCGGCGAAGCGCTCGGGCGGAAAGCGGCGGTTGTCGAGGAAGTCCGTGTCCAACGTCAATAAGACGCGCTGCTCGATCGTGCACACTGCGATAACCGCCTTATCGACGAAGCCGGTCATCGCTTGCTCATCGACCCTCATTGTGGGATGACCGGCTTGCGTCAATAGTTCCGCCACGCTTTTGGGCATATTCTCATCGGTCTTGAAAAGCATCAGGCCGCCTCGGGCAGGATGATGACCCGTCCCGAAGCCAACCCCGCCGCATAGTGCATTGCCGCGCGGATGTCTTCCACGACGAGAGTCGGATACTGGTCGAGTATCTCAGTTTCGGAAGCACCTTCTGCCAAATTATCCAAGACGACCGTTACGGGTATGCGCGTCCCGGCGATGCACACCTTGCCGTGGCACACGTCGGGTTTCGAACTGATTCGATCCTGCCAACTCATGATGATCCTCCGAATGAAGACGGACTCCTGCCATTCTACCCCACCAGCTCCTTGATCGGTTCGAAGCCCGGGTCGACCAGCGGGATCGGCCGGGCGCCCAAATAATAGCTCTTGTCGTGCTTGATGCCCAGGCATTCGTAAATCGTCGCGAACAGTTGCCCCGCATTGACTTCGTCCTTGATGATCTTGTTGCCCGTGTCGTCGCTCTTGCCCCAGACGGCGCCGCCCTTCGCCTTGCCCCCGGTCATCGTCATGCTCCAGGCGCTGGCGAAGTGGTCGCGGCCGAGGCTCGAATTGATCGCCGGCGTACGGCCGAACTCGGACAGCGTCACGACCATCACGTCGTCACTCAAACCGCGCTCGGCGAGGTCGTCGATGAGGGTCGCCATGACGTGGTCGAGTTCCGGTACCATTTCTTGGTGCGTCTCGAAGTTCTGGCCGTGGCTGTCCCACCAAGCCCGGGCCACCCTCACGAACGGCACGCCGGCTTCGACCAGCCGGCGCGCGATGAGGCATTGTTCGCCGAACTGCGTCTTGCCGTATTTGTCGCGGACCTTCTGCGGCTCTTGGTTGACGTCGAACAATTTTTCGGACGCCATGATGCCGCGGACGCGCTCGTAGGCTTGGTTGTGGCTGCCCAGCGTGTCCGACTGCCGGCCTTTGTTGAACTCCTTGCCGAGCAGATCGCGGAGTTCGGCCCGTTGGACGTGGTCGATCTCGGCGACGCCGTCGAGCTTGCGGATGAACTCGGGGATGTTGTTCGTCGTCAGTTCCATCGGGGCGTAGCGCGAGCCGAGGAAGCCGCTTTCTCCGGGCATACGGCCTTCGGTCTGCGTGTAGAAGGTGACGTAGTCGGGCACCTTGCTGTCGATGCGGCCCATCTCGCGGGCCAGCACGGCGCCGAAGTCGGGGTACTTCAC
>JAYSYN010000126.1:0-5548 GCA_043727575.1 Fimbriiglobus sp.
ATCCAATTGCTCCTCGACCGCATGGCCCCGAATCGGACTCACGCACCGTTCAAGTACAAGGATTCATAGGATTAGGGCTTCTCGGATAGCTTCTTAGCCTGGATCCGCGAAGCACCGCCGTAATCTTTGCAGTAGAAGTTCACCCACGTCTTGTTCGCCGTCATAGCCCCACCGAAATACCGGCCATTGGGCGTGCTTTCGGCGCTCTGCAAGCCGATCTTTATCCTCCGATTGTCTTTGTCCCGGTCGAACGAGTAATCGTCCGTCTTATTTGCGCCGACGTTACTCGGATCGCTCCAGTTCATTGCATAACCGGGGTCTTGCGAAACCGTGGTGATGAAGAACTCCACCTCCTTGATGTTGGCAGTCGCGCTGCCGATGCCGTCGATGACCAACTTCATCCGCTGGGAGGTGTAGGTCGGGACGTTGAAGCTGCTCCCGGTCGAAACCTTCGCGGTAGGCCCCTCGTAGCCGGGGAGGTATTTCGCGGCGCGGTCGTAGACGCCGGTCAAGAGGCCGTCCGCGTTCACGTCCAGATCGAAGTCGATACCGGGTGCCGGGACCGGTGCCGGCGGTGGTCCCGTCGGCGGGCTCGGCGGTGGTCCCGTGGGCGGGCTCGTCGGCGTGTCGTTGTCGTAGATCGACACCGTCGCGGGGCCGCCGACGATGGTGTAGCCGGGGGCGTTGGTCAGTCCGACGATCACAGTCTCGGTCGGTTCGACGAGGGTGTCGTCGATGGTGCCGAACGACAGGATCGCGTCGGATTGGCCGTTGAGGAAGGTCACCGTCTGGTTGTTGTAATACGAGCCGGTGTAATCCGCGCCCGCCGTCGCGGTGCCGGTGGGCGTGCCGTAGGTCGCGGTGAGGCTACCGACGGCGCGGCTGCGATGGATCAAGAAGGATCCGACGGCGCCTTCGGTCGGGTTATTGATCGGGCTGATCGCGATCGTCGGCGGCGGAACCGGTGGCACCGGGGGAGATGGCGGGCTCGGAGGCGATGGCGGTGACGGCGGACTCGGAGGCGATGGCGGAACCGGCGGAGATGGTGGGCTCGGCGGCGACGGCGGGCCTGGTGGTACGGGCGGGGCCGGTGGCCCCGGAATCGTATTTTCGATGCTGACGTTGACGACCTTGACCCTCCCGGCCCAGAAACCATCGTTGTAATCCCAGTCGCTGCCCGCGGCGCCGGCCATGTCTTCGAATTGGATCGAGCCGTCGGCCGTCACCAAAAACGGCTTTTGCTCGGCGGGGCTGGCCCCGACCGTATCGACGCCCATCGAGTACGTCCAGGTCTGCCCGGCGTACTCGACCGCGATCGTCCCGGTGACCGCGAGGCCCACGGCTTCTTGAATCGAGCTGGCTTCGACGAGGGTGTCGCCGTCGGTCGGCAGCGAAGGGTCGACGGACAGGGAACCGGTGATCGTCGCGGCGGTATCGCCGGGGATGCTGGACCCGAGATGGACGGCGAACAGGGCCGGCACGTCACGCGCTTCCAATTGTTCCAACTTCAGCTTGGTAAACTGGGAGGGGGGGCGATTGGGACGGGCGGAGGAATCGCGTAAGCATGTCGGGCGCCCGGAGGTGTCGTTGAGAGGATTGGAACCGAGGATCGGTCGGTTGTCAAAACAATTCCGGAAGAATCTTCGGAAAGATGCGGAGCCGGTGCGCACGTCGCGCAAAACGAATTCGATTCGGGTGGCCCGACTCTTATTGAGACTGCAACCGCCCGTCACCGCTCGCCAAGGCATCAACATCCGCCGGGGCCTACGCTTGCGGCCGAGCGCAAATGATTCCAGCTTTGTGCAATGGTTCCACGGGAGGGTGTGTGGATCGGAGCTGGAATCATTTTCGAGCCCTCCCACGCATTTCCGACCACCATCATTCCTCATAACCCCCGGCGGCGAGGTCGATGGCCGGCTCGGCGACCGGCCCGCGCATCCGATCGGTGAGGGCGGTCATCCAGCCGCTCAGCGCGTCTTCGAGCGCGGCCCGCGTCAGCGGCGGATAGAGCACCCAGCGGCAACCGAGGTCGAGCAGCGCGGCCGTCCAATCCGGGGCGTGATCTTCAGTAATCTTCGTATCGCCGACGGCGATGATCGCGACTTCCGGATGCTCCTGCGCGAGCAGGACGATCATCTCCGCGAGTTCGGTGCGCACGTCGCGGTAATCGAACTGAACGATGGCGAGACTCGGCCGGCGGCCCTCGAACTGCCCGGCGAAGGCGCCGAGTTGGCGGACTTCGCGCAGCAGCCAGCGGTGGTCGTTCACCAATTCGCGCAGTTGATTCCCGAGCCAGTCATCGGGCGATAACACCACGATTTGCGGGGCTTTCACGGCGCGGCCTCCGGCGGCCAGACGATCCCGAGCGCTTCGATCCGGCGGGCGAGCCGGGTGCGGAAGATCCCCAACTTCGCGGCGGCGTCGGTTTGATGGCCCTTCGTCTGTTCCAAGGCGCGCAGGATCATCCGGCGTTCGACCGATTCCAGAATCGCGTCGAGGCCGGGCGCTGGCTTCGGGGTGGCGGCACTCGATTCGATCAGGAAACACTCGCGCACGAACCGGGGGAGATGGCCCGGTTGAACCGGCGCTCCGGCGGCGCGGCGGAGGGCGTCGTGCCAGACGCTGGCCAGTTCGTGGAAATTGCCCGGCCACGAGTACGCGCGCAAAACGCGGAGTAGGTTTTCGTCCGGCGGCGTCGGGCTCGGTGCGATGCGAATCAAAAATCGGGGGAGTTCCGCGAGGCGCTCCCGCAGCGGGGGGATGCGAACTTCCAAAGTGGCCAAGTCGGTTTGAAATGCGGGCACGAGCGCGCCGGCCGCCACCGATTCCGCGACGGGCACGGGGCTCCCCGCGATGAGGTGCGGACCGGCGGGGCTCGCGCACCACGCCGCGATGCGGGTTTGCAAATCGCGCGGCAACTTCGCCGGGTTCTTCAAATGGAGCGTTCCCGCGCTCCGCCCGGCGGCCAAGCCCCCTTTGCCGAAGAGCAGCCCTTCGATCAAGTACGGTTGCAGGCCGGCGCATTCGACGGCGACGAAGCGCGCGTCGCGGCCGGATCCTGCACCATGGAGCGCGCGGGCCAGGCTCTCTTTGCCGGTGCCGGCTTCGCCGATGAGCCAAGTCGGTGCGCGGTGGTCCGCGGCCCAGCGCAATTGCGATTGCAGCCGGCGGAGGACCGGGGTGGCATCGCCGAGCAGATCGAATGTGAAATCCCGGGCGCGATGGTGGCGGAGCGTCTCGAAGATCGGGGGGAGTTTCGCCGCGCCGCGCGGGGGCGTGCGACCGACGATGTTAATGGAACCGATGGCGCCGAGGATGCGGTCGCCGCGGCCGCGTAGAGGCAGGTACAAGACGTCCCACCAGGGCGGGCCGTGCTCGGCGCCGGGGGCGGCGCGGCGGACGCGGCCCGACTCTCCGCGCCAGACTTCGGGCGGCGGGGCGAGCGTCGCCCAAAGTGGCGAGGCCGAAGTCCGCGCCGCGGAAAATCGGGTGCCGCGCAGTTTGGCGAGGGTCATCCCGGTGAGCGCCTCCCAGGCCGGGTTGGCGTAGCGGAGGCGCCGTTGGCCGTTGAGTACGAAGATCGCCGTTTGCGAACGGCGGAAGAGCGTGCGCCAGTTCGACGCGCGCGGCTTCGGGCTCGGTTCGGGATTCGCGGGTTCGTTCGCCATGCCGCCTCATCCTATCATGGGATCATGGCCGAACCGACCCCCGCGCCCGCGATCCGCCCGGAACCTTCGCACGCCGGCCGGATTCTCCGCCTCGCTTGGCCGGCGCTCTTGCAGCAGTACACCTTCTTTTTGATCCAGCAGTACGATCAATTCCTCGCCCGGCATTTTTCCGAAGAGCACCAAGCGGCGCTGACCACGGCGAACTACCTCTATTGGTTCACCAGCAGCTACTCGGTCATCGTCAGCGCCGGGGCGACGGCGCTCGTCGGCCGCTGTTTCGGGGCGAAGGACTACCCCTTGGCGAACCGCGCGACGGGGCAGGCGCTCGTCCTCGCCGTGCTATTCGGGACGCTCGCCACCATCGCGGCGTTCGCCGGTCTGAGCACGTTGATGGACGCGATCCGGCTGCGCGACAACTCCCCGCAGATCGCCGTCGAGTACCTCTATCCGCTTGCGGCGATCCTCGTGTTGCAGATGATCGAAACCGCCGGCATCGCTTGCCTCGTCGGCGCCGGGGACACCAAAACCGGCCTCGCGGTGCTCGTCGGCGTCGCCCTCGTCAATGTGCCGGTCGCGTGGATTTTATCCGGCGGCGGCGGCCCGGCCCTCGACTACGGCTTCACCGGCATCGCCATGGGGACCGCCGCGGCGCACTCGCTCGGCGGGCTGACGATCGTCGCGCTGCTACTCCGCGGCCGATCCGGGTTGAAGTTGAATCTCGCGCTGCTCGTCCCCGACCCGGAGATTCTGCGCCGGTTGCTGCGCGTCAGTTTCCCGGCGGCGGTCGACAGTTTGTCGATCGCCTGCTGCCAGCTTTGGTTCCTCAGCATTGTCAACCACCTCGGCACCGTCCCCGCGGCGGCGCACGGGATCGCGCTGCGCTGGGAGGCGCTGGGCTACTTGGCGGGGGCGGCCTTCGGCGCGGCGTCGTCGTCGACCGTCAGCCAGAGCCTCGGGCAGAAGCGGCCGGAACTCGCGTCGAAGTTCGGCTGGACCGCGTTTGGCCTCGGCGGCGGGCTGATGTCGGCGATGGGCGTCTTCTTCTTTTTGCTCGCGGGGCCGATGTGCGAACTGTACAGCCCCGGCAAGCCCCGGGTCACCGAGTTGGCGGTGGAAGCGTTGCGCACGATCGCATTCGCGATGCCGGCGGTCGCCGCGTGGATCATCTTCACGGCGGGGCTGCGCGCCGCCGGGGACACCCGCGTGCTCGCGCTCTTTTCGTGGACGGGCTTCTTGGGGGTGCGCATCCCGCTGGCCCTCTGGCTGTCGCGGGACGCCGTCGATCTCGGGCCGCTCGGTACGGTTACCGGATTCGGTTGGGGTTTGGCCGGCGCCTGGGTGGCGATGGTCTGCGACCTGTACTTCCGCGGCGCGCTCTTCGTCTGGCGCTGGTCGAGCGGCCGTTGGAAATCGGCGCGGGTGTGATCCGTCCGAAATCAACCGTTCCCTTCCGACCCCCCCGGCGGTTAGACTTCTCCCGTTCCCAACTCGTCGGAGTGCGGCCATGCTCATGCTCATGGGATTGTTAGCCGGGTTCGTGGCGATTTGCCTGTTGCTGGTGATCCTCCACTTGTTCCAGTACCTCGGACTGCGGATGCGCAACGAGGCCGCGGCCGAGCGCGACCCGTATTTGGGCCGCAAGTTCGTCCTGCATTTGTTCCAGCACTTCGCGATCCTGCTCGTGCTCTCCGGCTTCACCATCTCGTCGATCGACGTGACCGATTCCGTGCTGCTGCCCTTCGGCAACAAGAACGCGGGTCCCGGTGGCTTCGGCGGAGGCCGCGGCGGGATCTTCTTCGACGAAGACTCCGACGACAATTTTCGGAACACGACGCCGGGGCCCCAACAATGGAACCCCAACGGCACCTTTGCGCCGCCGC
>JAYSYN010000127.1:0-16696 GCA_043727575.1 Fimbriiglobus sp.
CGATGTCGGGCCAGAAGGTCGGGGCGGAAGTCGAGGTGATCGTCCTCCGCAAAGACAAGAAAGTCGCCGTGAAAGTCGTACCGATCAAGTAGGCGGAAACTGCACCCGGAAGACCGTCCGACCGTCGCGGCGGAACCAGTCGATGGTTCCGAAGTGGGCGTCGACAGCCTGCTTGGCCACCGTCAGCCCGAGTCCGATGCCCTGCTCTTTGCCCGTCACGAACGTCTCGAAGAGTCGGTCGGCAATCGCGGCTGGCGGGCCGCTCCCCGAATCGATCACCTCCACACTGCGGCCCTCGCAGCGGATTTCCACGGCGCCTTGCGGCCCGGCCGCGTCGATGGCGTTGCCGAGGAGGTTAGCGAACAGGTGCCCGAGCGAAACGGGATCGCCCGCGATCGGAACTGGGGCGCCGCAGACCCACATCATCGCGATGCCGAAGTGCTTGAGTTGCGGGCGATACAGCTCGACCGCGGCGGACACGACCTCGTTCAAATCGAGCGCGACCGGCTTGGCGGTCGCGGGTTTGCCGAGGGCGAGAAACTGGCCGAGGGTCGCTTCGATCCGGGCGAGTTGCCGCAGGGCCACGTCGAGCGGTTCGCGGTCGTCCGGCTCCTCTTTCAGGTGCAGTTGAATGGCCAGCTTCGCCCCGGCCGCGGCGTTGTGGAGTTGATGCGCCAGCCCGCCGCTGAACTGCCCGAGGACACGCAGACGTTCCGTCTGTTTCGACTGCTCTTCGAAGGCGGCCAGCCGCAGGGCCATCGCGCGGATCGACTCCGCGAGGTCGCGCAGCTCGTCGTGGGGGCCGGTGGGTTCCGCCGCGCGGAAGTCGCCGGCGGCGATGGCCCGCGTTTGCAGTTCCAACCCGCGCACCCGCGCCACGGTCCGCGAGCCGAAGGCGAAGAGCAACAGCGCGACGGCGAAGAACGCCAGGCCCGCGAAGAGCGGCGGCCGCACGGCGTCGCGCACCGCGGCGCGCCGCAACGACTCCGGGTAGCAGATCGCCAGCGCGTCGCCGGCGTTCGGGTGATTCTCCGGCAGGCGTATTCGCAGCAGTCGGTATTCTTCGCCGCGGTGCATGAGGACCTCGGATTGGTCGACTTGGAGTTCGACGGGCTCGGTGAAAGTGCTGATTTGGCCACCGCGCTGGATCAACACGAACTCCGCCCCCGAGAGGCCTTTCATCTGTTCGAGCACCCGCGCCGTCAGTGGGAAGGTCCGCGATTCCGTCAGCGTGCGGGCCACGGCCGCGAGTTGCTCCGTGATGCGTGCTTCCTCCCGCGCGGCCGCGAGCGACGCCGCCCAACCGGTCGCGCCGGCGTCGGCCAACAGCAATGCGAGCAGCGGAATCAGCAGGCGGTAGCGGAGGCTCAATCGCACGGGGGTACCGGATTCGGGGTGTCGAGTTCGCGTCACGACCGGACCGCCGGCGCGAGGTGGTGGAACTTCGTCGGATCCGAGTAAATCTTGTGGGCCGCGAAGAAATCGCCCGGGCCGATCAGCCCCGGATCGAGGTTCCAGATCGCCAACTGCCATCGACGAAGGCCGTGGCCGCCGCAAGCGACCGGCCGCTCGCCCGGACTTCGTCGATGTGTTCTTCGCGGGTGCCGGGCACAAAAACCGGGTAGAGCGGCTCGAACTCGGCGACCGTCCCCGGCGGGGGCCGCTTCGACTTGCGAACAGGGGGCGGGTCGGGAAAGGGTTCATCGTCGACGGTGTCGGGATGCGACCAGTAGGTTTTCTCGGCATCCGGGTCGACTTCGCCCAGACCGTACAGCCCCGTGCGCGTACCGCTGAGCATTTTGTCGTGGCGCATCCGGGTCCGCTCGAGTTCCAGCAGCGAATGGGCCGCGGCCGATACGACCGCTTCGTTCCGGCTGCTCAGTTGGTCGCGCAAAGCGAGCACGGCTTCGAGGACGACATCGCCCCAAAGCTTGCCCCGCTCGCGCTCCGTCGCGGGGAGCACGGGTCGCGGTTTCGTCTCGAAATGCGTGCCGAGGCGGCTGCGGGTGGCGGTGTCGATCATGATCGTTCTCACGAAGTGAAATTGAGTTCAGTACTGACTATAAGCTCCAATTTTGGGAAGTCAAATAAATGTGCAGAATTGGTCCTGGGGGTTGCCCCAGGCTGAGAACTGTCAGCCCTTTTGGCTGAAGACGGGGATGGACACGTTCCGTACCCACTCGAACAGGCCGATTTCGTACCCGTCCGGGTCGAGGTAGACCGCCCGGCGGTAGCCTTCGGCGCTGGCTTTCGCCGGCGATGCGAGCCGCACACCGGTTGCTTCCAACCGGGTCATTTCTCGGTCCAGATTCGCCACTTCGAAATGCAATCGGACGCCGCCGGGGTTCGGGTCGCCGCGCTTCAGCGACAGCCGGCCGGCCGTGCCTTCCAACAAAATGAACCCGTTGGCGTCGTCGGTCAATTCCACTGACAAGCCGATGACAGTGGCGTACCACGCCGCGCTCGCGGCCAAATCGCGGACGGTGAATTCGACCATAAACAAGGTCACGGCGCCGCGCTCCGCCGGAAGAGTTTGGCGAACAGCCCCGGCCCGGCCGATTTAGCGGGGCCGGTCTCGCGGAACAACACGCTCTCGCGTTTGAACTGGAAAATGGCCAGCGTTAAGGCGAGTGCGATGTACACCGCGTGCGAGCCGAGCACCGGCAGGAAATAGACCCACGGGATCGGCTCCGTCGACACCGCGAGCAATTTCTGTTGCAGCAGCATCGGCCCGGTGATCGGCACCAAGCTCATCCCCGGCGTCAATTCGACGCCCGGCAGCATGCCCCAGAAGGCCAGCGGCATGGCCATCAGCATCAGCGGCATCAGGTAGTATTGCCCCTCTTTCATGCTGCGGGCGAAGACGCCCAGCGCCAAGCTGACGGCGCTGAAGAGCATCGCGATCGGCAAACCCAATACGACGCAGCCCAGTACGCCGGGCAAATTCACGACTGGCGACCCGAGCCAGAGGCCGAAGAGCACGGCCGAGACCGTGAGCCAAAAGACGTTCCAAACGACCGACGCGAAACTGAAGAACGTGACCGCGACGAACTTCCCGACGACGATCTCGCTGCGCTCGGCGGGGGAGATCAGCAGCGTCTCCATGGTGCCGCGCTCTTTCTCCCCGGCGGTGAGGTCGACCGCGGGTTGGATCGCCCCGGCGACGACCCAGATGATCAAGATGAACGGGAAGATCTTGACGAATTGATCGCGCAGTTCGTCGGCCCCTTTCTTCAATTCGTCTTTCTTGTCGTCGGGATCTTTCACCTCGAAGGGCTTGTCGAAGTCCTTGGGCAAGCCGGCCTTTTCGAAGCGGCGTTCCCGAACTTTGGCCGACCACGCCGCGAGGATCGCTTGCACGCGTTTGCCGGCGAGTTTGGATTTCTCGTCGCCGTCGCGAATGCGGATCTCGATCTTGGGTTTCGCCCCCGCCGCAACGGACGTATCGAAGCCGGGGGGAATCCGGACGATCACATCGACCGCCTTGGAATTCAACGATTCCTCGGCCTGTTCGTCGTCGATGGGCTTCACCGTCACCGGCCCACCTTCAAACTTCGCTGTCATGAGCCCGTCGGCGAAGGCGGTCCCGGACTCGGCCAGCAGCGGCGGTAATCCGGTGCCGGGTGAACCGACGAGACCGACGGTCGTCTCTTGTTTGATGATGCCGCTGGCGAGGACAAATCCGGCGAACCCGAACAGCGGGTAGAGCAGCAGCGGCAGCACGAGGATCAGCATCACGGTGCGCCGGTCGCGCAGCAAGTCGCGGGTCTCTTTGGCGGCGATCAGCTTCACGATGGGCAAGCGCATGCGGCGACCTCGGCGGATAAAACGATTGCCCTTCTTCACCCCGAAGAGTCGGGTGTAGCAACCATTCTTGGAGGTGGTCTTCCGAGCGGGGTGGCGTCAGCCCCCCGTGTCTGCGAAACACTGCGATTCGATCCCACGGGGGACTGACGTCCCCCGCTCGGGAAGAAAGCTCCAAGAATCGTTGCTACACCCGAATCGTTGCTACACCCGAAAGTGCCGACCTTCTTCGCCCCAACAGGGCCGACTTTTACAGCCCAGGGCGGAAGCCCCGGGAAAAAGAGATCCATTGCACTCGCCCTGAAGGGGCCGGCTTCGTTGAGGGGACGGCAGGCCGGCCCCTTCAGGGCGAAAAAAAACCAATACGCGTGCCCCAGGGCTTCCGCCCTGGGCTGTAAAAGTCGGCCCTGTTGGGGCGAAGAAGGGCCGAAGTTCCCTCAGATGACGCACCCACTTGACGCACCCACCGAGCGACCCCGCAGCCATGCCGGTGGCGCTCCGGATTTCAATGCCCTTCCATGAACCCGATGTGGATCGCCAGCGTGTAGCCGTTGAGCGTGAAGAGCAGGCCGACGGCGACGAGGGCCAAACTCATTATGAAAGCCCAACGCTTTTTTGAAAGCATCGTGACGGACGCGAGGACAATCGCCAGTTGGAGCGCGACTTCGGCAAAATCGAAGTTGTGGTCCTTTTGCTGGAACTTGTGGAGTTTGTCTTGAATTTCTTTCACTTTCGTCTCGCCGTCTTCTTTGATCTGTTTGGCCTTGGCGGCTAAATTATCTTTCTCGATCTTCATTCGTTGTTCTTCGCCGGTGTACTGCGTGAGCAACTTGTCTTTGAATGCGGGAAACGCGGCTGGAGCGAATTCTTTCTCCGCCGCCAATTGGATCTTTTCATTGCGATAGAGGGCTTCTCGCGTCGATTTGGATTGGAACTGCGTCCAAATGTTGAATTCCTCTTGGCGAGACTTGTTCGATTCCAGCGTCTCATCCGCTTTCAAAAGCATCATCTCTTTGCTGACGTTGTGCCCGCCGAACGAGGCGAACGCGAGGATCACCGCGAAAATTGCGACGCTGAATGCCACCATCCGAATGAACGGGTCGTGTTCTTCGTGGGGGATTTCGACTTCGGCACCGTGGCCCATGGTTCAATCCTCTGTCTCGGGTGTGGGGACGACCTCATCGATCCGGGGCAGCCTCGCCCAGCGCAGTTTGGCCGAGCGCGAACGCGGGTTGGCCAGCTTTTCTTCTTCGCTCGGGCGGATCGGATCGCCCGATGCCGCCGCGTACACGCCCATCCGGCGGGCATCGCGGAAGGTCGTTTTCACGAGGCGATCTTCCCCGCTGTGGAAGCTGATGATCGCCGCCGTACCGCCCGGTTTCAAGAGACTCGGCAGTACGCGCAGAAGCTGCGTGAGGTTCGCCAATTCCCGATTCACCGCGATCCGCAGGGCTTGGAAGACGCGCGTCGCCGGCAGCAACTTCTGTTTGTGCACCGGCGGGTAACCCGGCCCCAGCCGCAATTCCACCGGCGCGGCCAAATCGATGGTCGCCCGCAGTTGCTTCGTCGTTTCGAACGGCCGTTCGCTGCGTTCCAGCACGATGGCGGCGGCGATGGTCGCGGCGTTGGGTTCGTCGCCGAATTCGGTGAAGGCCCCGGCGAGTTCGTCGAAGGTCGCTCCGTTCACAAACTCCGCCGCAGTGCGACCGCGGCTGCGATCCATGCGCATATCGAGTGGGCCATCGCGCATGTAACTGAAGCCGCGCGCGGGGTCGTCGACCTGCATGCTCGACATGCCGAGGTCGGCGAGCACGCCGTCGACTTGCGTGACGCCCGCTTGGGCGAGGACGCCGGGCAACCCCGCGAAGTTGGCGTGGAAGACTTGGAACGGGTAGCGCAGCGTTTCGAGTGTCTCGGTCGCTTTCGGGATCGAACCGGTGTCGAGATCGGTGGCGATCAGCAATCCTGTCGGACCGAGTCGTTCGAGGATCGCGAAGGCGTGCCCGGCGAACCCGAGGGTCGCATCGACGATGACCATCCCCGGTTTGGGGTCGAGCACTTTCAAGACTTCGTCCCGCAGTACCGAGCGGTGCTCGCCGTCGGGCGTACTGCGCGGCAGCTTGGGCGGTCGGCGCTTGCGGTTGAACTTGCGGGCCACGGCGGTCGCCTGGGTGAATCGGGGTCGGACCCAGTGCAACTTACGTTCGGTCCGCGGGTTTGTCGTCCCCATCTCCCCTTCCCACGCCTTCGCGGCTCCGCTATGCCCGGCGGTCGATGCACCGTCCCCCGGGAGGTTCCGACCATGCTCCACACTCTGTACGCTGCCGCGTTGATCTTGGCCGTCGCCCCGTTCGCGCCGGCCGAGGACGCGCCGAAACTCCGGTTCGTTTGGGCGAAGGATACCGCCGCGACGTACCGCGTCGTGCAAGCGACGACGGTGAACGAAACAAGTCTCGACGAACAGACGAAGAAGCCGGTGGAGATCTCGACCGTCACGAAGCTGACCGTGAATAAGAAATGGGTCGTAAAGTCGGTGGAAGTCGACGGCGCGACCCTCGAAATGATCACCACCGCCTTCAAGCAGGAGATCACCCAAATCGTCGGCGACGCGAAACCGGCGGTGCGCGTCCTCGATTCGGCGAACGCCGAAGACGCGAAGGCGATGCCGTTCTTGAACAAACCGATCCTCGCGCTGAAGGTCGATGCCCTCGGCAAAATCTCGGCGGTGAAGTCGGACAACCCCGCCGCGGCGGATCGACTCCAATGCGACCTTCCGTTCAAATTGCACCTGCCCGAGATCGCCCCGGCGTTGAACGCGACGTGGGACCGGGCCTTCGAGTTGAAGCTCCCGCCGCCGCTGGGCACCGGGGAAAAATTCGAGGCGACCCAGAAGACGACCTTCCGCGGGATGAAGGACGACTTCGCCATCCTCGGCGTGGTCACGGCCTTGAAAACCCCGGTCGACGACGCGGCCCTAATGCCGGCGATCGCCCCGATGCTCTGGGAAGGGGACGTGTTTTTCAACGCGAAGACGGGCCAATATCACGGGGCGAAGTTGGCCATCAAGAAGGAGATCGCGAACCACCAAGGCGAGGGGACGAAGTTCCGGTACACGAGCGACTACACCGAGGCGCTGGAGAAGTGACGGCGGGTGTCACGCGCCGACAGTCTTCAGGAACTCGGCGAACGAAACGGACATCGCGGCCGCGACGAGGTGCCGCCGGAGTTCCGCCGGGTCGGCGATGCTCGAAAGCGAATCGCAGAAGGCGGACGGCACCGGTCCGAACTTCGCTTCCAGCAACTCGGTCACCGCCGCGCGCTGGCCGAGGAGTCGCCCTTCGAACAACCCTTTTTCGATGCCGCGCTCGATGCCGCGCTCGATGCCTTGCTCGATGCCTTGCTCGATCCCCTCTTCACGGGCGATTTGAACGCGGGTCTTATTCATTGGTTTGATCCTGCCTGTGGCGTTGGCGTCCAGTATATCCCGGAACTTCTGAGAATTCTCTTCGGGTATCTCGATGTAAGTCTCGACGCAATCCCCGAGCAAGGCCTTTTTGCCGTCCGTCAGCGGGGAGTCCCCCAATCGCTGCATCGCTTCGGCGCCGAACTCGATCCGGCGATCTTTCGGCGCCTTCATCAGTGCCGAAAGAGCCACGCCGAGCCAGTTGTCGCCGCGCAGATAATCGGCCGCCGATAGGCCCGGTAATCCGATGTAACGGTACCGTATGGCCATCGTCCATTCCTTCTCGAAGCCCTCGGTAATCTCGCGCCATCCCAAACCGTCGAGTCCGACTTTGAGGAACACGACGACCGGGAGGATCGGCTTGCGCGACGTTCGCCTGAGATGGAAGTAGTACTCCGGGAGTCGCCGTTCGATATCGCCGACCGAATCGGCCGATTCGATTTCGATGTGGATCAGCGCGAGGGAGGTATGGCCATCGAGCCGGGTCAACTCGGCGACGAGGTCGAGGATGTGCCGGGGACCGTCGGGCGGATCGGCGAAGAGTTCTTTGTCGCGCCACGACACTCGAGTCAAATCGAACGACGCGGCTTGCTCGGGGCAAAAGAGCCGGAGAAAATCCGGGAAGAACTCCCGGATCACTTCTTTGAAAAGTTGATCGTGGTCGGTGGCCATGCGGGTACAGTAACCGATGGCGCTGGGGTTCGCCAGCATGGGCGGTCCCAAAACGTCGCTCTCGCTTCCGGCTCTGAAAGACTCGACACGAGCTGTGAACCTCGCCCCATCTTCGGTGTCCTTCTCGAAAATCGCCTGGCGGGGGCAGTTCCCCTTGAAAGGCGCGAACCGGGCGATAACGTAGCGGTTGTAGGTGTATGCGGGAGTAACTCAGTGGTAGAGTACCTCGTTGCCAACGAGGTTGTCGTGGGTTCAAATCCCATCTCCCGCTCTGATAGATCGACGGAGTTTTGCCGAAGTGCGACGAGCCGGGAAGGAGTGGGAATCGGCGGGCGCAGGCCCGACCTTCCCCCAACTTCGCCGGCTCGAATCATTTCCGTATCATACCAAATCTGAATTCGCCCAGTCGGTCGGCCAGTGCGGCCAGGAGAGTTGACGATGTCGAGCGAAGAGAGCACCGCCCTCGTGGACGCGCCGGACGCCGTGGATGCCCCGGACGCCGAAGTTGCCGAGGCCCCGCAGCGGTTGCCCCAAACGGTCGTCATCACCGACGCCGGGCCTTGCAAAAAGCACGTCAAAGTGACGGTCGAGCGCGCCGCCATCGACACCCGGATGGACGAAAAGTTCTCGGACATGATGGTCAAGAACCCGGTGCAAGTCGCCGGCTTCCGCACCGGCAAAGCCCCTCGGAAAATCGTCGAGAAGAAGTTCTTCAAAGAGATCGCCTCCGAGGTGAAGAACGAAATCCTGATGAAGAGCCTCGAGCAACTCGCCGAGGAAGAGACGCTCTCGCCGCTCAGCCCGCCCGAACTCGACCCGTCCAAGGTGCTCATCCCCGTCGGCGAAGACGAGCCGATGGTCTACGAGTTCAACATCGAAGTCCGCCCCGAGTTCGACCTGCCGGACTACAAAGGCCTCAAGATCCGCCGGCCGGTCCACACCTTCACGCCGGACGATATCAAACGCGAATCCAAGCGGATTCTCGAACCGTACGGCACCCTCGCGCCAAAGGAAGGCGAGAACGTCACCGTCGAAATGGACGATCTCGTCACGACGACGCTGGTCATCAAAGACGGCGACACCGAGCTGAATAAAGTCAACGAAGTCCGGTTGAAGGTCGAGAAGCGACTCGCGCTCGAAGACGGCGTCGCCGAAGATTTCGGCAAGAAACTCGTCGGGGCCAAAGTCGGCGACACCCGCGAAGTCGGCATCACGCTTTCGCAGGGCGTCAATCCGACCCTCCGCGGCAAAGTCGTGAACGCCCATTTCACGATCCTCGACATCAAGACGATGCGATTGCCGGAACTGACGTCCGACCTGCTGTCGCAGTTCAGCGTCCGCAACGCGGATCAATTCGAAGAAGTCGTCTCCACGCGGCTCGAGCGTTTCCTCGAATACCAACAGCGGCAAACGGCCCGCACGCAAGTGCTGCAATCCCTCGCCGGCGCCACCAAGTGGGAACTGCCGCAGGATCTGCTGCAACGGCAGGCCCGCAAGACCTTGGCCCGCCGTGTGATGGAAATGCGCGGCGCGGGCATGACCGAGGAACAGATCGTCAGCCGGGAACGTGCCCTCACGCAAGACGCGCTGCGTAGCACGGCCGCGGCACTCCAAGAGCACTTCGTGCTCCAGAAGATCGCCGATCTCGAGAAGCTCGAGATCGAAGACGCGGACATCGAAGCCGAAATCGACGCAGTCGCCGACCGCACCGGCGAAAGCCCCCGCAAAGTCCGCGGTCGCATGGAACGCGAAGATTTGATGGAATCGCTAGCGACCGAACTGCTCGAACGCAAAGCCCTCGATTTGGTGCTGGAAACGGCGGTCTACGACGACTACGAATTCAATCCGATGAACGAAGACGAAGACGCCACCGCCACGACCGACGCCACTGCGACCGACGGCAGCGTTTGACTCGCCGCGTAAACTGAATTCGACTTCCTCGTGGCGACGCGTTGGCCATGGGCCAGAACTTCGGCCCCATCGCCCCCCTGATGCAGCGCGACTACCAGCGCACCCGCGAGATGACGATCGCCCAGATGCTGCTGGATAACCGCATCATCTTCATCGGCAGCAGCCCCGAAACCGGCGGCGACCCGACGATCTCCGACTTCGTCGCCAACATCACGATTCAAAAACTGCTCTGGCTCGTCACCGACAAAAAGTCGACCGACATCCACTTGTACATCAACAGCCCCGGCGGTTCGATCTCGGCCGGCCTCGCCATCTACGACACGATGCAATTCATCGATTGCCAGATCAATACGTACTGCATCGGCATGGCCGCGAGTATGGCCGCCGTGCTCCTCAGCGCCGGCACCAAGGGCAAGCGCTACGCCCTCCCGAATAGCAAAGTGATGTGCCATCAACCCTACGGCCAAGTCGGCGGGCAGGTCTCGGACATCGAGATCCAAGCGAACGAAATCTTGAAAGAACACCAACGGCTCAACCAGATTTTGGCCGACCACACCGGCCAACCGATGGAAGTGATCGCGAAAGAAACCGAGCGAGACCGCTACTTCACGGCCCACCAAGCCAAGGCCTTCGGCATCGTCGACGAAGTGGTGTCGAAGCCGCCGGTCGAACTCAAGAAGTAGTCCAGCTTCCCCGACCCGATCATCCGGCCCGCCCCGCGCCACCCGCCGGTGCGGGCCGCCCCGCAGCGAATTCCGACCAACAACTCTGACACACCCGACGTTCGGTCGCCGATATCCATCGTGCGGCCGTCCGGACCGGACGAGGGACGAACCATGCCGCTGATCCCGATGGTCGTGGACAACAAGGGCCGCGAGCAGCAAGCGTACGACATCTACAGCCGCTTGCTGAAAGAGCGCATCATCTTCCTGCAAGGGGTGGTGCGCGACGAAATGGCGAACCTGATCGTCGCCCAGATGCTGTACCTGCAGTTCGAGGACCCGAAGGCCGACATCCACCTGTACATCAACAGCCCGGGCGGCTCGGTCAGCTCCGGGATGGCGATCTACGACACGATGCAGTTCATCAGTTGCCCCGTGGCGACCTACTGCATGGGCCTCGCCGCCAGCATGGGGGCGATGCTGCTGACCGCCGGCGAGAAAGGCAAACGCTTCGCCCTGCCGAACGCGGAGATCATGATCCACCAGCCGCTGGGCGGCTACGAGGGCAACGCGACCGAGATCGACATCCACGTGAAGAACATCCGGAAGCTGAAGGGCAAGCTGAACGACCTGATGAAGCACCACACGGGCAAGACGCTCGAGCAGATCGAGAAGGATACGGACCGCGACAACTTCATGACGGCCGCCGAGGCCCGCGATTACGGATTGATCGACTCGGTCCTCGAAAAGATGCCGGAAGGGTTGGCCCGCAAGTCGGAGGGCTGATGACCGACCGGCGATTCCACCGGATAAAGGAATGGGAATCCGAACATCAACCACAGAGGCACAGAGGCACAGAGAAGACAAGAAAACGGGCGGTTCAAGACCTCGTTTTTATCTTCTCTGTGCCTCTGTGCCTCTGTGGTTGATGTTGTTTTCTTCGGGTTGCAAGTCTCTCGGCAAGCTCGCCGGGAAACAAGAGAAGCCCGACCTCCTCGAAGCCGAGTTGCGCACCCGCGAGCGCGAACTCCTCGAAGCCCGTGCCGAACTCCAACAACTCCGCCTCCTCACCGATGTCTACCAGCGGCAACCGCTCCCCTGCCCGTCCGGCGGCGTCGTGCATCAATCCGGGGCGACTCCGTTCGCGCTGCGCGATTTCCAACTCGGCACCGGCACCGGCGGACGCGACGACGACGGCATCCCCGGCGACGAAGGTTTGCAAGTAGTGATGGTCCCCAAAGACGAAGACGGTACCGCCGTCAAAGTCCCCGCCCGCGCCACGGTGATGGCCTACGAGATCACAAAAGAGGGCCACAAATTACCCATCGGCAAATGGGAAGTCAGCGGCGACCAACTCAAAAAATCGTGGAAGTCCGGACTGCTCGGCGGCGGGTACAGCGTGCCGTTGCAATGGGACCGCGCCCCGACGACGGGCCGCATCCGCGTCGTGGTGCGCTTCACGTTGCAAGACGGCCGGGAGTACGAAGCCGACCGGGATGCGAACGCCGTACCGTTGCCGGGCCTCGCCCCGCGGGCGCCCGCCTTCGGCAATGAACTCCCCCCGCCGACGGTAGTACCGCCTGGGTCGAGGTAATTTTCGAGACGGCGCGTAGAATGCTAAGAACTCAAAATTGGATCCGAGAGTTGCTATGATCCTGACAATCGCGGCCCACTTCGACGGGAAAGTTTTTGTCCCCGATGAGCCGATCCCACTTCCGCAGGGTCGGCGACTGAAAATCAGTTTCGAAGCCGAAGAGGTCACCCCACGGTTTGCGGAATTTCTGACCTTCGCGGCGGACCTGCCGGGTGCGCCCGGCGATCTATCGATCCGTCACTATGATTATCTGTCGGGTACCGCTCGGTCATGGAAGATTTCAAACTCACCGATGCACTGTCCGCCGACGAACATTTCCGCCAAGCCGGTTTTCGAGCCCTGATGCTCGAATCGCCCTAAAATCATCCGGAGTATCTCCACTGTTCCGGATGATTCCATGCTGCCCGGCAAATCGAAGACGCCCCGCAATTGCCTCGCGCCCGTTTGGCAGGCGACATTACCGGATCACGTCATCGGCCTCGATACTTCGGCCGACGGGGCGTTGCTCGTGGCCGCGAGCATCGGCGGGCCGATCTTCGTGTACGACGCCGCCACGGGCACGTTGAAGCACGAATTGAAAGGCCATCGCTCCGGCACGGCGAGCCTCGAATGCCATCCGAATTCGCCGACGCTGGCTTCGTGCGGACAAGACGGCTCGGCCCGCATTTGGAACTTGGAGACGGGGGAGCAGACTCTCGAACTGAACGCCGGGGCGACGTGGGTCGAGCATGTGGCGTGGAACCGCGACGGTACGCTATTGGCCACCGCCGCCGGGAAAACGGCCCGCGTTTGGGATTGGCCGAGTGGGAAAATGGTCCGGGATTATCCCGGGCACCCCAGCACCATCGCCGACCTCGCCTGGGAACCGGGCCCCGGCCGCCTGAGCGTTGCCGCGTACGGGGGCGTCTATCACTACGACTCGGCCGAAGCCGAGGCGGACGAACTATTTGAATGGCGCGGCTCGCCCTTGAAACTGGCATGGTCCCTCGATGGCAAGATGCTCGCCCACGGCAACCAAGATGCGAGCGTCCATTTCTGGTACTCCGCGGATTCGCGCGAGTTGAATATGTCGGGCTACCCCGGCAAGGTCCGCGAACTCAGCTGGGATTTCCGCAGCCGATTCTTGGCCACCGGCGGCGGCAACGCCGTCTGCATTTGGGATTGCAGCGGCGCCGGGCCCGAGGGGAGCACGCCGAACATGCTGGTGGGGCAAGGCGGCATCGTCTCGGCCGTGATGTGGCAGCGCCGCGGCACCCTGCTGGCCTCGGGCGACCTCGACGGCCGCGTCTGCTTGTGGCAACCGGCGAACCGCACCCCTCTCATCGGCGGGGCGACCTTCGAAGGCACGGAAGTGAGCGCACTGCTGTGGAGCCGCGACGACAAAACCATCGCCGTCGGCAGCGCCGCCGGCGCGGTGGGAGTCTTCCGGGTGGTGTGATTTTCGGAAAAAGCAATCCCGCGTCCCGCATGATTTTCCGTTGCGTACCGGGCTTGAGATCTGCGTTGGTATGCACCGGAACGACCGTTTGCCGTTTCGTTAGAGGATGCCAGTACACGTAGTGACTCCCTGTGATGCGCAAGAGGAGCCAGCCGCGCATTTCTAGGGCTTTGCACATCCTCTTCCCCGACACCGCTCTCACGCGGCCTCCGCTAAAGTCGCATTCTGCACGGACAAATCGTGCGCCACCGCGAGCCAAGCTTCGGCGGCGTCGCGGATGTTCGCGCTCAGCTCTTCGAGCGTTTCCCCTTGGGTGTAGCATCCCGGTAGGGCTGGAACTTCGGACGAGAAACCGCCTGCAACCGGCTCCGCGTGGGCGAGCGCGGTGATAGTAATCGTGATTTGCAGTGTGATCGGTGCGGTCTCGGCCATGGTGGATCCCCTCTTTCGATATTGAATTCTACACCATTTCCGGCCCATCGGATTGTCGCAATCGCCAACTGAGCAGGGAATACCGCCGGGCTTGATCGACTTTATTCACCGCGATCCACAAAGCTTTCTTACTGCCCACCAGCACCACGAGCTTGCGACCGCGGGTGATGCCCGTGTAGAGCAGGTTGCGTTGAAGCATAACATAATGCTGGGTGTGCACGGGGATAATCACGACCGGGTATTCGCTCCCTTGGGCTTTGTGGATGCTCGTGCAATACGCCAATTGCAATTCGTCCAGATCGCCGAAATCGTACTCGACATCCCGACCGTCATAATCGACTCTCAGCGCTTGATTCACCGCGTCCACATCGGTGATGCGGCCGATGTCGCCGTTGAAGACTTCGCGCTGATAATTATTCTGCGTTTGAATGACCTTGTCTCCGCGGCGGAACGTCACGCCGAAGCGGGCCACCTCTTGATTGCGGTCTTGCTGCGGGTTCAGCGCCGCTTGCAGCACGCTGTTCAAATTCAACACGCCGAGTTCGGATTTGTTCATCGGCGATAACACTTGCACATCGCGGAACGGATCGAGGTTGAACTTGGCCGGGATGCGTTCCTTCACCATCGTCACGATGCGCTCGAGCACCGTCGCCGGTTCGTCGGCTTCGATGATGAAGAAATCCCCCTGCCCCGGTGCGGCCGATTCGGGTTCCTCGCCCCGGTTCACGGCGTGCGCCGCCCGCACGATGGAACTCGCCCCGGCCTGCCGATGGACCTCGGTGAGCCGCACCACGGCGACAGTTCCGGAGTCGATGAAGTCGGCCAAGACCCGGCCGGCGCCGACCGACGGCAGTTGATCGCGGTCGCCGACGAAGACGACGCAGGCCCACGCCGGCACGGCCCGGAGTAACTGGTTCGTCAGCGTCAGATCGGCCATCGAGGTTTCGTCGACGACCAGCAAATCGAGGTCGAGCGGATTTTCACGACTCCGTCGGAACGTACCCAGAGCGGCGTCGAACTCAAGCAATCGGTGGATCGTCTTCGCCTCTTGTCCCGTCGATTCGGTCAACCGCTTTGCGGCCCGGCCGGTGGGGGCGCAGAGTGCGACGCGTTGTTGCTTGGCCCGGAAGATTTCCAAAATCGCCCGGACGATGGTCGTCTTGCCGGTACCGGGACCCCCCGTGAGCACGAGCACCTTCTGCGTGATCGCCTGACGGACCGCCTCGCGCTGGGCCTCGGCGAATTCGATTCCCATTTTCTGTTCAACCCATGCGAGCGCCTTGGGCACGTCGACCGCCGGCAACGGGTGAGCGCCGCTGCGGAGGGCGATCATCCCGCGGGCGACGCCGCACTCGGCGAGGTGCAGTGGTTTGAGGTAGAGCAAATCGGTCAGATCCGGAAGCGAGAGCGTCGGCGGCAATTGCTCCAACACCAACTCGTCTTGCAAACGCAGGTCGTCGATGGCCTTCTGGATAATCTCCCCCGCGATCTCCGTGAGCGCCGCCGTCTGTTCGCGCACGATCTCCTGCGGCACGCCGACATGCCCTTTTGCGCTCGCTTCTTGGAGGATGTAACGAACCGCGGCTTCGGCCCGCCTCGGGGAATCTCGCGGGATTCCGAGCTTCTGCGCGAGTTCGTCGGCGGTGCGGAACCCGACGCCCCAAATGTCGGTGCTGAGGCGATACGGATTCGACCGCACCTGCTCGACGGCGTTCTCGCCGTAGGTCTTGTAGATGCGAACGGCGCGGGCCGTGCCGATGCCGTAGCTCTGCAAAAAGGCCATGATTTTGTGGACGGATTGGTTCTGCTTCCACGAGGCGCGGATGAGTTCGATCCGCTTCGGCCCCAGCCCCTTGACCTGCTTCAAGAACGCCGGGGATCGATCGATGACATCGAGGGTCTTGTCGCCGAAGACTTCGACGATCTTCTGCGCGTACTTCGGGCCGATCCCTTTGACCAACCCGCTGCCCAAATATTTGGCGATGCCGGAAGTTGTGTGCGGCGGGGTCGTGCGCAGTTCGCCCGCTTTGAATTGCGGGCCGTGCTGCCGATCCGTGATCCACTCGCCCTTGGCTTCGATGAACTCACCGGCGATGGCACTGGACAAGTGGCCGACGACGACCACCGGATCGCGGTGCCCTTTGGCCTGCACTTTCAGCACGCAGTAGCCATTGTCCAAATTGTGGAAGGTGATCCGCTCGATCACCCCCGACAGAGATTCCCCCATGCGGGGAATTTATGGAATTCACCGCACGCCAGCTTGTTGGATCGGCGAGGGTTGCGGGATCAAACTCGGCACGGTCATCGGCGCGTCGAGATCGGCGATCAATTCCGTCGCGGCTTCGTGTTGCGGGTTTTTGCGGATAGCCATTTCCAACTGTTGGCGGCCCTCGGTGATGCGCTCGGCGTCGATCAACACGCGGCCGAGGAAGTAGCGGGCATCGGCTTCGGGCATGACCCGCATGAGGGTCTCGAAGGCGGCATCCCATTGGCCGGCGCGGGCGGCGCAGTAACCGAGGGTCTTGTGGTAGGTTCGGTTTTCGGAATCGATGATGATGGCGATTTTGCACGCTTCGCAGGCGGCCTGCCATTCCTCGGCTTTGGCGTGCATGCTCGCCATCTTGTGGGCGAGTTCGTGGTCCTTCGGATTCTGCCGCAGGCCTTCGGTGTAAATCTGCACGGCCCGTTCGCGGTCGCCGATCTTGGTGTAAAGCTTGGCC
>JAYSYN010000128.1:0-16685 GCA_043727575.1 Fimbriiglobus sp.
TGAAACCCGACACGTTGGAAACGTGTCGCCACACCGACCCTCAGTATCGCCATTCCATACCGAGCGTCACGCCCTGCACCCAGAAGTCGCTCCGGACGAAGGGCGCCGGATTCCCATCGACTTGATCGCCGGGGCGGGCGGCGTCGCTCAGGTAAATCACCGAGTAGCCGAGTGAGAAGCGGGCGCGGTCGCCGAGTTGGTAGCCTAGTTTCAACCCGCCTTCGGGCAGCACCGCGAAGTTCGAGTGGACCGTTCGACTGCCCGGGCTCGTGGGACCGAACAGGCCGCTCGGGAACCACTGCGTCGAGGAGCCGAATCGCCCGCTGGTGACCGCGACGGTTTGCCCGCTGACGCGGATCACTTCGACCGTCCGGCCGAGCGCGACTTTGGTGTCGAATTGGAGGCTGAGCGGACCCCGATGAAACTCTGTCCGGAGGCCGAGTTCCCCGCCGTGGAAGCGATTGTGGGCGTCGAATTGGTCGGCCGATGCCGAACGGAACGAGGTGTCAATTCCTTGAAAGGCCGAGGATTGCTCGAAGCGGAGGCCTTCGTTCACCATGAAGTAGCGGTAGCCTGCGAGCGCGTTCACCGTCGCGTTTTCCCCGGCGTACAAATTGGCCACGCCGGTGACGCCCCAACTTTGAATGCGCGAACTCGTGAAGGTCTCGAACGGAGCCGGCCCGTTCCGGTCGAGCGACGACTGCGTACCCGTGAACAAATACGAGACTTCCATCCCCATCTGATGGGCCGGCCCCAACGACCAACCCAAGACGAACCGACCCCCCGCGCCGGCGTGTGGATCGGTCTTTCTGGGGCCGACTAGGACGACGGTATTCGGCCCGTCGACCGCCGGTCCCCCGGCGCTAGTCCCTACTAGCATCGGCGGCAGGCGTTGCGATTGCGGTCGCCAAATCAGGACTTCGCCGGAATACCACGATCGCGCCAACGGCCCGACGGGCGTCCCTGGTCGAGGTGAGACCGATGCGGCGGCCGTATCGGGAAACGGTTCTTGCAATGGCTGCGACACGGTCGTGCCGTTGGGCAAGCCGGCGGGTTCCGCGGACACCGGCGGCAACGTCAACGGTGGCACATCGTCCATCGCAACCGGTCGCGGTTGAGCCCGCGCACCCACGACGACGCCGAGCACCACGAGCAGAGCCAATCCCATCCCGCGCATCCGCAATCCTCCTTCGGCGACATCCGTATGCCGCCGGCCGGGGGAATTATCTAGGCGAGCCGATTCGGGTGCGCCGACCGATTCCTGCGGTATCTGGGGAAACACTCTCGACTCCGAAAAATGATTTCGCCGCGAACCCCCCCACCCCCTCGCGAAATCATTTCCAAATTCGGGTAGAACCCATGCGCGTCAACACTTTGCGCCGGATTGAGATGGGTACGATGCCCGCCGAAACCATTTCGGATTCGGCGGGATGGCTCCGGCATGACTTTCCGATGCCGTGTGCCTTCTCGCCCCAGACCGAATAAACGGAATGCGACGCGGCTTCAATATTGCGAAAGGGGGGAGTTTAGGTTAGGTATGGCCAAGGATGTGCCCGATATGCTACCGAAGCGTCAAATACCGAACGAAGCGATGGCGGGGGCCGAAGACGATCCGTCCCGGTTCAATAAAACCGTAGCCAACCAGCCCGGCGTATTGTTTGTGTCACACTTGATCGGCGTGAATCCACACTCGGAGTTCTGGCGTGCCCGATTGGTGTTGGCTTTTGCTCGTCGGATCGGTCGGCCTCGCGGCCGCCGTCGTCGCCGGGTATTATTGGGCCGTGTTCCATTACCGGCATAAATTCCTCGAACAAATCGTCCGCATCTTCGAAGAAAAACCCTTCTTCATCATCCCCCGCGGCACTCCGAACGCGGATGCCGAAGATATACGCTTCCGAGCTCCCGATGGTCTCGCCTTGCGCGGGTGTTATCTCAAAGGGATCGGCGACCGGCGCGGCGTGATCCTGTTCGGGCTCGAATTCGGGTCGGACCGTTGGTCGTCGGTTCAATACTGCGAGAAACTGCGTGCGGCCGGGTACGATGTGTTCGCCTACGAACCCCGGAATCAGGGCGAAAGCGACCGCGACCCGAAGTACACCCCGCTGCAATGGGTCACATCCCGGGATTTGGCCGACGCCCGTGCCGCCATGGCGTATTTGAAAGCTCGCCCCGACGCGGACAGCCGCGGGCTGGGTGCCTTCGGTATCAGCAAAGGCGGTTGCATTGCATTTCTGCTTGCGGCGGAAGATCCATCTATCCGTTGTGTCGTCACCGACGGTGCTTACGACACCTACCTCACGATGGTGCCGTACATGCGGCGCTGGGTCTCGATCTACAGCCCCCGTAAGAAGTTGCAGAAGCTCTGCCCCGACTTTTTCTACGGGGACATCGGGATGGGCGGCATTCGCGAAGCCGCCGCCCGCCGGGAAGTCGAGTTCCTTTGGGTGGGAAGCGCGGCTCGCAACATTGCGGTGCCGGTGTTCATGATCCACGGCGAAGCCGACACGTACATCAAACCCGGCATGGCCAAGGCCCTGTTCCGCCGGGTCTGGACGCCTGAGAAACAACTTTGGGTCGTTCCGAGAGCCAAGCACAACCAAGCGCCGCAGATCGCCCCGGACGAATATCACAAACGCTTGGTCGATTTCTTCGACGACCACTTGGGCGACATCCGCACCCCGCAAAAGCCGATTGCCGTCCCGGTGTCCTCCTCCGTGGACAGTCACACTCCGCTGCCTTCGGATCTGCCCGGCGTGGAGTCTGGTGTGCCGGTCGGTCGGTTGACGCGGGCGTGAGTCGTGTCGGAAGACTCGTGTCGGAAGGCTTAGATTGCACGTCGGCGTCTCGCCTCTTGCTCCAACGGAGCATCCGGTTTTGGCCAGGCCCGGAAGGGCCTGGCATCGGTAGGCGAATCCGTAGCTCCGAAGGAGCGCTCGGAATTGACCCGGACGCTCCTTCGGAGCTTGGCATGGGGCTCGGTTCCAGGCCCTTCCGGGCCTGGCCAAAACCGGACGCTCCGTTGGAGCGAAGAATCCCGCGACCATCAATCGAACGATCTCGACACCGGTGATAAAGCCGTCGCTTACGGATTGATGCTGGACGCCGAGCCGGTGATGGCTCCGCCGCGGAAGGTTTCGACCGCCGCGTTCGAGCGCAGGGTCTGTGTCAGGTAGCGGAAGGCGGCTTCGCCGGGGCGCTCTTGCATCACGAGGATGTCGCCGCCTTGGACGCGGAGGCGTTCGCGCGGATCGCGCAGCGCCCGGTTCAAATCGACTTTGATCGCGAGTTGCTGGCCGTTGGGCAGTTGCCGCAGCACCGTCAGCAGCGCCGGCGAGGGCGAGCCCAATCCGGTGTTGACGGCGTTGCCGATGAAGGCGTTTTGCGTGAAGCCGCCGTTGGCCAACGGGGCGCCGACGAGCGTCAGCGCTTGGATCACGTTGAGGTCGTAGTCGCGCGGCAGGCTGAATTGCCTCGAGCCGGCGACCCCGGCCGCGTAAAAGACTTCCGTGGTGCTGTCGCGCGATTCGATCGTGACCACATCGCCGTCCTTCAATACGATGTCGGCTTCGTTGAGCGTCAGTTGCTGCTCCGGGTAGATCCGCAACGGAATTCGAGTCGTGCTTTTGCCGGGGTCGTTCGGGTCGTATTGGCCGCGCAGAATCACGATCTCATTTTTGGCATCCAAGCCCGGCGGTCCGCCGCTGGCGTTGAGCGCGTGCAAAACGTCGTTCTCCCCGGCTTGCAACTTCAGCGTGTAGCCGTTCCCTTTTTTGTTCGCGCCGAGGAAGACGCCCCCTTGCCCGGTCTGCGGGCTCGGCTGCGTGTCCTCGCGCACCACCGTCACGGTGTAGATCCGCTTTTGCAGCAGTTGCACGGTCACGCGGGCATTTTTCGGGTTCACGAGTTCCGGCCCGCCGTTCTTGCCGCTGGCCGTGTCTTTGATCAACTGTTCCACTTCCGCGAGTGTCTTGCCCCGGACGTTGAGCGCCGGCAAACGGGCGATGGAAATCGTGCCGTCGCCGCCGACGGGGACGGGGAAGCCGATGGCCGCGGTCGAATTGAATTGATCCGGGATGCGCACCGGCACGGCCGTGTTCGCCGGCGCGATGATCTCCTCGGCCACGATCGCCAGTACGTCGCCTTTGTCGAGCCGGTAGATTTCGATTTCCCGCTGGCGCAACAGAGTCAGCGGGATCGGTTTCAAGTCGGACTTCGGCCGCCCGAGCACTTCGTCCGGTAAGCGCCGCACGGGCACGCCGTCGGCCACGGGGTTCGACAGCGATGCGCAGCCCCCGGAGAACGCGGCCCCGAACAGCATCATGGCCGACGAGATTTCGCGAACGGTCATGGGCTCAATCCCCGCGCCAAGGCGGTATCGGTCGGGAATCCGGCAGGGACCGGAGCGGCTTCGCGGCGGAGTTCGGGATCTCGCGCAGCGGCAGTACGACCCCCGACTCCGGGCTCGGGCGGAACGCGGCCGGGGCGACCGCGTCGGGCGGGGTCGGATCGGAACGCAGGTGATCCGGTTTTGATTCCGGGGCGCCGGTCACGGGGATCGTCACGGTCGGCGCGTCGGTCGGGTACGGCGGCGCGGGCTGCACCACCAGCGGCCGGTCGAGTAGCGGCAGGCCGATGCCCATGTCGACGGTCTTCGGCTTCGGCGATGGTTCCCCCGCTTTCGGTACCGGTCGCGGCGCTTCGGTCGGAATCTGACGGGCTTGCACCGGGGCTTCGGACGGGGGCTCCGGCAGTAAAATTGGCACCGTGATGAGGTCACGCTGGCCCGATGCGGCCGCGACATCGCAACCGTACTTGAAGCCGCAGAAGTAGTCTTGAATCCGGGCGTGCCCTTCGACGTTCATGTATCGACTGCGGCGGTATTTCACCGGCGGCGCGGCCGGCGGTTGGGCCGCGCCGCCCGATTCCAAATAATCGACGAACCCGGCCGTGAAGCCGTCGGCGAAGTCGACCGTGAAAGTCCGTCTCGGATATTGCCGGCAGACATCGCCCCACGCCGCTTTCGATTCGTGGCGGAGTTGCCGGCTCAATTTTTTATTGTCCAACAGTTCGGTCGGTTCGTTGAACAAGTTGCGGGCGGTGTGTTCGGCCAAGAGGCAACCCGAGAACGGGGCTGCGAAACCGGCGAGGAGGAGGGCTTTCCAGCGCATGACGAACCCCGAGCCGGAACGGAACCACGTGCCCGAGGGCGGGTCGGTATCGGAAGTATCGGCCGGGGGTTTGCGAAGAGTTTACCGATTGCCCGGATTTTGCGGGAACTGGCCGGTAGCAATCGCCGATCCGGGAGAATCCGGGTAAACTTCCGGTATGATACCGCTCTTGCTGCTCACCTTTGTTTGTTCTGAGGCTCCGCTGACTGCGACCCCGCGACTGCGGGCCGGCGATCGCGCTGCGGCGACGGCCGTCGTCATCGCGCGGGACGGCGATTCCCTCTATTTGTTGACGGCCGAACACGCCTTGGACAACAACACCGGCGAGTGGGCATTCGATTTTTTCGCGGACGAAAGCGCAAAGAAGCCCAGTTTCACCCTGCGCGGGGCAAAGGTGTTGATCCGCAAACCCATCGCCGACTTCGCGTTGCTGCGGGTGGAGGTCGAAGCCGAGCGGATCGTGGCCGTGCTGCCTTTGGCACGACCGGACTCGATCTCGAAGAAATTCCCGTTCGACGCCACGTCGGTCGGCTGTTCCCTCGGCGATGCGCCGACGACCGAGAAAGAAATTGTGTCGGCCAAGCGGTTTGCCGTACGGCGCGAAGACGAGGTCGCTTTTTTCTGGCATGCGGAAAAGGCTCAGACCGCGGGGCGCTCGGGCGGACCCCTCTTGAATCTCGATGGTCAAGTCATTGGGATCTGCGCCGCAACCTCTTTGGGCAAAGGGTATTACGTCCACGGCAGCGAGATCCACGCGGGCTTGAAAACCGCCGGTTACGACTGGCTTTGGAAGGGCGACCGGACCAAGCCCAAGCGGTGAAGTTTCCGAGTGGAGCCGAATTTTCCGCTCCCAGAACGGAATCGTGACTTATACTTCCCAGTAACCAAAAGGGTACTTCCTATGACGCTCCACTCTCAACAATTACTCGCCGGGATCGCGTTGGGCGGGGCGATGGCGACCGCGTTGGTGGTCGCCGTACCGCAAATTGTCGCCGGCCAACCGGCCCCGGCGATCGTGGTAATTGCGGCCCCACCAGAAGCGGCACCGGTCGATTCGACCGACACCGACACGGCCTCCGTCGATATGAATCATTGGCAAGAAACGGCCGCTACGGCACCGTCCCCGTACAGCCCCGGGCCGCAGCGCAAGAAATAAGGCGAACCGAATCGCAGACAACACCCCGGGTTTCCCCCGGGGTGTTGTCGTTTGACGATAGAATCTGAACATCGACCCCGGAGCCACCCATGACCGCGAATCGAAACGCCCGCGTCCCCGTCACCGTCCTCACCGGGTTCCTCGGGGCCGGCAAAACCACGCTGCTCAACCACATTCTCACGGCGAACCACGGCAAGCGGATCGCGGTGATCGAAAACGAATTCGGCGAGATCGGCATCGATCAAGAACTCGTGATCCGCGCCGAGGAAGAAATCTTCGAGATGAACAACGGCTGCATTTGCTGCACCGTCCGCGGCGACCTCATCCGCATCCTGGGTACCCTGCTGAAGCGCCGCGATCGATTCGATTACATCCTGATCGAAACCACCGGCCTCGCCGACCCCGGCCCGGTCGCCCAGACGTTTTTTGCCGACGACGAACTCCAAGCGAAAACCGCGCTCGACGGGATCGTCACGCTGGTCGACGCCCAGCACGTCGCCCTGCACTGGGACAGCCGCGAAGTGCGGGAGCAAATCGCCTTCGCCGACGTGGTGCTGTTGAACAAGTGCGACCTCGCGAGTCCCGCCGAACTCGACGCGCTCGAAGCGAAGATCCACCGGATGAACGCGACCGCGAAAATCCACCGGACGACGAACGGCATCGTCGGCATGGACGCCGTGCTGAATGTGAAGGGCTTCGACCTCGACCGCATCTTGGAACTCGAACCCGATTTTCTGCCGAAGCCCAAAACCGTCGCGCTCGGGGTCGTGGACGACTGCCACGACGACGATTGCGGCGACCCGGCGCACGCCCACCATCACCATAACAGCGACCACGCCGAGGACGACAACCGGCACCACGAAACCCACGACCACACCCACGACGAAACCGTGACGTCCGTCGGCATCCTCGAACCGGGCGCGCTGAACCCGAAGAAACTCAACGAGTGGATCTCGGCGCTGCTCCGCGACAAAGGGCAGGATATTTTCCGGATGAAAGGCGTGTTGAACATCGCCGGCGATACGAAGCGGTTCGTCTTCCAAGGCGTCCACATGCAGTTCGACGGCCGGCCGCACACCGCGTGGAAAGACGGCGAAACCCGCGTGAACAAACTCGTCTTCATCGGCCGCGACCTCAACCGCGCGGAGTTGACCGACGGCTTCCGGAGCTGTTTAGCTTAAAACAAAGGACGTGACCCATGACTCAAGCGATCGCCGAACCGATCGGCTGGGAGAGGGCGTTGATGGCGGCCGAAAAAGTAAAAGAGCGCCTGCGCCGCTCGACGCGGGCGCTGGACGACGCCGGGGTGCCCTACGCCGTCATCGGCGGCAACGCCGTCGCCGAATGGGTGGCCCGCGTCGACGAAGACGCCGTCCGCAACACGAAGGATGTCGACATCCTCGTCCGGCGCGCCGACTTCCCCGCGGTGAGGGCCGCGCTCGAGGCCGTCGGCTTCATTTACCACCACGTCTGGGGCGTCGATGCGTTCATCGACGGACCCCAAGGCAAACCGAGCGGCGGCATCCACCTGCTGTTCGCCGGCGAAAAAGTGAAACCGAACGACGCGGTGATCCTGCCCGAGATCGACGAATCGGAACGCGCCGCCGAGTTTCGAGTGATCAACCTCGAAGCCCTGCTCAAGATGAAACTGATCGCGTGGCGGCTCAAAGACCGAGTCCACATCCAAGACATCCTCGGCGTCGGCCTCATCGACGCGACGTGGCCCGCCCGATTTCCCCCGCCCCTCGGCGAGCGCTTGCAGCAACTTCTCGACGACCCGGACGGTTGATCCCGACCGAATTTCTCGACATGTTCTCGACAGTTTCTCGGCGGGTTCGCACAATGGAATGATGTTCGATCCGCGGTTCACATTGACTCCGAAGATCGCCAAGTCGCTGATGGCGATCGAAGGCGAACGCCGAGCCGTGGCCGGTTTGCTTTTGACCGCGCGCTTGCTCGATTCGCTGCGGCGCACGGCCCGATTGTTGGCGACGCACCTTTCGACGCAAATCGAAGGCAACCGGCTGACCTGCCGCGAAGTGGAGGCGGTCATCGAAGGGGAAGGTGGCTTTCCCGGCCGCGAACGCGACGAATCCGAAGTGAAGAACTATTTCGCGGCGCTCGAATTCGTCGAACGCCGAGCGGCTCAGTCGAACCCGATTCGCGAGACGCTCGTCCGCACCATTCACGGCCTCGCGATGTTCGGCCGGGCGAAACCGACGGTCTACCGAAAAGGGCAAAACGTCATCCGCGACGCCCGCACGGGCGGGCTGATCTACCTGCCGCCGGAAGCGGGCGATGTGCCCCCGCTGATGCGCGAATTGGTGGATTGGATCCGGATCTCGTTCACCGCGGGGGAATGGCCCGCGCCGATCCTAGCCGGGTTGGCCCATTGCCAATTCGCCACGATCCACCCTTACTTCGATGGCAACGGTCGCACGGCACGCCTGCTGACGAACCTGCTCTTGCACCGCTCCGGCTACGGTCTGCACGGCATCTACGCGTTGGAAGAATACTACTCGGCGAATCTCGACGGCTATTACGCGGCCTTGGCCATCGGCCCCAGCCACAACTACTACTTCGGCCGCGCCGAGGCCGATGTGACCCCGTTCCTCGAATACTTCTGTCTCGGTATGGCCGAGGCGTTCGCCAATGTGAGGCGGCGGGCCGAAGAAACTCGCCGGAGTCGGGATCGATCCGCGGAGTTGCGGGAACTCTCGCCCCAACAGCGCCGTGTGCTCGGTCCGTTTTCCAGATCCAAGGTGTTGACTGCGAAAGATCTCGCCGCGTTCTTCGGCATCGGCCCGAGATCGGCCGGGGACCTGTGCCGCAAATGGGTCGCCGCCGGTTTCTTCATCGTCCACGACGCCAGTACGAAGGGACGCAGTTATCGCTTGGCCCCGGCGTTCGAGGAGTTGGTGATCCCGTGATGCCTCTTCGGCCGGTGCCGCGACGGTATCGCTCCAACCCGGTTCACCCCGTGTACTGTTCCAAAAAGCGCTTGCTCTGGCGGAGGGCGCGTTTGCGGTCCTCCAAGCTTCCCTCATAGGCCTTGTCTTCGACTTCGATGCAGATGGGGCCGGTGTAGCCGGCATCCGTGAGGGCCGCGAAGAACGGCCCCCATTGCACATCGCCGAGGCCGGGGAGTTTCGGTTTGTGCCAGCCGAGGCCGTGAACGCCGACTTCGTAGAGTCGGTCGCGGTCGATGCGTTCGTCTTTGGCGTGGACGTGGACGATGCGAGGACCGAATTCCCGCAGCGCCCGCGGCGCGTCGATGAACAGGGCGACCAAGTGGGACGGATCGAAGTTCAAACCGACGGTGCCTTCCGGGTAGAGTTCGAAAAGGTGCCGCCAGACGGCGGGGCAAAGAGCGACGTTCTTGCCGCCGGGCCATTCGTCGTTGCTGAAGAGCATCGGGCAATGCTCGATGCCGATCTTGACCTTCACCGCGCGGGCGAGTTCGACGATCGGGTTCCACACTTGTGGCAATACCAGAAGGTTCGCCTCGACGGATTGCGCCGGATCGCGGCCGATGAACGTGTTGACGATGGGGATCTCGAGCAAAGCCGCCGCGCGAATCACCTTCATGAGGTGGTTCGCGACCAGTTCGCGGTGCTCCGGATTCGGGTCGAGCGGATTCGGGTAGTAGCCCAACCCGGACACGGCGACGCCGTGGATGCGGAGCAAATCGCGGACGTGCGCCGCATCCTCCACCGTGAAATCGGAGACGTCGAGGTGCGTGACGCCGGCGTACTTGCGGTCGGCCGCACCCGGCGGCCAGCACATGAGTTCGACGCAGCCGAAACCTTCCTCGGCGGCGAACGCGAGTACCGATTCGAGGGTCAAGTCCGGAAAAATCGCCGAGACGAAGCCGAGTGGCATGGGCGGGTTCCAAGGCGCGGATCGGATTTCTCAGTCTATCCGAAATCCGCCCGATCCGTCACTTGACGAGCTTGATGTCGCAGGTGCTGAGCCCTTCGGTCACGGTGTGCGACAGTTCCGACTTCAGCGGATCGGCGTACGACGCCGGGATTTTGACCCCCTTCGGCTTCGCCTTTTTCGCGGCGTCGGCTTTCGCGCGGGCCTCCGGGTCTTGGCCGCTCACTTTGGCGGCTTGGCCGGCGGCGCTCGGATCCTCGGGCGGAACATCGACTCCGATCTTGACCGGGCCGACGGGTACGCCGTCGACGCGGTATTGCCCGAGGTCGTCGGCTTGGGCCGTGAACGATTCGCCGCTCGCCGCGGTGAACGTGATGATCGCTTTAGCCAATGGCTTGTTGTCGAAGGTCACCCGGCCTTCGACCGATCCGGTCTTGGTCGCGGCCGCGCAACCGCCGAGCGCCAGCGCGAGAAAGCCCAGTGTCGAAAGTCGCGTCATGGTCCGATCCCCGCATGTGGTGAAATGAGGCCACCGCCGGAAATCGGCGGTGGCGCGAGTGAGTGGCCGAGGATCGTTCGGTTAGTTTGCGGTGACTACTTCGCCGCCGGCGCGGGTCCCCATGGCCCCGAGCACCGTGGTCGTCCCCAAAGTTTGGTTGGCGCCCGCGATGCTGAAGAACCGGACGCTGCCATCGCCCATCGCGGCGAGGAAGCCGCCGGTGTGGAAGCTGGCGGGGGCGTTGAACGCGCACTGGTTTTGGTTCGTGCCTTGCATGACCTGCGCGGGCCGTGAACACAACGCACTCGTCAGCGGGGAGTTGCTGTAGTAGAAGGGGGAATCGGCCCTAGCCGGGGTGCGGGTGTCGTAGGTGGTCGGATAGGCCCACCAGCCCCAGAACAAGTCGGAATAGACGCCTTTGATGCTCGGCAAACGCTCGGCCACCATCAGCGTGTTGCTGGTTCCGTCCGTGACGTGTTCCAGGCTGACGCGGTCGGGTTTGTAAACGTAGCCGGACGGAGGCACGGAAGTGAATTTTTCGGCGCCGCCCAGCATGCCCAAGCCATCGCCGTAGCTCTTCGCGTCGACGGCCACGTACCACGAGAGGCCGTAACTTCCGTAGCCGCCGCCGTTGCCGTAGGTCACGGCGCCGCGCGGGTCGCTCGGGCAGAGGACGAGCGAAAACGTGGAAGTGCCGGGCTCGTTCTTCTTCTCGAAGTATTCTTTGAGTTTGTTCATCCAAGTCGTCTTGTTCGGGTCGAGAGCCGGGGAAGGGTAGCCGTACTCGCCGGAGATCCCGTTGGGCATGATCCCGGCGGTGTCGTGGTAGTTGTGGCAGGCGAGGCCGATCTGTTTGAGGTTGTTGGTGCATTTCATCCGCGCGGCCGCTTCGCGGACTTTCTGCACGGCCGGCAACAACAGCCCGATGAGAATCGCGATGATCGCGATCACCACCAACAATTCGATCAGTGTGAAACCGAGACGACGAGAGCGCATAAAAAACCCCTGAAAATGGATGGGTGACCCCGCACAGGGTGCAGGGACGTCGGCCGTGGGGAGGCACGGAAAAAAGGAATCTGCGGAGGAGAGACATGCAGATTCACGGGCCTGCAAAAGCAAGCTCATCAATATTTCACAAACGTTAATAGTGCCGAATCGACTTGTCAATCGGAGATTTAAAGAATTCCCCGATTATTTTGAAGCCCGATTGGGTCAAACGAATCTGTCCCCCATCAGATCCCTTTGAGCTTCCGCACGGCCTCCGTGGCGTCCCAGAAGCGCGGGTGCTTTTCGTAGGCCGTCACGGCTTCGTAAATCTGGATCGCGGCGGGGATGTTGTTGTTCGCCTCGTAGGCTCGGGCGAGTTGGAACAGCGTCTCCGCCCCGCTCTTTTGGTACTCGCGGTAAGCCGTGTAGGCCCCGATGGCCAGGTCCGGCCGGGCGAGTTCGTTGAGGTACAAGTCGGCGAGCAGGCGCGTGGCCAAGAACCAAGCGTCCTCCTCGTCGCCGCTGCCCTTGGGTTGCTCGCGGATGTCTTCGAGGATCTGGATCGCCGCATCGCGCTCGCCCCGGCGCATGAGGATCCGCGCCTCGGCCACCATCACCGCGTGCAAATTCGGCTGCACGATCCGGGCGATCTTCGCCAAATGCAAGCCCCATTCGAGGGTGTCCAAGTCCGGCTCGGCCAAGTTCGATACGGCTTGCACCTTCCGCGTGCAGTAGCCGATATCGAACCACGAGGCGATCTTGTCCTTCGCCTCGCGGACGCGCTCCGGGTCGACCGAGAAGTAGTACGACTCCTTCTTCGCCAGCAGGTCGGCGTCGGTTTTGGAATAGATCAACCCTCGTTCGACGATGAGCAGCGCGTTCAGCACGTCGCCGCCCTTGGCGTGCAACTCGGCCAACTGCCGGAGGGTGTTCACATCTTCTTGGCCCCCTTCGATCAGCAGGCGTTGGTTGTCGATGGCGGCGTCGTAATCCCCGCGCGCCGCGGCGTCGTCGATCAGTTTCCGCAGCCCGGCGAAGTAGAACGCTTGCTCGGCGGGCGCCAACCGCGCCGGTCCGGCGGTCAAACCGCTGCGTTTCACTTGATCCCAGTAGCCGTGGGCTTCCTCGGCTTGGCCGCGGGCGGCCGCCACCTCGGCGAGCTTCGTGAACAAACCCGGCCCCCGGCTCGGCAAGCCTCGCCCGGCCATCCTTAGGTAGGCCATGCCGCGATCGGGTTGATCCCCGTCGAGCAGGGCCAGCCCCAGTTGCTCGGCGTACTCGTAGTTGAAGAACTCGGGCGCCCCGTGCGAGCACGCCGAGACGAACTCCGGTTCGGTCAGGGTCGAGTACAAACTCCCGCGGAGTTCCATCGCCTCGCCGTCGGCGGGGTTCACCGCCAACTGCCGTTCGACCGCCGAGATCGCTTCCATCCGCCGGCCCGGTTTCGCCAGCAATTCGTCGCCCAAGCGCAGCACCAGTTGCGGGTGCTGACGCAGGGCCAGCCCGAAGGCGGAGTAGAGGACCTCCTGGCGGACGGCTTGCACGTAAGGTTGTTCGGGGTCGAGCAGGCGGTTCAAATACCCGGCCGCGAGGTCGAAGTCTTTGGCGTGCGTCTGGGCGACGGCCTTGAGGTAATCGGTCCGGGGCATCAGCGCCGGTTTGTAGCGCTCGACCGTATCCAGCAACCGCAGGGCTTCCTCGCGTTCGCTGACGGTCGGGGCGCTCTCTTGAATCAGGTGCCCTTGGGCGAGCTTCAAACAGAAGTCGAAGTTCAACAATTGCTGGGTTTGCCCGTCGAGTTTCGACACGTCGACTTTGCGGTGGAGTTCGAACAGCCCCCTCATGGCCAGGTCGTTCTTCTTGTCGAGTTGGAGCGCCCGGCCGAAAGAGGAGATCGATTCTTGGATCCGCCGCAGCGACAAGTTGCCGTAGCCGCGCAAGGTGTGCTTGAACACGCGTAGGCCCGGCAGCATCCGCACGACGTAGACGTAGTACAGGATCAACGGCACCAAGAAGATCAGCTTGTCGGCCGACCCGGGGAGTTCGGACGACAACCGCATGAGATACAGTCCGACTCCCAAGCCGGCGCAGAGGGCCGCGATTTCGACTTCGGATTCTTCCGTCTCGCCGCAGAACGCGAGCAGGTAGAAGAACGGCAAGCCGAGGAGCAGGATGACGGCGAAGCGCTGCTGATCGGCTTTATCGGCGAGACTCGGGAATTCGTCGATGTAGTTGATGGCGAGGTAAATCCCGATGGCGCCGACAACCGCGGCGATGACCAAACGGTAGAGGTTGTCTTTGATCCCGGCGAGGCGGTAGAAGCCGAAGCCGAGCAGGGCTCCGCCCAAGGCGAAGTATCCGAGCCAATCGTAGATAGACGATTGAATCGGCGAAGTGACCACCGTGCCGAGGATCGCTTGGAAGGTCTCGGCTTCGACGTCCGGCGGGCGTTCGAGGAACAACCCCGCGGTCAAGCCACCGAGGACGCCGAGGTAAATGCAGAAGGGGCTATCGAGCAAGACCAGCAGCAAGAATCCGGGCGGGTTGCGGAAAGGGCGGTAGCCGCGCAAGATTTGCTGGCCGATGCCAAGCGCGTACCCGGCGGCGAAGCCCCCGAACAAATAGCCGACGACGCGCCAGACGGAACCCCATGCGGGGTGGACGAGGGCGAGGTACGACCACAGGCCCAGAAACAGGCCTTTCAAAACGTATTCGCGCAGCGCGGCGTTCATGGCCGGATAACTCGGGCGGTGGAGAAACCATTCCGATGGCAGAATGATGGAAAGATATGGGCCGGAGATGGCGGGGGTAGGCCGGAGCCGCACTGTTCGTGGGGAATGTTATGATACTGCAAAAATCCGGGTGCGCGCGGTGAATTCTGGTTCCGACGGACGCGTCCTACCGATATAGTTCCCAGACACCGGTCGGCGCGGAGGTCGCGCCGCCGAGGATGAACGTCCTACTTTACGGAGCGGCACAGATGGTTCGGAAGATCACGCGGTCGGCGATTTGCTTCGCGGCGGGCCTGTTCGCGATCGCGCTGGGCGTGAGCGCCTTCGCCGCGGACGAAAAGAAACCCGAAAAAGCCTTGAGCATCGAAGAGATCATGAAGCCGAGCTTCGGCGGCAAAAATTCCCTGCAGAAGAAGATCGCGGCCGCGACCAAGGCCGAGAAGTGGGAAGACGCGCAGAAAGCCGCCACCGAATTGAAGACGCTCGCGGCCGGCCTCGGCAAGAACGAAGCCCCCAAGGGCGACGCCGCCTCTTGGAAGAAGTTGAGCGCGAAGTACGCGGAGCAAACGGCCGACATTTCGACCGCGGCCGACAAGAAGGATTTGAAGGCCACCAACGCCGCCCTCGGCGTCCTCGGCAAATCTTGCAAAGAATGCCACGACGCCCACCGGGAGTGAGCGGCTAGACCATTGCGGAAAGCGACCGGGGTGGCCCGGTCGCTTTTTTCGTTCCCGCCTCGCGATTAAACCAACCGCTCCCGCCGGCGCAGCCACCACTCCGCGGCCAGCAGGGCGACCCAGATCGCGAACAGCGCGGCGTGGTTCCAGACGCTCAGCGGGGGGCAGGGTTGGTTCAATTGCACGCGGTCGCGCTCCAGCACCTCGATCTTCGCCAACAGATCGTCGGCGTTCGCCAGCGTGTAGAACTCCCCGCCGGTTTTCTTCGCCGTCTCTTCGAGGTCGGCGCGGTCCATGCTCAGTTGGTCGAGTTCCCCCTGCGGCGGCAGCACCTTCGCCTCCGCGCGCGGGTTGTTGATCTGCTTCGTCGGGGCGCCTTCGGTCAGTTGGAAGCCGTACTCCCCTTCGGGAGTGCGCGTCAGCACCGTGGTGAACGTGGCCCGCGTGCCGGGGACTTTCGTCAGTCGGACCGTCTGCGTTTCGGAGTCGCCCACGCGGCCGGACTGCCCCGGCAAGCGGATCGGTTTGCGTTCGACGCGGACCTTCACTACCGCGTCGACGGCGGGGGCCGGGGCGTCGTCCGGGAAACGGACCGTCAAGCCGATCGGTTCGCCGCGCCGGTAAGTCGTCGGCTTGTCGGTCTTCAGTTCAATGCGCGAGACTTTGCTCCGGGCCACCGTGCGCACGGCCTGCGACCAGAACTGATCGAAGCGCTCTTCGGTGAGGCGGAAACGCCAGCGCCAGGTTTCGTCGAAGCCGAGGAACATGACCCGGCCGGCGCCGACGAACTGCTGCAGGGCGATAGGGTGGAGCGCGTTGGGTTCCCCCTCCGCCGCACGCGTCGGGTGCGTGGCCAGCACTTCGGCCGCGGGTTTCTTGCGGTAGCCGGCGCCGTACCAATAGAAGCCCCGAAGCGACTCCCAGATGCGGTCGTTCTCGGTTTCGTCGGAGGTGAACCGGAAGAGCGGGTGCGAACGACCGAGCGCCGTGAGTTTCGGTTTGAAGTCGTCCGCGATCGGGGCGTTCTCCGGCGTCGGGCTCGGCCCGCCCGCCTTGTCCGCAGGGCCGATCGGCAGCAATTCCCCCAGCGGCGTCTCGAAAAGTTTGTGCGGCGTCGCCTGCTCCCCCCCGATGAAGATCAGCCCGCCCCCTTTGACCTTCACGAACTCCGCGAGGTCGGTGAGGAACTGGTTCGCCTTTGGCAACAGGGCCGGGTTGACGTCGCCGAAGATCACGGCGTCGTACTCGAACAACTGCGTCTTTGTCGGTACGACGCCCCGCAGGCGCTCGGTGCTCTTGTCCAACTGCCAGTGGCCGTTGGACGCGTCGAGGAACAGTACGTCGAGATCGGTCGACCGGCCCCCCTTCTCCAATTCCGTTTCGCGCTCGAACAGGGTCTTGAGGAAGCGGAATTCGTAGCGCGGATAGCCGTCGATGAGCAGCACTTTGAGCTTCTTGGTGTCTGTCACGAGCACAGTCCGTTCGAGGCGGTTGTCGCCGGTCTCGGCTTCGTTGGGCAGCGGCGGCGTGTCGAGCACGAACGTCTTCTCGCCGATCTCCGCCGGCGTGTGCGCGATCCGCACCGGC
>JAYSYN010000129.1:0-5496 GCA_043727575.1 Fimbriiglobus sp.
TTCAAATCCGAAATCCCAAATCCGGAATCCGAAATTGAGCACGCGCTTCATCTGCGGGAATTGCGGCGGCAAAGCGACCGTCCCGCCGGGGTACGTCAAAGCCAAGGTGCGTTGCGAGCATTGCGGCTACTACGCCGACGTCCCGTCTGCGATGCGGGCCGCGGCGGAGGCCGTGCCCGAGTTGGAGACGCCGTTCGACGAACCGGCCGCGCCGAAGCGTCCCCCGGTCCGCGCTCGTTTGGCCGAGAACTTCGGCGAGGACGAACCGCCGCCCGTGCCGCAGAAAGGCCGGGCGCGGGCCGTGATCGCCCGGCCGCAGCGCGATCCGCGCGACCACCGCCCCGAATTCGAGGAGCAAACCGGCGTCGGTCTGCCGCTACTCGCGGGGGACGACGTCGAGCACGAAGGGCCGGTGACCACACCCTACGCGGTCCCCGGGACCGGGTTGAAACCTTGCCCGAAATGCCGCGGCGAACTCCCGCTCGACGCGACGTTTTGCGTCCACTGCGGTTGGGAACTCGTCGGCAAGAAGAAAGCGAAAGCCCAGCGCGAGTTCGAGCCGATCGACAAAACCTGGCACGAAGGGTGGTCGCCCGCTTTCCGGTTGCAATTGTTCATCGCGCTGCAATTCGCCAACATCGCCCTGTTGGCGCTCGGCACGGTCGCTACGGGGCAATCGTTTCAAGACGCGGGGCACATCGCCACGACGTTGTTTATGAACATGGTCAACGCCGCGCTGCAAGCGTTCATCCTCGGCAGCTTCGAGTCGCTGCGGGTCGTCCGCGATCCGGGCGGCAAATGTACGATCTTCAAAACGCGCCGGTACGTCTTCTTCAAGCTGCCGGAATTCAAGATCCAGTGGAAGCGCAGCTCCGGCATCGGCATCTTGGCGTCGCACAATCCGAGGCCGATCGCGTATCTCATCTGCTTGTATTTGCTGACGATGGGTTGCCTGCCGGGGATTTTGTTCTTCGTGTTCGTATTGCGTCCCGAGCGATTTCAGGCCGCGCTTTGCAACGAATTCGGCGGCACGGACGAATCGATTTTCCCGTGTCGGAATCGCGCCGAAGCCGAAGAGGTGAGCCGCACGATCGCCGAGGCGAGCGGCCTGCGTTACCACAATATCCTGTGAGCCGTCACCCCGCCGGTTTCGCGACCGTTGCCAAGATCCCGAGCAGCTTTTCGAAATCGACCGGCTTGACCAAGTGGTGGTCGAACCCCGCCTCCCGCGAACGCTGCCGGTCCGATTCTTGCCCGTAGCCTGTCAGGGCGATCAGCGGCGTGGTCGCGAGTTGCGGCGCGAGGCGCATCCTCCGGGCGACCTCGTAGCCGTCCATCTTCGGCAAGCCGATATCGAGCAAAACGGCGTCCGGATGGAAGCCGAGGGCCGCCGTCAATCCGGTCGGCCCGTCGTGGGCCGTCTGCACTTCGTGCCCGACCGTTTGCAACAGCATGGCCAAACTGTCGGCCGAATCGACGTTGTCGTCCACGACCAAAATCCGCAAAGCGCCCCCGGCGGTCGGCGCGCCCGCTTGGACGGTCGGGGGCAGTGGGATGGGGGTTCCCAGAATCGGCAACCGGACGACGAACTCGCTCCCTTGCCCCATCGCACTGAAGGCGTTGACCTTGCCCCGGTGCATTTCCACGAGGCGCTGGACCAACGCCAGACCGATGCCCAACCCGCCTTGGGCGCGGTCGAGCGAACGCTCCGCTTGCGTGAACAAGTCGAACACGCGCGGCAGCAATTCGGGGGCGATGCCGACACCCGTGTCGCGCACGCGGATCACGGCTTCGTCGCCCTCTCGCGAGGCCGTCAGCCAAACGCGCCCGCCCTCTTCGGTGTACTTCGCGGCGTTAGTCAGCAGGTTCACGACGACCTGCTCCAGCCGGCCGGCGTCGCCGAAGAGCCAAATCGGTTCTTCGGGAACCGACACCGTCAGTTCGTGTCGGCGCAGTTCGAGCAGGGGCGTCGCCGTCTCGACGGCACGCTCGACGATGCCGGCGACGGCGACTCGCTCTTGCCGCAAATGGACGCGGCCCGTCGTGATGCGCGACACTTCCATGAGGTCGTCGACCAAGCGCGTCAACTGGCCGAGTTGGCGCTCGATCGTCACGCGGGCCTGCAATTGGAGCGGATCTTCTTTGTTGTGCAACCGCAGCATGTGTACGGCGTTTGAAATCGGCGCCAATGGATTGCGGAGTTCGTGGCTCAGCATCGCCAAGAATTCGTCTTTGCGGCGGTGCAAATCGACGAGCGCCCCGGACTGCTCTTTCAACTTCCGTTGCAACTCGGTGCGCTCGGTGACGTCTTTAAAAATGACCGCGACGCGGGGGCGATCGGGGTCGTCGGCTCGGAACGCGTACAGCTCGAGGACGCGGCCGGCGGGCTCGAGGATCCGTTCGAAGCGGATCGGGGCGCCGGTGCGGAGTACGGCGTCGTATGTGAGGAACCAATCTTCGGTGATGCCGGGGAACAGTCCGCGGATCGTCTTCCCGACCACATCTCCGATGCCGGATTGGATGACGAACGCCGGATTGGCTTCGACGTAGCGGAAGTCGATGGGCTCGCCGGGAGGGACATCGACGGCTTCGATGATGCAAAAGCCTTCGTCGATCGACTCGAACAGCCGATGGTATTTGTCGTGGGCCCGCTGCGCGAGTTCGGTCAACTCGTGCTGGCGGATGGACGAGACTAAGAGCGCTTCGTTCACCGCGCGCAGTTCGGCCGAATACGCGGTCCCCGTCCGATTTCCGTCCGGATCGATCTCCATCAAGTTTGCCCCTCTTCGAACTCGGCGGACTGTCGCGATGCGTCCTCGGCGGACCACGGCCCCGGAATGCTACTCGTTAGCCCTTGGTAGCCGCGCAGCGGTGCTCCGAGTACCAAGCCCTCGGACGTGATGCGGTATTCGCGCAAGTCGATGCTGTGTTCGCTGCGGCGCATCTTGATCACCATGAGCATTTTTCGCATCTGCCCGTTGATCGACACGTAGCGCAGGCGCAGCAAGTCGTCGGCGAGGAACGACACGGCGAAGTTGCTCAGGCTCATCGAGGTGAAATCCTCCTCGATTTCCACCGTGCTGACGATCGTGACGCCCATGCGGGTGAGCGCGCCGATCATGCGGTAAAGCGATTCGCGGAAATCGGTGCGGAAGCCGGGGGCCAAGGCCAATTCGAACCCGACGAGCGAGTCGATCACCAACCGTTTGCAACCGATGGCCTTGACGGCGTTGACCACCTCGTGGACGGTCTCGTCCACCGATAGATCGAGTGGCCTGAGGTAGATGATCTTCAGCGAGCCGTCGTCGCGCGACTTCTTGAGATCAATGCCGAACGAGGCGGCCCGCTGGAGGTACTCGTCGGGGAGTTCTTCGAACATGGCGACGATGCCCGGTTCGCCTCGCTTCAACCCCTCGGCGATGAATTGGATGCCGAGGACAGTTTTGCCCGCCCCGGACGGACCGGCCACGAGCAAGCTGTCCCCTTCGGGGATGCCGCCACCCATGATGGCATCGAGCTCGGCGTTGCCGCTGGACAGGCGCCGTCGCCCTTTGACGTGGGTCGGGCTTTCGGTGAGGCCGAAGGTCCGCGGGAAGGTTTGCAAACCGCCTTGCGTGATGCGGAACGTGTGCAGGCCGGGGACCGATTCTTGCCCACGCAGCTTCATGACCTGCATCTTCCGCACGATCGAATTTCGCTCGATCGTTTGATAAAGCCACAGCAACCCGTCGGCCACCGTGAAGACCGGGTTGTCCCGCAGTTCCCCTTCGACATACTCGCCGATCAGGAACGTCGTCGCCTGCCAACTGGTCAGGTGGAGGGCCAAACTTTGGACGAACCCTTGGACCTCCACTTCGCTCGAGTGGCCTTGCGTTTTGCGCACCACGGTGCGGAATGAATCGACGACGACGACGCTCGCGTTCGAGGCTTCGACCTCTTTCACGATCGCGGCCAAAACGGCGCCGAGATCGGAATCCAGTACCAGTTGGCTCAGGTTGACGAAGCGGATCGCCCCATCCAACTTCTCCGAATCGAAGAAATTGTACTGCTGCTGGTAGCGCAGCATCTTGATGGCCGGCTCGCCGAGCACGGTGAAGTAGAGCGCGGGCCGCTCGACCGTGGCGTTGGCGAACATGATTTGATGCGCCAGCGTCGTCTTCCCGCACCCAGGGGCGCCGGCGATGATATTGAACGAATACTCGGGCAGACCGCCGCCGAGGATCTCGTCGAGGCCCGGTACACCCGTGGACAACCGCTGGATGGGCACCCGTTCCGGGTCTCGATCTTGCGCGCTCACCAAGGGGCCTCAATTCTCGTATCGGGTTCGCCCGACGCCCCGTCGGGGTAAGCGTCGCGAACCAGTCGTAGCGTCAGTGATTCACCGATGAAAATGACCAAGAGCCCCAGTAAGTGCCCAGTGACGGCCACGGCCACCGCTTGACCGTGATCAGGCAATTTTAGGGCCAATTCGTCGAGACCGACCAATCGCCCATCGGAATGGATTTCGATCCCGTGCGCCGGGGGCAGTTCCGGGCCGGCCAGGTTCAACGCCCGCCGCAAAAGCGACACGAACCCCTCCGCGCCGGCGAATCCGATCAGCGAAATGCGCATTTTCTCGCACAGACGCACCCCCTCATGCTTGCCGTCGACGACCCTCGCGGATTCGCGCGCGAGCAACCGCTCGGCCAAGATTCGCATCGGAGGAGTCGGCATCGCCATAGTTACGGATTCCCCCGCGCGCAGAGACACCTGCGCTGTTGGTCCGAGGCCACGGCCCTCGGCGGATGTTTCAAGAGGACATCGTGTTTCAAAAACGGAGGATCGCAACTCGCGTGCCGGCATTCTATGGCGCGGAGTTCATTTCGAGCGCCCGACGAGCGAATACGAGAACGCACCGAACAGGTCGCCGCGCTTCCCGCCGTGGCAATCGACGCATAGCCGGGCGCTGCGGATCGCCCCGAGCATCCGCAGGTTGACGCCGGCTTCCGCCACCACGAGGTCTTCGCCGCCGCGGAGCTTTTCCAAGCTTGTCCGAGCATTCACCACTGGGGTGGAAGGTATGCGAAAAATCGGCACAAGCATCCTCGGGCGACCGCGAGCGGAATCGCGTCGAGTGATTCCGTCGACTCATGAACCAAGCAATTGCGATATTCGCGAACGGAATCCGCGAGCTCCAATTCGGTCGTGGGAATTCGACGGCGGGATGCCGAGCCTTTGAGTAGATCGGAGGTGTTTGGCTTGGTTGACTTCTGCGTGGCCCAGTATTGCCTCACGCCGGTTTCGAACTCGGCGAACAACCGAATCAAGTAGGTCGATTCGAGATTGGCACAAGCGGTAACGAGATGCCGATGCTCGGAGCCGACTTCGAGAATACTCGGGTCGGCGAGCGCCATTTTCTTGAAGCGTTCGGAAGCTTGACGCATCGCCTTGTATTCGTTTTCGACCGACTTGATGCGGCTCTGCCACTCGTCATTCCGCGGCATGCTGCTTCATCTC
>JAYSYN010000130.1:0-16545 GCA_043727575.1 Fimbriiglobus sp.
CCTCGGCCCGTTGAAAGAATTGGTCAGTGAGCCGGCACCGCCGGGACTCCGGGCCGTAGGGGCCCTCGCCCGGGAACTCTCCGGAGACATCCGCACGGCGGAAGTCGAACTCAAACGCGTGCTGACCGAAGCCGAGGCGGCACCGCGCGACGCGGCGGCGCTCGCCGCCCAACGCGCTCTCGAAGCGGCACTGCTCAAACTGGCGGCGCTCGAATCGGCCGGCGAAACCGCGCTCGCGGAGTGGCTCGACTTCACGAAATTGAAGCGGTTGGGCCGCGATCAAGAGAGACTCGCCGACGGCGCGATGAACGCGAAATCCCAAACCGAGTCCGCCGCAAAACAACGAGAATTGGCCGGCGAACTCGACGATCTTCTGCGGGCGAGCGACGCCCTCAAACGGGGGGCCGCGGACGCTCGGGCGCTCCGATACGAGCGAGAGTCCGAGGAACTCCGCCGCATCGCCCGCGATCAGCGCGCACTGGATGCCGCCATCCGCCGCGGCGAATCCGAGGCGAATCGAGATCGGATCGAACGCCTGACCGAACAGCAGAAGGAACTCGCAGACAAGATCAAGAAGCTGGCGGAGAAGACCGACCTTCCGAGCCGGTTGGCGCAGACCGCCCCGCTGGAACAGAAACCGGGCCGCGCCGCGGCCGACCTCCTCGAAAAGAAGAAGCCGATCGAAGCCCTCACGGAGCAAGAGAAGGCCGCACGCGACCTCGAGCGATTGGCCGATGCGCTCGAAAAATCGGCGACCGACCGAGGCGACGCCCGCAAGGCCGCGCTGCAATTGGCCCGCTGGCAGGAGGACCTTTTGCTCCGCGCGACCGAAGGTTTTAAACAAACGCCGCGCGGCGACTCCCCGACCGACCGCGAGAAATGGACCGCCGAACAGTGCGCGATCCGCGACGAAATCCGCAAACTGCAATTGCCCGAATCCCCGACTCTCGACAAAGCCCACCCGCTGGCCGTGGACACGACCGCGGCCGCGGCCGAGCAATTGAAACGCGACCCGATCCGAGCCGCGGAGAGCGTGCGGAAAGCGGCCGAAGCCCTCCATCAACTCGCCGAGAAAATCCCCGGTCAAACCCTGCGTTTGCAAGCGGCCGCGCTCGAACTCGACAAAATCCGCAAAGGGCAAGACGCCGTGATCCAAGACGCCGGGGGTATCATCCGGCTCGCGAAAAACCGAGACGATCCCGACGCCAAAATAAAACTCGCCGCGCTCGCGGAGAAGCAAGACGAACTGAGCAGGGCCATTCGCAAAATCGACGGGCCGGGCAGGGAATCGCGCCGGGCCTACGCGGTCGGAGCAAGCGAGCGCGCCGGCGACAATTTGAAGCGCGGCCTGCTGACGGAGTCGGGCGCGGCGCTCCGCGAAACGAAACTTCAACTCGAGCGGCTCAAAGAAGCGTTGGCCGGCCAGACCCCGGCCGACGAGCGAGCGGTCGAACTCTCGCGACTTCAAAATGAACTCACGGAGACCTTGGCGAAGTCGAACCAACCGACGCCCGGCGAACTCCAACGGTTCCAACGCGCCCAAGGCGATATCGCCATGCGGCTCCAACAACTCCGAGCGCCGGAAGCACAATCGAAATTGCAAGCCGCGCGCGAAGCGGCACTCGCCGCCGAAGCCGCGTTAAAAAAGACGGTGCCGGACGTCGATGACTTGAAAAAGAAGTGCGCACTCGCGTCGGCCGCGACACGGGAATTGGAACGGGAGTTGAACCCCGACGGCCGGGTCCCCGAACCTCCGCGCGTCGAAGATTCGCCGAGCCTGCCCAATCAGAAAGATGCGGACGACGCCCGCGCACTCGCCCGGGAGCAACGCGAGTTGCGCGACCGCCTATCACGGATCGCCGAGGCGTCGACCAAACCGCCGACGCCGAGCCGGGGCGATCCGCTGAAAGTCCTCGCCCAGAAGCAAGAAATCCTGGCTTGTGAAATCGAGCGATTGGCCCGCGATGCAAACGCGGCCGGGCGAGCCGACGGCGCGATGAAAGCGGAACAGGCCGCGAAGCGAGCTCGGGAAGCCGGCCGGAACCTAGATGTCGGCGACACATCCGGGGCCGGGCTCGAGGCCGCGGGGGCGAAGAACGATCTCGACTCCGCCGCGGAAGCATCGGGGAAACCGGATCTGGCCGAGCGGGCCATCGAACTGGGTCGGCGACAAAGCGAATGGATCGAGGAAACGGCCAAGCGGGCGGGCGAACCGGGGAGCGAACTCGCCCGCCAACGGGAAAAGCAGCGCGAGCTTGCCGAGGAAAGCCGGGGGTTGGCGTTGAAGTTTTCGTCGGAAGTCGCCGACTCCCTCAAACGCGCGGCCGAGGCGATGGATCAATCCAACCGCAGTGCGGCCGCGAACAAACCGGGTGATGCGGCAAAATCTCGCAAACTGGCCGACGACGTCTTGATCCAAGCGCAAAAATCAGTTGGCAAAGCCACGGCTGCTCCGACTCTTGGGGCTCGCGCCCAATCGATTCGGGACGCGGCCATCGAAGTCGAGGGGGCCCGGGAATCGATGGAGCAAGCCGAGCGGGAACTCGGTCGGCCGAACGGTTCCGACGCCGCCCGGGCGATGCGGCGAGCCGCCGAGCAATTGAAGCGGGCAGCCGGGAAGTTCAGCGATTCCCACAGCCCCTCGACCGAAAGAAGCGAACTCTCCGGAGGCGTGAAGACGGAGAGCATCCGAGAACTCCGCGCGAAATATGGCGAAGACTATGCCCGCCTGATCCAACTCTACTTCGAGCAACTCGCGGAACGTCGGTAGACGCGGATGACGAAATCACTTTGTCGATTCCGTTTTCGGTTTGTCCAAGTCTTTATTTTTCCCCTTCTCCGCACCGCCGCAACCGAGGGCGACCGCGCAAATGAGGGCGAACAACGTTATGCGGGCCACGGGTGACTCCGGTAAGTTCGAGAAAAAAAACGAAATGAGCCGGCCGGATAACCCGGCCGGCTCATTATTGCGATCCGAAACCAATTTACTTGGTCTTGGTTTCGGTGCTGACGGTGGTCACCTTGGTCGTCGAGGCGGCGCTGCTGCCACCGCAACCGATGGCGACGACGGAGAAGGCGAGAACGGCGGCGAGAACGAGGATCTTCTTCATCAGATACTCCCAAGAGGGGGGTTATGCGTCGGGCGCGGGCTCCAAAATCGGAACCGTCCACCGGGGCACCCCGGTTGCGTCCTCACAAGCTAGACACCCCCTTCCCGGGTTTATTCCCATGATTTTGAAAAATGTGCCGCCCTCGGTCCCATCCCACGAGCAGTCGGACTCTAAAATCAACCGGGCATTCGCGTTGCGACGTTTGGATGAATTTTGAGATTGTCGCGTTTTACCCACTGAAATCGTTCTGGGCATTCGCGAGATCGTTTTTGTCTTGTGACCCTACAACCGGTCTATTCGGTCAAGTCGAGTGCGAATTCGGTCGATTAGAACGACATGGTACGTTCCCGACTTTTTCCGTGCCTCGCATTGCTGACCGTCGCTGCCGGTTGCCAAACCCCGCCCGCGCGGATGCGAAATACCGTCTCGGCGAATCTCGAACAGCGGACCGGGTACACGGTCGGCACCTCGGCCGCGTCGTCGCAGGTGATTTTGCCGCCGGGCTTGGAGCGGGGTCAGCCGCTGACGGAAGAACAACTGGTACTCTTGGCCCTTTGGAACAATCCGCTCTTCCAAGAATTGCTCGTGGAGTTGCAACTGACGCGGGCCGACCTGATCCAAGCGGGCCTTCTCCCGAATCCGGAACTTGTGTACACGTTCAGCGCGCCGGACAAGCCATTCAAGTACCTCGTCGATTTTCCTCTCGAAGCCCTCTGGTTGCGACCGGTGCGCATCCGGGCCGCGGAGTGGGAAAACGCCCGCGCCGCCGAACGCCTCACGCAGACGGCGCTCGACTTGATCCGCGACACGCGCCAAGCCTACGCCGATTTGCTGCTGGCCCAAGAGCGCGTCGCGGTCGCCGATCGATCGTTGGAACTGCGCGGGAACATCGCCAAATTCGCGGAAGCGCAGTTGAAGGCCGGGGCGGCCAGCGAGCAAGAATCGGTGACGGCGAAAATCGACGCGCTGCAAGCGAAACAGGATCGCACGCGGGTCGGTTTCGATGTGACCCTCGCCGAGGAACGGGTGAAGAACCTGACGGGCCTCGCCGGGTTCGCCGGTACACTCCCCGTGGTGCCGCCGACGCCTTTGGCGTTCGTCGAACCGGACCTCGATGCGCTCGTGGAAGATGCGGTGAAAACGCGTCCCGATGCCGTCGCGGCTCAAGTGGCCACCGAAGCCGCGGCCGAACGACTGCGGATCGCCAAACTCGGCTGGGTGCGCGTCCTCGGGATTCTGGATGCGACCAGCGGGCGCAAGACCGGCCACGAATTCAGCCCGGCGCTGCGGATCACGCTGCCGATCTTCAACCGCAACCAAGGGTTGATCGCCCGGGCCGAAGCCGATCTCGAGTTGATGTCCCGGCGCCGGCAAAGCGTCTGCAATCAGATCGTCCTCGACGTCCGGCTGGCCCACGCTCGCTTCCAACAATCGACGGCCGAACTGGATGTGTTGCGGAAAACCATCCGCCCGGAAGTCGACGCTTCTATCCGCCGCACCCAAAAAGCCTATGAAGACGGGAACGTTCCGCTGTTGATCGCCCTCGAGGCCAACCGCCAATTGATCGACACCCTCGGCCGCGAAGCCGTTTTGAAGGCCGATCAGCGTCGGGCGTGGGTCGAACTCGAACGGAGCGTCGGTCGCCGTCTGGCTCCTTGAGATCGCGCCATGAACTACCGCAGTGGCATCGTCACCGGTGCGACCGCCGCGCTGTCGGTCGTGGGGTTCGGCATCGGCTTCTTTTGGTTGCTCGTCGGTTCGCCCATCGAAGCGTTGAAATCGCCGTTGCCCAAGACCGAAGCGACCGTGCCGAAACCGGCCACCGAAGGCCAATTCAACACGGTGATCCTTTCGGCCGACGCGGAAAAAAAGCTCGGCCTCGCCCGCGGTACCGCCAAGCGGGAGAAGATGCCGCGGAGCCGGTTCTACGGCGGCGACGTCCAAGTCCCGCCGGGCCAAGCGATCGTCGTCTCCGCCCCGGTCAGCGGGTTGGTGAAAGACCCTTCCACCCAAAAAACCATCCCGAAAGCGGGCCAATCGGTCGAGGTCGGCCAGCCCGTGCTCCAACTTCTGCCGCTGCTGACCCCCGAAGGCCGCGTCTTGTTGGCCCAAGCGCTCGTCGACGGCATCGGCTTGGAAAAGAAAGCGCAGATCGACCTCGCGGGGGCCAAGTTGGCACTCGACCGCGAAGCGATGTTGCTCGCGGATAAAACCGGTAGCCAGCGGAAAGTCGACGAATCCCGCGTGATTTACGACGGGTTGCAAAAAGTCCACGATGCGGCCGCGGACAAAGTGAAACTGCTGAACCGCGCGGCCGGCGAAGCCGACACCGGCACGGCCACGCCGATCCCGCTGACCAGCCCCGAAAAAGGCTTCCTGCGGATTTTGTCCGTGGTCGCCGGGCAGCACGTCCCGGCCGGGGCGGTTCTGTTTGAAGTCGTCGACACCCGCAGCGTGTGGATCCGCGTGCCGGTGTACGTCGGCGATCTCCCCGATCTCGATCTGACCCAATCGAGCCGGATAGGCAATTTATCGAAGCGCGCGCAAGAGCCGCTACTCGAAGCGAAACCGGTCGTGGCGCCGCCATCGGCGAACGCCCTCGCCGGCACCGTCGATGTCTTCTACCAGTTCGACAACGCCGCCGCGAAGTACAGCCCCGGCCACCGCGTCGGCGTCACGATCCCCATCAAAGGCGAAGCCGAAAGCCTGACGATCCCCTGGGGCGCAGTCATCCACGACATCCACGGTGGCACGTGGGTCTACGAACAGACGGTCGAGCACACCTACGTCCGCCGGCGAGTCGCGGTGCAGTACGTCGTCGGCGACACGGCCGTGCTGAAAGACGGGAATTTGAAAACCGGCGCGACGCTGATCACGGGCGGCTCGGCGGAGTTATTCGGCACGGAGACGGGGTATTCGAAGTGACGAGAGTCTTTCGTGATTCGTCCCTCGTTATTCGGGCTTCGCAGTTTAAGATTCTTCACCCACTGAAACGGCCGCGTGAACTACCGCGCAGCGGAGCACGATGACGATGGACAAATGACGAAGGACTCAGGGTTCCCATGCTCTCCGCCTTGATCGCCAATTCCATCCGCCTGCGCGTGGTCGTGCTCGCGCTCTGCGTGGTCCTCATCGTCCTCGGCTTGCGCTCGGTGCAACGCGCGCCGCTCGATGTCTTTCCCGAGTTCGCCCCGGCCCAGGTCGAAATCCAAACCGAAGCCCCGGGATTGTCGGCCGAGGAAGTCGAAAGCCTCGTGACGATGCCGCTGGAGAACGCCCTCAACGGCATCCCGAGCGTCAAAACGGTGCGGTCGAAATCGGTCCTCGGCTTGTCGCAGGTCGTGCTGATTCTCGAAGACGGCGCCGAGCCGGGCCGCGTCCGGCAGATGGTGCAAGAACGCGTCGCGGCGGAGACGCCGAAGCTACCGGTCGTGGCCAAGCCGCCGGTGATTCTGCAACCGTTGTCGTCCACGAGCCGGGTGCTGAAGATCGGCATCACGTCGAAAACGCTCTCGCAGCGCGACCTCACCGTGCTCGCCCTCTGGACGATCCGCCCCAAATTGATGTCGGTGCCCGGCGTCGCCAACGTCGCCATCTGGGGCCAGCGGGACAAACAATACCAAGTCCTCGTCGATCCCGATTACTTGCGGGCGAACAATATCTCTCTCGACGCCCTCACGAAGGCCACGGCCGATGCGGCCGCGCTCGATGCCGGGGGCGTCGTCGACACGCCGAATCAGCGGATCGCCATCAAGCACGTCTCGCGCATCGGCGAACCGGAGGATCTCGCCCGCACCGTCGTCGATTTCAAGGGCGGTGCGCCCGTCCGCATCGGCGACATCGCCGACGTTCGCATCGGTTCCCCGGCCCCCATCGGCGACGCCATCATCAACGACGGCCCCGGCCTGCTGTTGATCGTCGAAAAGCAGCCGCAGGCGAACACGCTCGAACTGACCAAGCAAGTCGATGCCGCGATCGAATCGCTGCGACCGGGCCTGAAGGACGTGGAAATCGATGCGACCATCTTTCGTCCGGCGACCTTCATCGAACGGGCCATCGACAATCTCACGAAGGCCCTCGGCATCGGCTGCGGGTTGGTCGTGTTGATCCTGCTGGCGTTCCTGTTCGACTGGCGCACGGCGGTCATCAGCCTCACGGCGATTCCGCTGTCGCTGGTCGCGGCCATCATGGTCTTCGCCTACTCCGGGGCGACCATCAACACGATGGTGCTCGCGGGCCTCGTGATCGCGCTCGGCGAAGTCGTCGATGACGCCATCATCGACGTCGAGAACATCGCCCGGAGGCTCCGACAAGCGGATGGCAGTTCTAAATCCGCCTTCCGCATCGTCCTCGAAGCGTCGATGGAAGTGCGCTCCGCCGTGGTGTACGCCTCACTCATCGTGGTGCTCGTGTTCATCCCGGTCTTCTTCCTCGACGGTCTCGCCGGGACGTTTTTCCGCCCGCTCGCCACGGCTTATGTCATCGCGATCATGGCGTCGTTGTTCGTGGCGCTCACGGTGACGCCGGCGCTGTCGTACATGCTGCTGACGGGCCGGCCGAAGTCCCACCGCGAACCGCCGCTGACGGAGTTCTTGAAGAAGCTCTACCGGCCGATTCTCCCCGCGTTCATGGCCCGGCCGTACCTCTGCCTGACGTTCCTGTTACTGGCCTTCGGCGCCACCGGCGCCGCGACGACCAAGCTCGGCCAAGAGTTCTTGCCGAACTTCCAAGAGACCGATTTTCTCATGCATTTCGTGGAGAAGCCGGGGACTTCGCTCGAAGCCATGAGCCGCGTGACGGTGGAAGCGAGCCGGGAACTGCGGGACTTGAAGGACGACGACAACAAACAAATCGTCCGCAACTTCGGCTCGCACATCGGCCGGGCCGAAGTGGCCGACGAACCGGTCGGGCCGAACTTCACCGAACTCTGGATCAGCATCGACCCGGATACGGATTACAAGAAGGCGATCAAAAAAATCGAAGCCGTGGTGTACGCCTACCCCGGACTCTACCGCGATGTACTGACGTTCCTCCGCGAGCGCATCAAAGAAGTGCTGACGGGTTCGAGCGCCACCATCGTCGTCCGGCTCTTCGGGCCGGATCAAGTCGTCCTGCGTGCGAAGGCCAAGGAAATCGAAGAGAAAATGAAGGGCGTGGAAGGCGTGACGAACCTGAAAGTCGAACCGCAGGTGAATGTCGCCCAGTTGGAAGTGCGCTTGAAGCCGGAAGCGGCACAGCGCTACGGCGTGACCGCCGGGCACATCCGCCGGGCTTCGACGACGCTGCTCAAAGGGCAGAAGGTCGGCGAAGTCTTCGAGGGGCAGAAGAAGTTCGACGTGATGGTCTGGGGCGACCCGAAGATCCGCACCGACCTGACCGCGCTGCAGGCGCTACCGATCGACACGCCTTCGGGGACGCAGGTCCGCTTAGGCGATGTCGCCGATGTCGAGATCGTACCCGCCGCGAATGAGATCAAACGGGAGAACGCCAGCCGCCGGCTGGACATCACCTGCAACGTCAAAGACCGCGACCTCGGTTCCGTGGCCAAGGACGTGGAGAAGGCCGTCCGCGAAGTGCCGTTCGACCGCGAATACCACCCCGAATTCCTCGGCGAATTCAAAGCCCGCCAAGATTCGACCCGCAAGCTTTACCTGCTGGCGCTGCTCTCGCTCATCGGGATCGTGCTGCTGCTCTACGTCGATTTCCAATCGTGGCGGCCGACGTTGATCGTGACCTTCACGATCCCCTTCGCCCTTATCGGCGGCGTGATCGCCGTGCTCTTCACCGGCGGCGTATTGTCGCTCGGCTCGCTCGTCGGCTTCGTCACGGTCCTCGGCATCGCCGCCCGCAACGGCATTATGATGGTCAGTCATTTCCGCCATCTCGAAACCGACGAGGGCGAACCGTTCGGCCCCGGATTGATCCTCCGCGCCGCCGAGGAGCGCCTCTGCCCGATTTTGATGACGGCCCTCGCCACCGGGCTGGCCTTGCTACCGCTGGTGATCTCGGGAAACAAGCCGGGTCACGAAATCGAGTACCCGCTGGCCGTCGTAATTTTGGGTGGTTTGGTCACGTCGACACTATTGAATTTGTTTCTGCTCCCGCCGCTGTACGCGAAGTTCGGCCGAGCCGCGGCGACTCCCCCGAGCGAATGAGCGGAATTCCGCTCCGGTTTCGGGGAAATTCGGGAACGCGCCGACACTGGCTGCGTCCGAAAGGTACAATTGCGACGCGGAGTTGGGAACGCGACCGGGATCTGCGACGCAAACATCGACATAAACTGACCTTCCGCTCACGGCCGACACGAACCGGCCAACACACGAGGTTCCGACCATGGATCGCCGCCACTTCCTGAAACACGCCGCCACCGGCGCCGCCGTCGTCGCCCCCGGAATGAGCTTCCTGTCCAACATTTCGGCCCAAGCCGCCGAACTGAAAAAGAAGAACAAGAGCCTCATCATCCTTTGGATGGGTGGTGGACCGGCCACGATCGACCTCTGGGACATGAAGCCGGACAGCGTCAACGGCGGCGAACACAAGCCGAAGTCGACCGCCGCCGCCGGCGTGCAAATCACCGAACACCTGCCGACGGTCGCCAAGCAGTTCAAGAACTTGTCGATCATCCGTTCGCTGACGACCAGCGAAGGGGACCACAACCGCGGCACGTTCCTCATGAACACCGGCCGGGTGCCCAACCCGCTCAGCGAGTTCCCGCACATCGGTTCCGTCCTCGGCTACCAGTACTCGCAAGACCTCGAAGCCATGAAGAGCATGGATCTCCCGCTCTTCATCTCGGTCGGCGGCGGGCGCGTCGGCCCGGGCTTCCTCGGCATGAAGTACTCGAGCTTCAACGTCCGCAACCCGGGCGCCCCGCCGGAAAACGTCGAACCGCCGAAGGACGTCGTCTCGATGCCCCGCCGGGCCGTGCTGTTCGAAACCCTCGAAGGCACCAGCACCACCAAGCCGGGCATGGGCCTGAAGACCGGCGTCTCGGCCGACTCCGTTCAAGCCCACAAGGACGTCTATAAGAAGGCCCTCGACCTCGTGGTGTCGAGCCGCAAGGAAGTCTTCAGCATCGACGCGGTCAAGGATAAAGCCGCCATCGACCGCTACGGCAACAACAACTTCGGCAAGGGTTGCCTCCTCGCCAAGAAGCTCGTCGAAGCCGGCGTCGGCTGCGTCGAAGTCGAACTCGGCGGCTGGGATATGCACGCGGGCATCTTCAACGCACTCGCCACTCGCGCCCTGCCGACCCTCGACAAAGGGATGGGCTCGCTGGTCGAAGACCTCGCCGCCTCGGGCAAGCTGAAGGACACCGTCATCGTCTGGATGGGCGACTTCGGCCGCACGCCGAAGATCAACCAAAACGGCGGCCGGGATCACTTCCCCCGCGCTTGGTCGGTCGTCGTCGGCGGCGGCAACATCAAAGGCGGCATCGCCTACGGGGCCACCAACAAAGACGGCACCGACGTCACCGAGAACCCCGCCAAGATCGGCGACCTTTACGGCACGCTGTACGCCGGCCTCGGCCTAGCCCCGGACACGCAAATCCGCGACAACCTCGGTCGCCCGACCGCCATCGCCGGCGACAAAGCCACCGCGATCAAGGATCTCATCGCCTGAGGCGAATGATGGACGCGAATCCACGAGACGTCGACCCGCAGGGGTCGCCGTTTTTCGTTGGGACAGGTGTTTGCTATCTTGCGACCTGGTAAACTGGAAATACCTTTAGAGGAGCGCAATGATGAAGCTTTTCGGCACCTTGCAGAAGGGACAAATTCAACTCGATGAACCTCCGAATCTTCCAGACGGCACCCGCATCCTGAGCATGATCGCGGACGAGTTCGTGGGCGATGCAGACTTCGGTGATTTGAGCGAACTCGAATACCCGCACCCGATGGCCCCTTACGATGCCGAGCAAGAAGCGGCGTTGATTCGGGAACGCGTTTTGGCTGTGCGAGCCGGTGGGAAGACGATACCGCTCGACGAGGCGATTGCGGGGCTCGAGGAGAGCATTCACCGAGCATCGAAACGGGTTTGAAACATGTCACGCCGCGTCGAGATCGAACCGAAGGCCTACTGGGACATGCGGTCGCAAGCGGCGTTTATCACGACTACGGTTTTGGCTTCATCGGTGGAGCGTTGGAAGGATCGGATCGTCGCGGCATTGAAAAAGCTCGCGGACCAAGCGGAGCGATGGCCGATCACAGAAGATCCGGGATTTGACGGCTTGAATCTGCATGAGGCCACAATGGGACGGCGCCCTCACGTCTACCGAATTTTGTACGATTTTGACGAAGACCGAGTGATCGTCCATCGCACCCGCCACGCCGCCCAAGATTGTCTCAACGATGAGTAGGAGTTAATAAACTGCCCGGTTCGTCATCGAAGATACTCCAAGGAATACCCATGGCGACGATCTGGATTCCAACTCTACTAATGTTCTTCGCAACGACGCGCGCGGACGAACAACCGAAGGAAGTTCGACCGGACTGGCAAGGCAACATTTCGGATATAAAACCCGAGTTCTCCTTTACAGCCCTTATTAAGCCCAAGGAGCGCATCATCCAAGGTTGGGATGGATCAGGCTGGGCCAGAATCAGCGCCTTGATGACACCCAGCCAGAATGACCCTTCCGATTCAGAGCCCAAACTCGCCCTTTCTCACTCGTTTCGGAACGATCTGGGTCATCTGTGCCGACCCGACGATGCGTGGCCTTTTATGTACCCACTGCGGATCGTGTTCCCACCTGCGTATATCGATGGCAAGGAATACTTCTTGCCTATCCATGGCCATCTTTTCCAAAGCGGTCCAAGCGGCGAACCATACGATGACCAAACGACTGTTTTCAAGTGGATACCACCGAGCAAGACACCCAAAGGCATCTCCCCCGTGCGTCTGGATTCCCTTTGCATCCCTCAAAAATACAAGCAATATCCGGCGGAATTGAACTTTTTTGGTTTGAAGCAGGAGGTGAACAAGCAAAACAGGAGGATTGAACTTCCCCATATGCAATTGTGGGTCAATTCGGCGACTCGGCAAAAGGGCGACGGCAAACTCTGGGAAGCCGAAATCGAGTGCGAGGGCTACCCCGTGGCGGATCGCAAGCGTGGAACTGTGACTGTGCGCGAAGGAAACATTCTCGTATTGCCGGAGTACGGCGGATTCGTCGTACGGCACATCGTGCCGTTCGATGCCAAAATCAGGGCCATCGGCTGGGTCGATCTCGATTGCCACATCATCGAAGAGAAAGATTTGGAAGCCAAAGCCGAGAACGAATGCCGCGAAATCGTCCGCTTCGAAATGAAGAACCTGCCAGTCACAATGAATGAAGATGTATCGCAACTAGAACCGACAATCATTACCAAGGAAGAACCGACGCCAGAGCCTACGCCATGGCCCGAATGGCTACGTCTCTTCATCTTTATCCTCGCTCCGATCACTGCGCTTGGGGCGTGGGTAGCTATCATGCAGCGATACCGGAAGCGGGCCCCCGATTAGCGGACACAGCTAGCTCAATAGACTCATTTCCCAAGACTCCGAGAGCGTACTCTGAGGTTATCCCCCGATTTGGCCCCGGTCATGACGTTTCTCAACGCCGCCCTGCTCTTCGGCCTCATCGCGGTTGTCGTCCCGACCATCATCCATTTTTTCACTCGGCGCAAGGTCGACAAGGCCGCGATGCCATCCCTCGGGCCGAAGCCCGAGCGAAAGCTCATCGTCGAACAATTGCTTCTCGTACTTTTGCGGTGCGCGTTGATCGCGACCGTCGTCTTGGCATTCGCTTCGCCGCAACTCTCCGGCGAACGCCCGACCGCGGGGCCGCTGCACCTCGTGATCCTCATCGATGGTTCCGGCAGCATGGCGTTCACCCGAGACGGCCAAACCGATTCCGATCGCGCCAAAGCGTGGGCCGGCCGGGCCATCGACCGGCTCGACGCCGGCGATCGCGTTGCGATCTTCCAGATCGACAGCCGTGTCGTCCCCCTCGTCGGTGCCTTCACCTCGGACCGCGCCTTGGCCAAGGGCGCCCTCGAATTACTCGCCGAGCCCAGCGGCTCCGCCGATTGGCCGCAAGCCATTCGAGCGGCGTCGGCATTGCTCGATACCGTCGGATCGAACCGGCGGATTTTGATCCTCTCCGACAATCGGAAATCGAGTTGGGCCGACGAATTGACCTCGGCGAAGTGGGAGGTGTTGGCGAAAACCCCTCTACCGCCGATAGCTGTGATCGATGTCGCACCGGACCGGCCGGCCGCGGCGCGGAACGCGAGTATCGATTCGTTGACGACCACACGCGCCGTTTCCGCGGCCGGAGGGGAGGTAGAATTCCGCGTTGGCGTGACCGCATTCAACATGGGTTTCGCCGATGTCGGCCCGGTGCAATTTCGAGTCGATGGCAAGCCGGTCGCGGAACTCCCGGCCGCGAGCACGGTCGTGTTTCGGCAGAAGTTCCCGGTCGGGTCGCACCTCGTGACCGCTTCACTGCCGGGCGATGCGCTGCCGAGCGACAACCGCCGAGATTTTGCGCTGGATGTCGTCGCGGCGATCCCGGTGTTGATCGTCGATGGCGGCGGGGTCGGCGCGGATTACTTGCGCGACGCGCTCGCGCCGGCCAAGGATCCGACACCGGCGTTCGCGCTCCGCAGCATCCGGGTATCGGATTGGACCGAATCGATTCTGTTCCAAGATGTCCGCGGGCCGGATTCACCGCCGCGGGTGGCGGTACTGGCGAACGTCGAAAAAATCTCGGTCGATCAACAGCGTCAGATCGAGAAGTTCCTGAACGCCGGCGGGTCGGTGCTCATCGCCGCGGGGGATCGATGCGACGCGGCGCAGTGGAACCGCGTCGCTTTTCGAGACGGGCACGGATTCTTGCCCACGCGACTTTTGCAACCGGTCGGCGACGAAGCCGATACGGAACGGGCACAAACGATCCTCGTCGCGGAGTCCGCGCATCCGGCACTCGACCTTTTTCGAGACCCCCTGCCGGGTGGTTTGCGAACGGCGCTCTTCCCGCGGCGGTGGAAGGTCGATCCTGCGGCGGGCACTTCCATCGCGTTGTTCCGCGACCGAGACCCGTTTCTCGTCGAACGTGCCTTCGGACACGGCCGGGTGATCTTGTCGACCCACCCGCTCGACAGTTCGTGGCGGACGAACCTGCACCGGCTCCCCGATTTCGTCCGGCTGACGCACGAATTGATGTACTACTTGGCCGGGGCCCGGGCGGGCGAGCGGAATCTGTTGCCGGGGCAGCCGATCGTCTTCACCCCGCAACCGGTGGAATCCGCCGGCGGTGTCACGCTTTATTCACCCTCCGGCCCAGTGCGCACGATCCCTTGCTCCGCATGGCCCGCGGTCATCGACGGCACGCACCACGCCGGGGGATACCGCGTCGTTTCGCCGGCGGGCCGATCGACCGACTTCAGCGTTTGCCCCGAGTCGGGCGAGTCGGATCTGACCCCCTGCACCGCCGCAGAGCGCGACCGCGTTCGGAAGATCATCCCGCAATTCCAATACATCGCCGGCCTCGACGAGATGGCGAGCACGCCGGACAAACGACCCGCCGGCCGCGAACTTTGGTGGTTGCTCCTGATCCTCGCCCTCGGATTGCTCTCGGTCGAAACTCGGTACACGCGGGCGCTGTCGAAGCGCGGTGGGATACGTTAACGCTATCTCACTCCTCCTTTCGGAAATGTCATGGTCACGCCCTTGCGTTGCGTCCCCCCGGAATCGCTGATCGTCGGTTGGGATTTCAGCACCGGCTCGGTCAAGGCTCTCGCATTCGACCTCGACGGCAACACCGTCGCCGAAGCGCGGCTGCCGACCGACCTCTGGACCGACGGCGGCGTCGCGGAATTGAGCCTGCTCCAATTGGAAGGCCAAGCCCGCAGCAGCACGCGCTCGCTCGCCGGGCGGTTGAAGGATCTCGGTCGATTGGAAAGTTGGATCGCGGGCGGAATCTCGGCGACGCACCACAGCGCCGGGCGGATCGATCGCTTCGGCGCCCCGGTTCGCCGGTTGATCTGCTGGAACGACCAAACCCTCGGCGAGTTCCACGCGAAGGGTTTGGCCCGGCTCGGTGGGCAAGAGCGGGCCCGCGAACTCACCGGCGGGCCGTGGGCCGTGCGCTACTCCCTCAGCCATTTGGTCAAGGACGAAGCGACCCTGAGCGAAGCCGACTGGGCCCGGACGGCGCGGCTCGTGCAGCACGGGACCGCCGCGGCGGGGTACCTCACGGGCCACTTCGACCGCATCAGTGCTTCCGCGGCCGCGTCCACGGGGATGCTCGACCTGCGCACGAACCGTTGGCAACCCGAGATGCTCGAAGCAATGAAGGACGCGGATCACAAGATCCGGACGTGGAAGGCCCTGCCGAAGTTGATCGACATGGACGAGCCCCTCGGCCCGCTATCGGAATCGGTGGCCTTCGATGCCGGGTTTCCCTCCGGCGTTCGACCCTTGATTTTCCCGACGCTCGACGATCAAGCGGCCGGGTTGGTCGGCGGCGGGGCGACCGATCCGGGGCACGTCGCCGTGATCCTCGGCAACTCCGCCGTAGTGAATTCGTCATCGGACCAATTGCCGCAATCGGGGACGCTCGACGCGATGAAATTGAATTGGGGCCCGTACCTTTGGATGCGCTGCTACAGCAACGGGGCCCAGTTCCTGGATCGCATCGTCGGGCCGAAGCCCGATTGGCCGGCGCTCGAAGCCGCGGCGCGAAAAGTAGGACCGGGATGCGCTGGCGTCGGCGTATTCCCGTTCGCGCTGTCGGAACCATCCATTGGCGTGAGCGTTCCGCGGTTCGAGTGGTACCCGAGCGAACCCACCGACCCCGGTGTGCGACTCCGGGCGTCGTTCGAAGCCATCGCCTACCTCATCGCCCTCGGGGTCCGCGAACACGAAGCGGCGGGGCAAATGGTGACGCGGATCACCGTCTCCGGCGGCATCGCGAAGTCCGACTTGATGCTCGAAATGTTGGCGAGCGCGTTGAATCGACCGCTCGACCGACTCGTGTCGAGCGAAGGCCCCGCCCTCGGCGCCGCCGTGGTGGCGCTAGCGGGGTTGGAACAATCCCGCCGCAAGCAACAAGGAATTGCGGAGCCGTACACGATTGCCGAAGCCGTGCGCCAGTTGGTGAAGTTCCGCGATCCGGTTCCACCGCGGGCGGAATGGGTCGAGGCGTACAGGAAGGGGTTGGACGCGTTTTCGGTTCGGTTGAAATAAAGCGGTTCACCACAGAGGCACAGAGACACAGAGAAGATAAATCATGAAGATTGAAAAGAGTGAGGTGCGAACGGTGATCCGATCGCACCTCACTCTTTTTTTGCAGTCCTAGCAGGGTGTTGAAAAACTCCGGGAGATCGAATTATGAGAGCCATTACAGCGTTTAAGTTTGATATCCATCCACAGAATCGCAACTTGAACGCTG
>JAYSYN010000131.1:0-16521 GCA_043727575.1 Fimbriiglobus sp.
CGCCACTCCACGCTGGGCTACCTCAGCCCCGCCGAGTACGAACGCTCGCATCACCCCGATACTCGCTAAAATCCTGTCCACTTTCCATGGGGAAGATCATGCGGATCGCCCTCCAAGAGCAACCCCTTCAACTCAGGGCCCTCTTGGTCGAAGCGGTCGGCCCCGAACAAAATTTCTCCGCTCATGTCAAGGACGCCTTCGCCGAAGTCTTTCGGCGGTTGGACCAACTCGAAGGAGGGAGGCGTTGAACTCCAATCCCCTCATTCCGGCGAGTTCCAAGCTCGGCAAGCCGGATTCTCCGGAGCGTTTCCCGATTGTCAGATGCTTGTCGACCATTGAACCGACTGAAGTGCGATGGCTTTGGCCCAACCGCATCCCGCTCGGCCGGCTGACGCTCATTGTCGGCCGTCCCGGCGCGTGTAAATCGTTTTTTACCATGGAACTCACCGCGCACGTTTCGACCGGGTCGGAATTCCCCGATGGCTCGTTCTGTCCATCGGGTTCTGTTCTCATCGTGTCGGCCGAAGACGACCCGGCCGACACTATCCGGCCACGTTTGGATGCCGCCGAAGCCGACGTTACCCGCGTGCATATTCTCAGTGCGATCCAGTACACCGCGTCGGACGGAAAGAAGGAGGAGCGGGCATTCACTCTGGCCGACATGCCGATGCTCGAAGCCGCACTCGCCGGGTTGCCCGATTGCCGGTTGGTCATCATCGACCCCATTGGGAGTTTTTTGGGGGGCGGAATGGATGCCCACCGGGACAACGAGGTTCGATCGGTTTTGGGTCCTATAGCCGAACTGGCTTCGAAGTTCAACGTCGCGGTAGTGATGGTCGCGCACCGTCGGAAAAGTAGCGGAGACTTCGCGGACGATTCTGCGCTCGGCTCCCGGGCATTCACGGGCATCGCCCGCGCCGTCTGGCATCTTTCCCGCGACCCCGAAGACCCGGAACGCCGATTGCTTTTGCCGGGGAAAAACAACCTCACCGCTGAAGGGGATGGCTTGGCGTTTCGGCTCGAAGGACAACCGATCGGGCGGATCGTCTGGGAAAATGACCCCGTGGCGATGACCGCGGACGATGCACAATTGGCCGAATCCCGTTCCGCCGCGGCCAAGCGAAAACCGGGGCCGCGTGCCGACGTTCGCCAACAGGCCGCCCAATGGCTCGGTGAAGCGCTGGACCGTGGCCCCAAGACGCCGACCGACCTCGAAGCGGATGCCAAGAAGCACGGCCACACATGGCGAACCGTGCAACGCGCCGCCGATGAACTCGAAATCGTCCGGCTTCGTTCCGAATTCGGCGGGGGGATGCTTTGGTATCTCCCCGGCCAAGAGCCGTGCCAAAATCAACCGGTATACCCGTGCCAAGACCCCCAAGGGGCGGAGAATTTGGCATCTTGGCAGGACTGCGAAAACAAAGGGGAAACGCCCGATTTGCAACTTGGCACGGAGGGTCCTGCCAAGATGCCAAGTTCCCCTGAGTCAGGGAAAACGCGGCCTTCAAGAAAACAAAAACGGAAGTCCAAGCCGGATCCCGGATCGCTTTTCGGGGATGATCCCCGCGGCCTGCCCGATTGACAAGTCACCGACATGGAGCATCGTGCGACCGTCGGGTATACTTCACTCACTTTTAGGTCGGCCGACGAGATGCGTCTGAGAACCGCATCCCGTCGGCCCGGCCGCTCTCAGAAAGGCCGATCGATCATGCCGAAGCCATTCAAGCTATCCAGCACCCGCCCGCTTCCGCCCGATGCCGAAATCGTCGATCACGAGGGCAAGCCGCACGCCCGCCTGAAGTGGCGGGGCCGGACGGCATTGTTCCCACTGACGAAGGACGGAAGAAACTTCCTACGCCCCTCGAAGTGCTGGTACTTCAAATACCGGGACCAGCACGGCACTGTCAGACGGATCATGGGCTTCAGCGATTTGCAGGCGACGGAGCAACTCGCCGCGGAAACCGTTCGGAAATCCGAACGCATGCAAAGTGGTCATTCCGACCCCGCCGAAGCACACGCTCGCCGAATGCTGACCGAACACCTGAAGGACTACGCTGCGGCCCTCGAAGGAAAGGGGAGCGGCGCTGACCATATCGATTTGACCGTCGGCCGCATCGCAGCACTGGTCTCGGGGTGCGGGTTCGTGTACCCCATGGACGCCGATGTGGGGAAAGCGACGGAGTGGTTGAACGCCCTTCGGCGCAACGCTACAGCCGCCGAACTCCCCAGCGGGGATTCGTTCACGCCGACCGAAGCTGCGGAGATCATGGGCATTTCCGGTGCGGCCGTCCGCGCCGCCATAAAGCGGCAGAACTTGATCGCCACCGGCAATGGTAAGGCTCGTACGTTGCCCCGCTCGACCGTTGAAGCCCTCGTGATGAATCGGACGAAGGGGTGCGGGCCGGAAACGGCGAATCACTACACCCGAGCAGTCCGGGGTTTCTTCCGCTGGCTCGTTAAGGCGAGGCGACTCGGCTCGAACCCGCTCGATACGCTGACGCTGTTGAACACGAGCACCGACATTCGACGGGCGCGTCGGGAATTGACGGCGGGAGAACTCGCCCGCCTGTTCGTCGCCGCCCGCGAGAGCGGGAAGTCTTTCCGAGGGCTGACTGGGGCGGATCGGTATTACCTCTACCTCGTGGCGGCCGGCACCGGGTTCCGCGCCAACGCACTGGCAAACTTGACGCCGGGCGACTTCGCCCTCGATGCCCAAACGCCAATCGTGACGCTCGCTGCACGGTTCAATAAGTCTCGGAAACTCAAAATCCAACCGCTTCCCCCGGACGTGGCGAATGCCCTCCTCGACCACCTGACCGGCCGACCCACGAATGCTCATATCTGGGGCGGGACGTGGGCGAGCGGTAAGCGGGGTGCGGAGATGATCCGCATCGACCTCGAAGCCGCCGGCATCGCCTACTCGGTCGAAGGCCCCGATGGGCCCGAGTATGCCGACTTCCATTCCCTCCGGCATTCCTATCTGACGCTCGGCGGACGATCGGGAATTGACCTCCGTACGCTGCAGGAACTCGCCGGCCACTCAAAACCGGAACTCACTGCTCGCTACTCGCACCGCAGGTTGCACGACCTCGCCGGGGCGGTCGGCATGTTGCCGAACCTCGTTCCACCGAAACGGACGCTTAACGCAGGCGAGATCCCTCTACGAATGACCGGCACGGATGGGGTTGCGGGCGTACCACCGGGCGTACCCACGGACGGCGCCGAACGGCTTTTGTCGGCATCGGGCCGCATTTTGGGAGTGGTAGGAAGTGCCGAAATGCAAATGACGAAAAGCTCACCAACCCCTGAAAAACAAGCGAGCCGGCACCTCTCGGCACCGGCTTGCATCGATCCGCATGAACGAGGGCGACGGGGGTCGAACCCGCAACCTCCGGAGCGACAGTCCGGTGCTCTAACCAATTGAGCTACGCCCCCTAAGCATTATCATTTATACAGCGGGCGCGACGGAGGGGAAGGGGAAAAATCGGCCGTTCGAACCGGGCCGAATCCGTTCGAACAATTCGAACGCGTTCCGCGAGGTCATTTCCCCGAGCACTTCCACCGCGACTCCGCGGATCGCGGCGAGGCGCGCGGCGGTGTGGGCGACGAATGCCGGTTCGTTGCGCACCCCGCGCACGGGCTGCGGCGACAAATACGGGGCGTCGGTTTCAATCAACACGCGGTCGTCGGGTACGCTGGCCGCGACGGCCCGGATCGCGTCCGCGTTCTTATACGTCAACATGCCCGAGAACGAAATGTGCAGGCCCATGGCGAGGCACGCTCCGACGGTGGCCGCGTCGGCCGCGCAGGAGTGGAGGATACCCCGGATCGGCCCGGATCGTTCGTAGTCGTCGCGGAGCAAGCGCACGGTGTCGGCGTCCGCCTCGCGGTTGTGGATGACGATCGGCTTCTCGCAGGCGCGGGCCAAAGCGAGGTGCCGGGCGAAGTAGTCTTCTTGAATCGGGAACGGCGTTTTGTCCCAGTGGCGGTCGAAGCCCGATTCGCCGATACCGACGACCTCCGGGAGTCGGGCCAGTTCGACGATGGCGTCCCAATCTCCCGGCGCGGCTTCCGCGATGCCGTTCGGATGCAACCCGACGACGGTCGCGAGCACGGCATGGCCCCGGGCCAGCGCGAGGGCCGCGCGGCTGCTCGCGAGATCGGTGCCGATGCAGTAGATGCGGACGACCCCGGCGGCGGCGGCGCGATCCAAGACGGCCGGGAGGTCGCCGTGGAACCGCGGGTCGTCCAAGTGGCAATGGGTATCCACGAGTCGGGATGGCATGATGGGAACCCGAAACGAAAGCACGGGGGCGGACGCCCCCGTGCGGAATCAGCGACCGAATTCGATCCTACCGTCCGCCTTCGCCTTCGCCGCCGCCCGGTCGACCGGGGCCGAAGGTACCGCCACTGCCCGGACCGGCCGTCGGTTCGGTGTCCTTCAGTTTGCGGATGCGTTCCAGCCATTCGTGCCACGCGGTATCGCGTTGGGCGCGGAGAGTCGGCGGCGTCGGGAGGGCGTTTTCGACCATGTCGGTCGCTTCGCTGCGGACTTCGATCTTCCCGTCTTCGCGGACGATCAACAGCTCGGCGGCGGAGTCGTCCCCGAGGGTAACACTGCCGACTTTGGTATTGGTATGGCCGCCTTCGAAATCGACCAAGACGCTCCGCGTGCGGAAATCGAGGACGCGCATCTTCGGCAGCGCGTACTTCTTGTCGTTGGTATCTTTCGGCCAATTCGGGTAGATCGGCGACTTCGTGTCGCCTTGCGGGAGGACGTAGTTGAGCGCCGCGGAGCGCCAGAGCGGCAGCTCGACCGGGACCCGCTTGCCGACGAAATCGCCGACGGCCACGGGCATTTCGGCTTGGACCCAAGCGCCGATCGGCTCTTGGTTGCTATTCCCGAGGCTGAGACTTTCGAGCCACTTCTGCATTTGCACGACGGCCCGCTTACCCTCTTTGACTTCCTGCAATTCGGCCACTTTGCGGATCGGTTCGGCCCGGCCGCTGTCGTCGTAGGCCTTGGTGACGGCCTCGTCGTACTTCTTCGCGGAATAGGCGTACAGGAACGATTCCCGGGGGACCGTCAGTTTCTGGGGCACGTCGTACCACGAGCCAACCAAGATTTCTTCGTCGGCGATTTTGGGATCGGAGACGTTCTCTTTATTTTTGAAGTTCGGGCTCTTCATCATCACTTTGACGCGGTACTGGTACGTGTAGCCCGGCGCGACGTCTTCGTCGAGGAAGCGCATGAGCAGGTGGTCGACGTCGAGTTTGTTGAGGTTGCTCGGTGCGATCCCGGAACCGGGGTTCTCGCCTTCGCCGCCCGGGAGCGGCATGCCCGAGCCCGGACCGCCGCTGACGGGCGGGCGGAAGTTACCGCCGCCGGAGCCCGGCGGCATGCCGGGTCCGGGTCGATTGCCGCCTTCTTCGCCGAAATTGCCGTTGTAGCCGCCCGCCGCCGGGGGAGTCGGGGCGTAAGGGTTGGTGCCGCCGATCTGGAACCGCTTGCGGGCGTCTTCGGCGGTCTTCTTTTGGGCCTTCGAGTCTTCGAGGCGTTTGTAATTCGCGTAAATCGTCCCGAGGGTCGTGTCGGGCGGGTAGTTGAGAGTTTGCCCATCCGCGAGCACCGGCAGCGGCGCCGAAATGCCTTGCTCCGGCCGCAGAAAGTACGGCTTGTACCCTTCTTCTTTGATGAACGGGGCGTCGTAGCGGGTGAACCGGTTGAAGAAGCGTTCTTGGTGCTCGACCGGCTCCCAGTTGGAGCTGACGCCGTCGGGGGAAGTCACGAGGCGTTCGACGAGCAAGCCGACGAAGGCGGGGGACACATTGTCGTCGATCGAGGCGTTGCCGGCAATGCCACCGGGGAGACCCGGCATACCACCGGGGCCACCCAATGGCCCGCCCGGTAGCGCGGGAGCGCCGCCGGTGCCGGCCGGCCCGCCGGGCAGTGGCGAACCGGAACGTGCCAAGATGGTAGCGGGGCTCGATTCTTGGCGGGCCTCCCAAATCGAGCGCAGGCGCAAGGCTTGTCGGATCTCCTCGAGTTGTTCCTTCAACGGGAACGACATTTGAACGACGATCATGCGGATCGGGTATACGGCGACGGCCGGGGGAAAGTTGGATTTCGCGGCTTCTTCGATGGTCTTGTAGACGACTTTGGTTTCTGTGCGTGTTCCGTTGGCCACGCCTCCGGCTCCGGGCATTCCGCCGGGAGGAGGCATACCGCCGGGAGAGGGCATACCTCCGGGAGGAGGCATACCGGGAGGGCCACCGGGACCGGGGGGGCCACCGGGACCGGGACGTCCACCGGGAGCGCCGCCGGGTGCTGGCGAACCGGCAGGCTGACCCGGACGGGGCGGCAGACCGCGGACCGGAGGTTTGCGGCCGGGCTTCGACTCATTGTAAAACTTGTCGAGTGCCGCTTTGTCGGCGTCTTTGATCGTGCTGCTCATCAGCAGGCCGAATAACGCGCTTTCGATCTCGCCGGCGTTATTGAAAGTGAACTTGCGGTCGTAGGCTTTGTACGAGGCGGCGTAGTAATTCATTTGCGATTCGACCGGCGACAAGACGCGCGGCTGTTCCCGGCGGGTACTCGGGTAATTGATCGGCTCGAACGGCGTGCCGAGATGTTGGAAATCGCGGGCGGCGAGCATGCCGAAGTCGTTCTTCTTTTCGCTCGGGAGGTAGTTCGCGGGGAGCGACTCGGGCTTGCCGTCCGGATTGTTGATCTTGGCTTGGACGCCGTTCGTTTTTTGGTCGAGGTCTTTGGACAGCTTGTCGGGGTTGCCGGCCCCGGCGGCGCCGACCACGCCCCAGACGAGGAAGAGGCCGAAGAGTGCGAGAGCCCCGAGAAGGGCGAATTTTTCGCCCTTCTTCAAGAGCAAGTCTTGGAATCCGGCTTTGCTGGCCATGGCCCGACCTCCGGTGAAAAACCTCCGCGCGGCGGAGGGGGGTGATTTCGAATCGGTCGACAGAGTGGGAACGGTTATTTCGGGGGCGCCGTTGGCGCGACGGGCTTCATCGGCATCGGATCTGCCGGCATCGGCTCGGCCGGTTTTTCTTCGGCCGGTTTCGCGGGGTCGACCGGTTTCGGCTTGGTCTTCTCGTACACGTTCACGATCCCGTAGATGGCCAGTTCGACGAGCCCCGCCGTCACTTGGGACGTCGGCAGTGCGTCGCCTGGAGGTGCCCCGGAGCCGCTACCCGGACCGGAGCCGACTCCGCCCAAGCCGGCGATCGGCGGACGGCCTTCGCCCTCGCCGCGGGGACCGCCCTCGGTACCGGAAGGTGGTGCCGCTGCACCTCCGACCACGAGCGAATCGCGGAAGCGTTGCCATTGGGTTTGCGTGATCTGCAATCGCAACGGGGAATTCGCCAGTTCGATCAAGATATCGTTGACGTAGGCCTGATCGACGACGAGGTTCAGTCCGATGGGCATGCGCCGCACTTGCTCGGTGCGCTCGATGTATCGCTTTTTGTTACCGAGCAACACGACTTCCGCGGTACCGGTCCGGTTGGCGGATCCGGCTTCGGCCCCGGCCCCACCGCCCGGGCCTTCGCGCCCCCCCGCGCCCAAACCGGCCGGCGGCCCGCCCCCGGGTCCCGCGCCCAACCCGCCGGGCTGGGCTTCGACGGCCGGGGCATCTTCGGGGAAGAACGACGGCGTTTTCAGTTCGGCCGCACTGCGTTTCGAATCGCGGAAGCCGAGTTCCACCCGGCGGACGAGGCGGATAGGCACCGTGATTTCGTCGAGGACTTGTTCGACTTTGTAGATTTCGGCCGGGTCGACCCCGGCGGGGATCTTGTGGATCTCGGCGACGAGCTTGGGCGTGAGTTCGCCGAAGCCTTTCACGAGTTCGCCGCCGATTTTGTATTCGAAGGGCTGACTGTTGCCGATTTTCGGATCGTCGAACCAGACGTTCAGACGCATCGTCTTGTTCGAGCCGAGCATTTGCAAACGGTCGGTCTTGTTCTTCAACTTCGATTTCAAGACGCGGTTGGACCCTTCGGTGGCGAGTTCGATGTCGATCTCCCAAGTCCGGTTTTGAAACTTGCGTTTCAGCGGGGTATCCGGCGCGCCGGCGGGCGGCTTGACGAGGTCGAATTTAGCGGCGTTGGCGTTCACTTGGGCGATCGGTTTCAGCAGGGCCCGTTGGATCCAGAAATCTTCGAGGGAGAGCCAAAACAAGTTCCACTCGGGCCGGCCGGTGCCCCAGTCGGTGACGTGGCGGAGGACGGTTGGCCAGCCGGTGCCGGCGAACTTCGTGGGCAGCAGCGACGCCGCCAAGCGGTTGTACGATTCCAGATAGTTGGTCGTCTCCGTGAACTTTTTGATCTCGTCGTTGACGTCGAGAAATTGCGTATCGGCGTCTTTGGTCGCGTCGAGCGTCGATACGCCCAAGGCGCCGAAACGGAGGTCGAGCTTTTCGAGGTCTTTGAGGTATTTGTCTTTGCCTGCGTCGGGCCAGGCGAAGACGCCGGCTTCTTTTTGGCGCGTGTAATTGTCGCCCCAGAGTTGGCCCCGGCGCTCTTCGAGGGTCTCTTTTTGTTTGCCGAGTTCGACCAGCATTCCCGTGCCTTGGGCTTTGGCGCCCGCGACTTCCTTCGATTGCTTGTCGTACTTATCGCCCTGTTCGGCGATGGCTTCGCCGGGACCGGTCATGAGAAGGATGAACAAGAGGCCGACGAACAGCGGCACCACCGCGAACAAGATCCAGAAGTGGTGCTTTTTCAAGAGTTCGGTTTTCATGGGGTCGATCCGTGTTCGTTCGGGGTCGGGCGGGAAATCCGGGCCGGGGTCACTTGGGGACCGCCGGGGCGGGGGGGGTTTCCGTCGGGTTCGGCTCCCGCCAGATCAGGTAGACGATGAATTCGGTGGGGTACTTCGTCTTCACACCGGCACCGGCCGGGGGGACGGTACCGGTGGCCCCCGCCCCGGTACCGGGGCCCGAGCCCGGTGGCATCGGCAAACCGCCCGGGCCGGAACCGGGCGGCACGCCGGGGCTACCCCCCGGTCCCGGTCCTTCGGAGCCGGAACCGCCCGCGAAGAAATTGGCATTGTTGGCCGATTTGCCCAGCAGGCCCAACCATTTCGCGACGGCGGGTTGACCCCCTTCGGCACCGGGACCGCCGCCGAGCGGCGGTCCGCCCGGCCCCGGCCCTCCGGCGGGCATCGGCGAGCCGCCTTCGACTCCCCCGGGTGCGGCGGCCGCGGCCTTCGGCGCGAGCAACTGATCGAGCTGCGAAGTCGGGATGTACAAGAAATTTCCGGCCGTGGCGTTGTTACCGCCGGCGCCGGCCGCGACTTTGGTGCCTTTGTTGTAGGTCAGGGCCAAGAAGGCGTGGCTGATGCGGCCCTTCACCGGATCCGCGAGCGATTCGGTCTGCAGCGACTGCGCGACTTTCTTTTCGGTGGGGTCGGTGACCTTGGCGAAGTAGTCCGATCGCTTGAGGTTACCGATGAGGCACTTGCGGAGGAAGTTCGTGGCATCCCGGTTGTAGGTGTAGCCGCGGATCTCGATGATCCACGCCCCGCCTTCGGGCGCCTTGGGGACTTGTTTGTAGTTCGGGTTCGGGTCGTCGTTCTCCACCATCTCCATGTTCGGCGGGAAGTCGAGTTTCATCTTCAAACCGGACTTCGCGTCTGCGAAGACCTGCGCGTTGGCCAGGAAGTTTTGCACGTTGTCGCTGTAGCGGCAATCGACGGCTTCAACATTCACCGTCGGCAGGTCTTCAGATTTATCGTCGTCGAACAATTTCGTGAGTGGCACGCCCGCCGCGATGCGGTCGTAGTGCTTGGCGATGGCCGCTTGCTGGGGGTTCGTCTTCCAGAACGTATCTTGGTCCCCGCTGTTCAGATTCCCTTCCACGAGGATCTTGCCGGTGCCTTTTTCAACATAGGTCGGCACCGGCAGGGCCGCCGAAATCAATTCCATGATCCGGGCCCAGTTCAGCCGTTCTTCGTTGCCCGACACGATCGCTTTCACTTCCGTCTCGGCGGCTTTCTTTTCGCCTTCCTTTTTGGTGCGGTTGTCTTCTTGCGTCTTGGCCGCTTTCACCGCGCTCTCGGCCTTGCCGATCGAGGTGGCGATCTTCTTGTCCGAGACGGCTTGGTACTGCGCCCCGTAGCCAAAGGCGACAGCGCCGGTGCCCAGCAGCAGGGCGGCGGCCGCCGCGGCGGCCCAAGGCTTCTTGGCGCGGATCAACCGATCGGTGCGGATTTCGCCCGGCAGCAAATTCGTTTGGATGCGGGCCAATCCGGTCGCTTGCAGCGCCAAGCCGTAGGCGACGGGGAACGTCAGCACGTTGTCGGTGAAGCTCGGATCGTTGAGCACCTGATCGCCCGTGATCCGCTCGATCTTCGACGGCTTGCGCACTTCGAGCGCGAGCTTCTCCGAGAGGTACTTTTGCAGACCCGGCAGTTTGAAGGCGCTACCGAGGCCGACGAGGTACGCGACGTGAGCATCGCGGTGGGTGTTCGTGAAGTACCCCAGCGAGCGCTGGACTTCGCCGACGAAGTCGGTGAGGACGGGCCGCAGGGCTTTGAGGATTTGGGCCAATTCGGGCGACTTCGCAGCGTTGCGCTTCAGGTGCTCGGCCTTGGCGAAGGTCAGCTTCAATTCCTTCGTGAGAGCGCGGGTGAAGTTGTTGCCGCCCAGCGGGACCGGCCGCTGCCAGATGATCTTGCCGCCGTCGGTGATGATGAGGTTCGAGTTCTCGGTGCCGATGTCGAGGATCACGGCGCAGCGCTTCTTGCCGCGGGGCGTGTCGTCGTTCGTTTCGGGGGCGGCGCTCGGATCGATGCCGTCCGGCCCGCCGCGCTTGAGGATTTCGTAGGTGGCGTAGTTGCACAGGGCCAGCGGGGCCATCTGGACGATGTGCACTTCGGCCTTCACCGCTTGATAGTGCCCAAGGTGCCGGTTGATGATGTCGCGTTTCATGGCGAAGAGGCCGATTTCGGTCTCCATCGAGAAGCCGCCGATGTTCTCGCCGCCGCCGACTTTTTGATAGTCCCAGACGACTTCTTCAAGTGGAAAGGGGATCTGCTGCTTGGCTTCGAACTTGACGATGTCCGGGATTTTCTTTTCTTCGACCGGCGGCAGCTTGACGAATCGGGCCAAGCCGCTCTGCCCGGCGACGCTGATGGCGACGGTGTCGCCCTTCAGCGGGTTGCGCGAGAGGAATTTCTCGAGGGCTTCCCGCGTCAGTGCGTCCGGGTCGGCGTCCGGCTGCGACAGGATCTTCGGGTGCTCGATGTAATCGAAGGCGGTGGCGGTCGGTTTGCCGTCGACCAATTCCAAGCGCAGGGCCTTCAAGGCACATTGGCCGATGTCGATGCCCCAATAGCCGGTGATCTTCGCCATGGTGTTTGCCCGTGAGTACGCGAACCCGCCGACGCGATATGATTCGTTCCGGTACGTTATCACGCGCCGCGAACGACTGTCAATCATCTCAACGCGACTCGGCCGAGAATCGTTGGTAATAATCCGGACTTCGAGAGCGATCCGCCCAGTCCGGCATCGAGCCGCTTCAAGATTCTACCCAGGCGGGCGAATTCCCGGAATACGCCCGTGGGGATACCCGCGAAAATCCGCGCCGACTCGCTTGACGGCCGCGCGGGAAACCATCAGACTAACCCGGCGTCGGACGCCGTCGTTGGGGAGAGATATGATCCGCTTTGCCTGCCCCGGTTGCTCGGCGACTTTCACGGTGACGGACGAAAAAGCCGGGAAAACGGGCAAGTGCCCGAAGTGCCAGACCCAATTCACGATCCCGTTTCCGCAGCCGGACCCGGTGGACAACCCGCCGCCGCCGACGTCCGTGGAAGCGCCGCCCCCGATGCAGTCGGTCGAAGCCCCGCCGCCGATTCCCCCCGCCGTCGAACCCCCGGCCGGGCCCGAACCGGTCGAGATTTTGCCCTGCCCCAAATGCACCTCGCGGCTCTCGGTGCTCCCCGGCGACGTCGGCCTCGATGTCGAATGCCCGAACTGCCAGACGGTCTACCGCGCCGCGCGGGCCGATGCCCCACCGCCGCCGGTCATCCACGCCCCGAAGAGTTCGGCGCCCGTCAAATACGGCAGCGGAGCCAAGAACAATCGGGATGACGATGACGACGAGGAAGACGAGCGGCCTTCGCGCCGGAAGAAGAAACGCCGACGCGATGATGACGATGATGATGACGACGACGATGACGATGACGACCGACCGGTGCGCCGGCGGCGGAGCCGGGGTTCGCGCCGCAATTACGAACCCCATCGCGGGGTGTTGATTTTGGTGCTCGCCATCGTCAGTTGGGTCACGGGGATCTTCTTCATCGGTATCGTCGCCTGGGTCCTCGGCGTGGCCGACATGAAGGAAATCAACGCCGGGCGCATGGACCCCGAAGGCCGCTCGATGACGCAAATCGGGTTGTACCTCGGCATGGCCCACGTGATCTTGGTCATCGTCGCCATCATCGGCTACTGCGTGGTCATCGGCTGCATTCTGGGGGTCGGCGCCGGCGGGGCCGGTGCGCGCTAGCCCGTTTCATAGACTGACACACCGAACTTTAACTCTTCCGCCGCAGCCGAGGATTCCATGATCCGCTTCTCCTGCCCCGGGTGCCAAGCCGTCTACACGGTGGGCCCGGACAAGGCCGGCAAGACGGGCAAATGCCCGAAGTGCCAGTCTCAATTCAGCATCCCCAAACTCGACGGCGCGGGGATGTCCGCCCCCACCACAACCGCCCCGGCACCCGCCGCCGATCCGGACGCCCCGGTCGAAATCGCCCCCTGCCCCAGTTGCGGCACCGCCCTCACGGTCGCTACCCAATACCTCGGCATGGATGTCGAATGCCCGACGTGCAAGAACGTCTTCGCGGCTAAGATGCCCGGCGCGACCAAACCGAAATCCTCGACGACGAGCGCCCTCGCCCGCACCGAAGCCCCGGTCGATGACGACGAAGACGACCGCCCGGTGAAGAAGAAAAGCAAACGCCGCGACGACGACGACGAGGAACGCCCGGTCAAGAAGAGCAAGCGTATCGTCGCGGAAGAAGAAGAGGAAGAATCGCCGCGCAAGAGCAAACGAAGCGACGAGGACGACGGGGATGCCGACGACCGGCCCAAGAAAAAGAAGAAGAAACGCAGCACCGCCGGAATGGAGTGCAAGAAAACTTCCGCAGGGATTCTCGCTCTCCTACTGCCAATTGGTTTGCACAAGTTCTATCTCGGCTATTCCACGACTGGAATTATCCAGCTTCTGGTCTCGCTTTGCACTGGAATTGGATTCGTCATCAGCATTATCGAAGGGATCATTTACCTCACGAAGACCGACGAGGAATTCATCGAGACCTACCAGATCGGCCGAAAGGAATGGTTCTAAGAAGCCCCGGCCCCGCGCCCCGCTGTCAACGGGGCTCCTCTCCGGATTGCTTCGCCCATGATCCGCTTCGCCTGCCCGAATTGCCAGACGCCCTTCTCCGCCGCGGAGGAACACGGCGGCCAGCGCACCACGTGCAAGCAGTGCGGCACGAAGTTCCTCATCCCCGGCGGCGCCGAACCGCCGCCCTACGAGATCGTACCGACGAACGATCTCCCGGCCCCGAAGCCGGTACCCGAACAGGAACCGTCGCTCGACGTTCCCCCGACCCCGGAAGCGCCGCCCGCAGACCCGGCGGTGCCGGTCGAACTCGCCCCTTGCCCCAGTTGCCAAGCGAAGATGTCGGTCCGCCCGGAGGACGTCGGCTTCGACCTGCAATGCCCCTTCTGCCAGACGATGTTCCGCGGCGTCGCCGCTTCCGCCCCGGCACCCGCGCCTTCGGTCCCGGAACCGGAAGCGCCCGGGATCGAAATCGCGCCGTGCCCCAAATGCCGGGCGGAGTTGACCGTTGACCCCGCCGACTTGGGCGGCGAAGTCGAATGCCCCTTCTGCCGGACGGTCTACCGGGCCGAAAAACCGAAGCCGAAAGGGACGACGCCCGTGGCCCGGCGCACGCCGGCCCCACCCCCGCCGCCGCGCAAAAAGCTCGACGACCTCGAAGACAACGGCGACACGACCCCGATCAAAATGAAGTGGGAGAAGGAGACCGATCCCGACGATGAAGAAGAAGACGACTACCGCCCGAGGAACCGCAAGCGCCGTCGGCGCCGCGACGCCGGCGACCCCTACGAGCCGTACGACGAACGCACGCGGTCTCTGGAACCGAGCAACGGCCCCGCCTGCCTGATCCTCGGGCTGGTGTCGCTCTTCTGCTGTTTCTTGGTGGGCTTCTACGCGGTGACGCACTGCCGGGAAACGATCGCCAAAGTGAACAGCGGCATGATGGAAGAATCGGCGAAGCCGCTGGCCATCGCCGGGATGATCCTCTCGATCATCGCCATTTCCCTGGGCATTTTGACTATCCTCGGCCGCTGCCTGATTGCGCTCAGCAGGTGAGGATCCGAAACAATCGTGTGAGATCTTGTCCGCAGATACGGTGGCAATCGAATATCGTCTCACCATCCTTCTCGCGAGCGCCCGATGTTCGTCTCCCAGCAAGGCGGTGCCACCGCCAAATCTCAGTTCCACTACGTCGCCGCAGACGCCACGTCGCTGCGCGGTTGCGACCAGCGCCCCGGCGCCCCGGATGCGTACCTCCGGCCGTGGGGAATCAGCGTCCGGGACGGGCGGGTGGTCTACTCGGACTCGCGCAACCCCCCCGGCAAGCGGCACAAGGCGCTGCTGGAATGTAAGCGTCCGGCGAATTGACGCACTTTGGTTCGGCGTTCGGACGGCGTTTCGGTCGGGGCGATGGGCTGGAAGATCAGGGGCTGTCGGGGAAGTGGCGTTTGGCCCAGGCGTCGGGCAAGAGGGGAGTCACGTCGGCCGGTTTGGCGGCGAGTCGGTCGAGCAGGTCGGTGAGGTAGGCCCAGGGATTTAAGGCGTGTCGTTTGGCGCTGGCGCAGAGGCTCATCAAGACCGCGGCGGTCCGGAGCCCGCCGTCGCCCGCGACGAAGAGCCAATTTTTGCGTCCGATGGCCAGGGGCCGCACGGCTCGTTCGGCGACGTTGTTGTCGATGGTGAAGCGGGCGTCGTCCAGGTAGCGGCCGAGCGTCGGCCACTGGTTCCGCGCGTACGAGACCGCTTGCCCGAAGGGGCTTTTGGGCAACGCCGTCCGATGCTCGCTTTCCAGCCAGTCGCCGAACCGCTCCAAGATCGGCCCGGCCCTCGTCCGCCGCAGTGACACCGCCATGTCACCGGCGACCTTCCCCTCGGCGATCTCCTGTTCGACGGCGTAGAGCGTGCGGATGTAAGCCAAGGCCTCGCTCGCCCGGGCCGGGTCGTTGTCTCGGGCTTCGACGAACTTCCGCCGCACGTGGGCCCAGCAGCCGAGGTGCCGCGTCCCCGACCCGTGCACCGGGTTGTAACCGGTGTAGCCGTCGGCGTGGACGAAGCCGGAGTAGCCGCTCAGGAACGCGGCGGGGTACTCCTCGCCGCGGCCCGGGGTGAAGTCGAAGAGGGTGTAGGGGTGGGCCGCATCGCCGAGGTAGAGCCAAGCGTAGGCGGTGCGTTTGGGGTTCAGCAACGCCAACGGGCTCTCGTCGGCGTGGATCGCGAACGATCCTTTCAGCCGGGCGACCATGGCCCGGTAGACCGGGTCGAGCAGGACGGCGCAGTCCGCGAGGAGATCGCACAAGCGGCTGCGGGACACCGGCCAACCGAGCCGGGCGAAGATCGCCTCCTGGCGGTAGAGCGGCAGATGATCGACGTATTTCGACACGATGACCTGGGCGAGCAGCCCGGCCCCGACGCCCGACTTCGGCACCGCTTCCGGGGGGAAGTCGGGCTTGGCGATTTGCGGGTCGAGGGCCTTCTGTTCGCAGGCCCGGCAGGCGTAGGTCTGCCGGGCGATCTCGCGGACGAAGATCGACGACGGCGTGTAGTCGAGGCGTTCGCGGACCGTCTCGCCGATGCGGATGCGGATTCCGGCGCAGCACGGGCAGACCTTCTCGACCTCGCTGAGGTCGATCACTTCCCGCTTGCGGGGCAGGTTCGCCGGGTTCTTCTTGCGGCCGTGCCCCTTCCGCTTTGACACCGTCTCGCCGGGGGACACCGGTGTGTCACCCGCGGGAAGGACGGCCTCCGGCGGAGGCGGGTCGTCCCCGTCGAAGAGGGTGGGGCCTTCGATCCGCTCGCCGCGGCGGCCGAAGGTCAGCTTCACGAGCTTATCGATGTGCGTTTGTTGCTTCTCGATCGCGCCGCGGAGTTCGCCGACGAGGGCGAGAACCTCTTGGAGTTGAGCTTGGAGCTGCGTGTTGTCGGCGAGCAGTCGGGCGACCCGTTCGCGGAGGTGGACCACTTCTCGTTCCGCTGACATCCCCATGTCATTCAAGACGCGCGACCGGCCCGAACGGTTCGAAGCCGGCGGAAAATCCCCGGAATGTTCAGGCGGATTTTTGGAATCGGGTCCGGGTCCGCGTCCGGTCGAGTTCGACGCCGCCGAGGATCATGGCCAACTGCGTCGGCGTGATGGCGAGCTCCCCGGCTTCGGCGCCGGGG
>JAYSYN010000132.1:0-16429 GCA_043727575.1 Fimbriiglobus sp.
GTGCGAGGATCAGTTTGCGCATCGGCGGCGACGCCGTCGAGGCCGTCAGGTGGTTGAACAGCAACGTCACATCTTCGGCGATGTCGGTGTTGGTGGTGAAGAAGCCGATGTCGGTGTAGAGCCGCGCCGTCGTGGGGTTGTAGTTGCCGGTGCCCATGTGGACGTAGCGCCGCAGGGTGTTGTCTTCGTCGCGGCGGACCACGAGGCAGACCTTGCAGTGGGTCTTCAAGCCCACGAAGCCGAACACGACGTGGACGCCGGCTTTTTCGAGTTCCTTTGCCCAGAGGATGTTCCGCTCTTCGTCGAGGCGGGCTTTCAGTTCGATCACCGCCGTAACCTGCTTGCCCCGGTCGGCGGCGCGCTGCAACGCCCGCACCACGGGGCTGTCGCTGCTGGTGCGGTAGAGCGTCTGCTTGATGGCCAACACGCGGTCGTCGTCGGCGGCGGCTTCGACGAAATCGACGACGGGTTTGAACGACTCGTACGGGTGGTGGACGAGGATATCCTTGGTGCGGATGGCGATCCATGGGTTCGGCGCTTGGGTGAAATCGCGAAGTTGCACCGGCACGAAGGGCGGGTCGCGCAGTTCCGCGAACCCCGGCAGCGCGTGGACTTGGAAGAGGCCGGTGAGATCGAGCATCCCCGGCACCCGCGTCACTTCCTCCGGGTTGAGGTCGAGCGAGGCCATCAAGAATTGCTCGATTTCGACGGTCGCGCCGCTCTCGATTTCGAGCCGCACGGCGTGCCCGCGCCGGCGCTGCTTCACGTTCTCCTCGATGGCCCGCAGCAAATCTTCGACGTCTTCGTCGAGTTCGAATTCGCTGTCGCGCGTCACCCGGAACGCGACGACGTGCTCGACGGTCGTCCCCGGGAACAAGTCGGCCAAGTGCAGGCGGATCGCCTCTTCGAGCGGGGCGAACGCGGCCGTGCGCGCGTCGGTCGTCGCCAGTTGCACCAAGCGCGGCAGCACCGCCGGGACCTGCACGACCCCGAACCACGGCTCGGATTCGCCCGGTTTGCGGAGCACCACCGCGAGGTTGAGCGACTTGTTCAGCAGGTGCGGGAACGGGTGGGACGGGTCGGTGGCCAGCGGCGTGAGCACCGGGAAAATCTCCTCGCGGAAGAGATCGCGCAGATGCTTCGAGTCGGCCGCCGTCAGTTCTTTGCCGTACTTCACGATGATACCGCGGTCGCGCAGGGCGGGCAGCACGTCCTCGTTCAGACAGCGGTACTGCGCGGCCACCAATTCCGCGACGGCCGCGTTGACCTTCGCCAGTTGTTCGACCGGCAGCATCTTGTCGGCCCCGGAGCCGGTGGTGATGCCCGCCGTGACTTTCTGATGCAGCCCGCCGACGCGCACCATGAAGAATTCGTCGAGGTTGCCGCTGAAGATGGCGAGGAACTTCAATCGCTCGAGCAGCGGCACGGTCGGGTCGAGGGCTTCTTCGAGGACGCGCCGGTTGAATTCGAGCCAGCTCAGCTCGCGGTTGAAGTATAGCTCCGGGTTGTCGAGGTCCGACGGATTCGGAGCCGGGTTCATGGCATCTTTCGGACGGCGCGGACGGTGAAGGGCTATTCTATAACGGGCGAAGTCGAGACGGGCTGCGGGACTCCATTCCGGCTTTCCGACGAGTGAACCCACACCCCCCGTCGGAAAGAACCGTTCCCGTTCGGAAAGCGACCAACTCTTCGGAATGACCAACGCCAGCTAGGACTTGCGGCGAACCGTGAAAACGGAGCCGTCGCTTCATCGCTTCGCCGCGTCCAAAAACTTTTGCGATTCCGCGGGGTAGTCGCGCTTCGCTTTCTCGAACAGCGTCGCGGCCGCGCGGCGGTTCCCCGAGAACCACTCGTATACCCCGGCGACGAATGCCAATCCGAGGTCGCCGGGGTTGGCCTTCGCGATCGCGTTCAAGTCGGCGATGTCGACCGCGAGCGCCGCGACGCGCGGACCGTACAGATTCTTCAAATCGAACGGCGCCGCCGGCCAATCGGGTTCGAGGATCAAGCCGGCGCGGAGCGCGGCGGCCCCTTCCGGATATTCCCCGCGGGCCACGTGCACTTGGGCCAGCCAAAAGTGGAGCTGCGAATCCTTCGGTTGCAGTGCGATGGCCGCTCGGAGGCGTTCCCCCGCCCGGCCGATCTGCTCTTGCTCGAAGGCCTCACGGGCTTGTTTGATTAAAAACGCGGCCAACGCTTTGGGTTCGACCGGGGGCTTCGGCAACGGAATGGGCGGCGGGGCGGCGCGCTCGCCGGGTTTGACGACGAGGAAATCGCCGCGCTTCACCGCTCGTTCGGGTGGTTCTTCCGCACGTCGTCCAGCACCGGGTTTGACGACGAGGAAATCGCCGCGCTTCACCGCCGCATCGACTCGGGCCGGGGCGAAATCATCGACCGTGGGAAACCGCTCGTTGGCCGGCAACGGCTCACGGTTCCGAAAAGTCGGCGGTGGCACGACGATCACGACCGGCGGCGGAAAATAGAACTGCGAGTAACCGTACACCGGGGCGGAGTAGCGGTACCCGCCGCCGAACGAGAAGTTCCGACCTTGGTAGCCGTAGTGGTAAAACGCGGACGAATATCCGACCGGCCCGTAGAAGACTTGGGCGAACGCGGTCGAACCGTCGAGTACCAATGCGACCGCGACGACGATGGCGATCCGGCGAATCATCGGGGGCTCCTCCCTGCCGAGCACAGGAAAAGCATACCGCAGATTCCGGGCAAAGTCACTCCGCGAGCTTCGCTTCTACTTCGCGGATCTTGCCGTCGCGGACGTAGAAGATCTTCATCGACCCGAAGCTCGCCAAGTCTTTGTGGTTCAACACGAAGAGCACGTTCTCGAGAGTGAGCGACTCCCATTGGTGGAAGCCGAGCACGATGTCGCCCTTTTGCAAACCGAGCTTGCCGGCCAACGAACCGAGGCCGATTTCGGTGATCCAGAGGCCGCCGCGGAGCGCCCGGTCGACCGGCGTCACGTAGTTGGCTCCCACGGGCAACAGCTTCATGCCGGTGCGGGTCCAGATCGTATCGGCCGGGGTTTGCGCGGCCCGTTCGACGACGGCGCTGTTCGTGCCGACGTCGAGATCGATCGTTTCACCGCCGCGACGCAACTTCAACTTCACTTTGGCGGGGCGGTCGAGCAAGCCCCGTTCGAAGTCGATGGAATTGTTCACCGTCAAGTCGCCGATCTTTTCGAGGACGTCGCCGACCTTGACCCCCGCTTCGGATGCGGATCCGCCGAAATCGACTTTCTCGATCACCAAGCTCCGCTTCACGGGACCGTCTTCCATCGGGCGCTCGAACTTGTCGGCGAAGGTCAACCCGAGGCGAGCCCCGGCGCGTTTCTTCCCGCTGAGCATATCCCCGGCCTTGGCGATCATCGTGTCCACGGGGATCGCGAAGGCGATGTTCTGCGCCCCGGCCCGGATGGCCACGTTCACGCCGACGACTTCGCCGAGCTTGTTGAACAACGGTCCGCCGCTGTTGCCCGGGTTGATCGGCGTCTGCGTTTGAATCAGCGACTTGTACGAAATCTCTTTGTTCAGCGTCACATCGCGCTTGAGGGCCGAGACGGTGCCGACGGTGACGGTGTGCTCGTAGCCGAAGGCGTTGCCGATGGCGATGACCTTCTCGGCCAGCATGAGGTCTTGGGCCGTGCCGAGGGGCACCATCGCGAGCGGTTTCGGCGGATCGATCTTCACCAGTGCGAGGTCGTTCTCTTTGTCGGTGGCGATGACGCGGGCCACGCAACTGGTGCCGTCGCACAGGCGGACGCGCAGGCTTTGAACATCGTCGATCACATGGAAGTTGGTGACGATGTATCCGCGCGGGTCGAGGACGATGCCGGTGCCCATGCCGTTGACGCGCTGCGGCTGCATCGACCCGGCGCGGAACGGATCGTCGGCCGCCGGGGCGACGGTGCGCTCGGAGTGGATATTGACGACGGAATTCTTGACGCGTTCGACGAGATTGACGGTGTCGTCGCGGCGGGTGGTCGATCCCGGCTCGGCGGCTCGGGCCGAACCGAAGGCTATGGTACTCAGGAGGAGGACGCGCAAGAATCGGGACGGCAGACCCATGGAAAACCCCGCATCCTGATGGGGCGGCGAACCGCCAACGGCACAGCATCCTGCCGACGAACCTTGATTCGACCGCCCGGCAAACGCGGCTGACGCGGGAGTTCGCAAGGAGGGCGGAGTCGGTCCGGGAAAGGCCGGGTGATGCCGAAGGGGCGGAGCGGGACCGACGTGCGGACTGGGGCGGTCCCAAGAAGCGTGCGGGCGGGATCGGTTGTGCGGGCCGTTGCCCGGCCGGTTGTGCCGGATACGCTGTCTGGGCGAGACGCGACTCCGACCGAGGCCGGCGATGACCAAGACTCCGCGGATGCTGCAGATCGAAGCGATGCTGATCGACGAACCCGACGACGAGTTCCTGCGCTACGGGTTGGCGATGGAGCACAGCAGCGCCGGCGACGACGCCTCCGCCGCGACGGTGTTACAAGCCCTGATCACGTTGAACCCGGCAAAGCCGTACATCCCGGCCTTTTTGATGGCGGCGCAGGCGCTGTTGCGAAGCGGCGACGACGAGACCGCCGCGACGGTGTTGAAAGCGGGCATCGACGCCAGCACCCGCGCCGGCACGGCCGATTCCCTCCACGCCCGCGGCGAATTGCAAGGTTTGCTCGGCACCATCGAATGAGAGGCCCACCGATGTTCCGCACCGCGCTGATCGCTTCGCTCTTCGCCCACGCGACCGGCGCCGCCGAGATCGACAAAACCAAACTCGCCGGCATCGACGCCGCCGTGAAGTCGGCCCTCGACAAAAGCGAAGTCCCCGGCGCCGTGGTCGTCGTGGTCCACGGCGACGCGGTCGTGTTCCGCAAGGCCTACGGCTCGCGGGCCAAGAAACCGGCCGACGAGGCGATGACTCTCGACACCATCTTCGATCTCGCCTCGCTCACGAAACCGGTCGCCACCGCAACGGCGATTTTCAAACTCGTCGAAACCGGCAAACTCAAACTCACCGACACCGTCGCCAAACACTGGCCCGAGTTCGGCAAGAACGACAAAGAGACCGTCACCGTCGAGCAGTGCCTGCTGCACACCTCGGGCTTAATCGCGGACAACGCACTCGCCGACTACAAAGGCGACCGCGCCGCCGCGAGGAAAGCCATCGCCGGGTTGAAACTCCAGACACCGGTCGGCACAAAATTCCAATACAGCGACGTCGGCTTCATCGTCTTGGGCGAGATCGTCGAACGGATCGCCGGGATGCCGCTCGACGAATTCGCCGCGAAGGAACTCTTCGCGCCCCTCGGCATGGCCGATACGGGCTTCAAACCGGTCCAGAAACTGAAACCGAGGATTGCCCCGACCGGCCTGCGGGACAAGGAACTAATCCGTGGCGACGTCCACGATCCCCGCGCCTTCGCCATGGGCGGTGTCGCCGGGCACGCCGGGCTGTTCGGCACCGCCGACGACTTGGCCATCTTCGCCCGGATGCTGCTGAACGAAGGCAAAGGGAACGACAAAGTCATTCTCAAGCCCGAGACGCTGAAACTCCTCACCGAAAAAGTCGAAGTGACGAAGGGCGTGTTCCGCTCGCGCGGCTGGGACGTGGACACCGCGTACTCCGCACCCCGCGGCGAGCTGTTTAAGAAAGGCGATGGCTACGGTCACACCGGCTTCACCGGCACGTCGATCTGGATCGACCCGCCGAGCGGCACCGCGATCATCATCTTGACGAACCGAGTTCACCCGGACGACAAAGGCAACGCCACGCCACTGCGAAAAGCCATCGGGACCATCGTCGCCAACGCGCTGAAGAAGGAGTGACACCGCGATGCCTCTGCACGACTGGACGAAACTCCGGGGTTGGTCCGGGTTGCACATCTACTAGATGGTCAACATCTGCGACGACATCAAAAGCAAACTCCCGGCGGCATATATAGAGTAATTCTCATCTTTCCGCAGATGACGACGATGTTTGCAGATAACACACGATCGGGCCTGCTCCCCCACCGTTCTATCTGTGGACATCGGCGCGATCTGCGGAGAATGATCGGGGCTTATTTTATCGTCGGCTTCGGAAGAAGCAGCTTGTCCAGTTCCACGCGGACTTCCTTCGTATCCGCGGCCTTCACGATGGCCGCGTTCGCCTTCGCCAGCAGGTCCTTCTCGGTGTTCGGGTGGACCGTCTTCAGCACCGCGAGTATCGTCTTGCCGAAGAGCGCCGCCGCGTCGCCACCGACGCCGAGGGTGTGTTCGCAGACGAGGTCTTTGTACTTCAACTCGGCCTCGACCACGCGGATGCGGAAGCTGAGCACCGGCAACCGCGAGCCGGGTTGGAACTCGATTTTGTCCGTGAGTTCAACGACGCAGTGCAGCTCCGCCCGGCAGCGGGCCCGCGATTCCCCGGCTTCCAAGCGCTTGCCTGCCGCCCACATCTGCTGTTCGTAGACGATGTTCGTATCGAGGCCGATGTCCGCGTCGAACAGCGTTTTGCCCGGCTCGGACGCGCGAATGTTGCCGACCGCCAACGCGAAGGTTTTGTCCGCGTCCTTGGCGTGGATGTGGACCTTCTGCCAATGGCCGTCGTTCTTGACATCGCGCATGATCACCGGCTTGCGGAGCACGCCCTTTTTCTCCCACTTGATGCCGATGGCGACCTCGCGCTGGATGTCCCAACCCATGTTCGCTTCGACGAGCGGCTCGGGCAGGTTCGCCAGCATCGGCTTGCGGAGGATCGCGCTCAATTCCTTCGTGTCCCGCGCCGGTGCGGGCGGCGCCGCCGAGGCGAGGGAACCGCCGAACAGACCCGCGAGGAGGACCGACGACAATCGGACGAGCATGGGAAGCCTCCCTGAGTACGCGGTTGCCGTATTGTAATCGGCCGGGAGCAGGGAGTTCGCGCGAAATTCTATAACTGGGCGAAGGATTCCAATCGCGGGATCGGCCTACCGAGTGGGGTTGGGCCGATGCCGAGTTTCTTGTAGTGGCACATGAATTCCCCTGCGGGAATGGCGGACGCCTCCAAACCCCAGGTTTTCAACAACGCCTCCACAAAGCGCACCGGCCGCACCGGCAACGGCTTGCCTTTCTTCTCGAGCGCTTCGGCGACTTCGCGGCCGTGGTCCGCGAGGGCGCGTTCGTTCGCGCTCGGTTCGGTCGCGATCTCGGGTTGCGGTGCGGCCCGATGTCGCGCTCGATTTTCTTCGGCTTCGCGCTCTTCGGCCTCGAATTCCAATTGCATCGTCGAAACCCCTTCGCTCCCCGCGACATCCCGTCCGTGGCGGAGGCGGGTCTCTTCGAGTCCGAGAATCGAATTCGCCGCCGCCGCGACGATCGCGGAATTGGGATGGGTCAATTGTTTCTGCAGCGCCAGCACGGCTTGGAACACCGCATCGCTCCAAAGGAACCCGCGCTCGCGGGCGGTCTTGGGCAATTCGGGCAGGGTGACCGGCGGGCTGTCATAACCGAGCCGATTCATCGGGAGGGTGCCGACCATGGTGTGGAACTCCGTTAAGTTATATTGCGTACACTGATGGATATAAGCTCCAATTCGGAGATGTCAAATGGAATTGTCGAAAAAGTCAGCCGCGAGACGGTCGATCATCGGATCGTAGCCCGACGCGACCGCGCCGGGGGCGCAGTCGCGGTCGCCGGCGCCCGAATAACCCGAGACGGTGGTCGAATGCCTCCGCTCCGTGCGTAAACTGTCCGTCATGAAGTATTTGCTGCCCGGATTTCTGTTGTTGCTGGCGGGGACGGCCGCCGTCTCGCTCGGGTACTTCTACTGGAAGTTCCGGCACGCCCCGGCGTCGATCTGGGCCCGGCGCGTCCGCCGGCGGCTGGCCGAATTGCAATCGCAACTCCAACCGCCGGAGCGGCCCACCGATACCCAAGCCCGCGGCGGCCAGCTCGGCAGGAAGCTTTTCCAAACCCACCTGCAATCGGTTCCTTCCTCGGCCGTCCTCGGTTTCCCCGGCGTCGGGCCCAGCGCCGTCGAGCGGATCCAATCGGCGGGGCTGCGCTCACTGGCCCAGTTGATCGACTACGACTACGAACGCATCCCCGGATTCGGTCCGGTGAAAGCCGGCGATATGAAAGCGGCCGTGCGCAAACTTCTGAGCGACGCGAAGGCCCGGTTCGAAGCCGGGGCTTGTCCGGAGGGGCGCGAGTACCAGACGCGGTGGGCCGAGATGACCGCGGCCGACCGGGCCGAGCGCGAGCGGCGCCTGCGGGCGAACGCCGCGGTCGAACGGGCCATCGCGCAACTCCGGCCGACTTCGCAACTGGCGAACGACGTCGCGTTTTGGAACCACCTCCTGCACAAGGGCGATGTCCCCGGCTTGACGGGCGAAATCATGGCCCGCCCGCTGCCGGAAGTCGTTGTCGAACCGCCGGTGGCTACGGTGATCCCGGTCTTGAAACCGGTGGTGCCCGAGGTTCACCCGGTGGTAACGTTGGCCGCGAAGCGCGCCGGTGACACCCCGGTGTCAGCGCCGGTCGATCTATTCCAGCAAGCCTTGCGAGCGATACCGGCGACCGCGGCCGAGCACGCGTTGCTGCCGAAATTGCGGGCGTACTGCGCGTTCGCATTCGTCGTCGCCAAAGCCGATGGGCGAATCGCGAAATCGGAGCGCGCCGAAGTGCGGGAACTGCTCGCCGGTTCCTTCGGGCACGATTCGACCCTCGTGCGCTTCATCGACCCCGTGATGGAACAAACCGAGCGGAACATCCCGGACGAAGACGACACCCTCGCGGAGATTCTGCGAGTAACAACCGCCGGCGAACGGCGGATGCTGTACGCGGTGGCCGAGACCATAGCCGACGCCGCCGGCGGACGCGGGGCGAGGGAAGTCGATGCCTTGCGGCGGATGGCGAAGGCGCTGGGAGTTTCTGACGTGGCGACAAGTTTCCAACTTGTCGACAAGGCTTCGCTCGAGACCACGAGCCATTCACCACAGTCAGAACATTTCAGACACGTTGGAAACGTGTCGCCACGTCAGATCCTCGAAATCGACCCCACCGCCACCGTATCTCCCGACCTCATTCGGCGGCGCTACCTGCTGCTCACCGAGCGGGCCGACCCCGCGAAGGCCGCGGCGCTCGGCGCCGAGTTCGCCGCGATGGCCGAGGCCAAGCGCGCCGGAATTCGCCGCGCCGCCGAAGAATTGCTGGCCCCGTTCGGCGAACTCCTGACTCCCCCGGCGGCGCCGGCGAAGCCGAGCGACATCCGACACAATCCCGACCTCGACGACGTTTTCGGAGGCTGAACCGTGGCCCTGTTCGACGAACACCCGCTCTCGGAACTGGACAAGAAGGCCCACGCCCTCCTCGGCGACAAGGTCGTCGTGAAGTCGCTGGCTTCGAGTGCCGCATTCACGCGGTTGCCCAGATACGTCTCGGAGTACCTCATCGCGAAGTACGTCAAACCCGAGACGTGGAAGGCGGACATCGCCAACATCCAGTCCAAAATTGCAGAACTGCTGCCGGACATGGACCGGCGCGAACTGCTGAAGGACAAGCTCCTCTCGCGCGGCGAAGTGACGCTCATCGACCTCGTCGAAGTGCGGATCGACCTGCGCGGCGGGCAGCGTATCGCCCGGCTGCCGGCGCTCGGCGACATCAAAGTCCGCGTCGGTGCGAGCCTCACCGAAGAAAACCCGGGCCTGCTCCTCGGCGGGCTGTGGGGCACCGCGAAGGTGAAGTACGCCCCGGAAATCGACGCCGATGCGCCGAACGAATTGGTGACGTTCATCCCCTTCCAAGTCGGCCCGCCCGACCTCGCCGCGTACCGGGCCAAGCGGGCCGAATTCACCACCGAGGAGTGGGCCGGGTTGATGCTGCAATCGGCCGGGTACGCCGCGAACGCCTTCCCGGACTTCCGCACCAAGATGTTGCTGTTCGCGCGGATGGTGCCGTTGGTCGAACGGAACATCAACATCATCGAACTCGGGCCGCGCCAGACGGGGAAGACGTTCCTGCTGCGGAACCTGTCGCCGCGCGTCTTCACGATTTCCGGGGGCCGCACGACGCCGGCGAACCTGTTCGTGAACTTGTCCACGAAGCAGGTCGGCATCCTCGGCACGCGCAAAGTGGTCGTCTTCGACGAGATCGCCCACACCACCTTCAGCGACGGCGACGAAACGATCTCGACGCTGAAGGACTACATGGAAAGCGGCCAATTCAGCCGCGGGTCCATCGGCTTCGCGTCGGATGCGGGCCTCGTCTTCGCGGGGAACATCGACGTCGAGGGGACGCAGCCGCACCCGAAGTACGACCACCTCCTCGAACCGTTGCCGGATCACCTGATCGACAGCGCCTTCCACGATCGCATGCACGGCTACATCCCCGGTTGGGAGGTTCCCAAAATCACCCCGGCATCCGTCGCCACGGGGGTCGGGTTCGTCATCGACTACTTCGGCGAAGTGCTCGTGAAACTGCGGGACGATTCGTTCGTCGACGCCGTGCGCGCCGTGCCGATGCACGCGGGGTTGACCCGCCGCGATCAAACCGCCGTGGAGCGTCTGAGTTCCGGATTGTTGAAGATCTTGCACCCCGACGGGAAATGGACCGAACCCGAATTGCTCGCGGTCGTCACGTTCGCCAGCGAACTCCGGCAGCGCGTCCACCAGCAGTTGTGCGTGCTCGCGCCGGGGGAATTCAAACCGAGGCTGATCGCCCCCGCGTCGGTGCTGTCGCACACCGCGCAGGACCTGCTGGCGAAGGCGGTGGCGCCGAACAACGACCGCTTGAACACCGAGGCCGTCGTCGGCGCGGTGACGGGGTTGGGCGTCACGTACCGGGGCGAACGGGAGATCGGCGGCGACACGATTCTGATCCAAGTCTCGGCACTCAATGGCTCCAGCGGCGTCGAAGTCACCGGCCTGCACGGGGCCACGCTCAAGGATTCCGTGCGCGCCGTTTACAACTTGATCCGCGCCAACTTCCGCGAGTTCAACATCCCCGAGCAGCGGTTGAAAACGCAACTGGTCGCGGTTCACCTCGTGAAGATCGCCGAGCCGAAAGACGGTCCCTCGGCGGGCCTGGCGTTCCTGATCGGCATGGTGTCGGCGCTGTCGAACCGTCCCATCAAACCCGGCTTCGCCTTCAGCGGCGAGGTGGCGCTCCACGGCGAAGTCGGCGCCGTCGGCGGGCTGACCCACAAAATCGCGGCGGCGGCGAAGGCCGGGCGGAAGACGGTGCTGATCCCCGCGGCGAATGCCGATGTGCTGAACGAACTGAGCGCCGAATTGAAGGCCGCGGTGGAGGTCAAACTAGTGGCCACCGCGAAAGAAGCCATCGCCCTGGCGCTGGTGTGAGGGCCGAGATGCCGCCAATCGAAAAGGTCCCGCCGTTATGATTCCGCACCGCGTCCAGCTCGCCGGCTTCCTCTCGTACCGGGGCGTTCAAGAGATCGCCTTCGCCGGCTCGCCGATCTGGATGCTCACCGGCGCCAACGGCTCGGGCAAGTCGTCGATCTTCGACGCCGTCACCTACTGCCTCTTCGGCCAGCACCGCGGCGGCGGTCAGAACGCCGACGAACTCATCAACAAAGAATCGAACGCCCTCGCCGTCGAGTTCGACTTCCACCTCGACGGTCAATTGTTCCGCATCAAGCGCACGCTGAAGCGCACCAAAAGCGGCTCGACTTCCGGGACGCAGCAGGTCTTCACGCTGACCGGCGACGACTGGGAAGCGGTCCCCGACACGAACAAGAAAGTCGACTTCGACAAGTGGATCGCCGCGAAGATCGGCCTGAGCTACGACATTTTCACGTCGAGCGTTCTGCTGTTGCAGGGCAAAGCCGAGAAGCTGCTCGACTCCAAACCGAGCGGTCGCGCGGAGGTGCTCGCGGGGATAGTCGACCTCGGCCGCTACCAGCGCCTGCACGAGAAGGCCAACGCGAGGAAGATCGAATTCAAGGGCCGCCGCGACGAACTCGCGGCCCGCGCCGGCGGCATCCCCGAAGTGGTCGACACCGACTACGCCGGGGCGCTGATCCGCATCGACGAGAGCGAGCGCGCCCGGGCCGACGCGCAAGAATCGACGCGATCCGGACGCGAGCGCGCCGAGACGGCCAAGCGCTGGGGCGAAGCCGAACAGCGCGCGGTCGACGCGGAAGCCAAGCTGAAGAAAAGCCGGGCGATCCTCGGGGAAGCCGCGGCGATTCAAACGGCGCACCAACGCCTGACGGAACTGAAACAAGTGCTGCCGGCCGTGGAGATCGTGGTCACGACGCGGGCGAAGTCGGCGGAGGCGACCAAGAAACTCGGCAAATTGACGCTGGAAAAAGACGAGACTATCGTCCGCCGAGCGAAAGCCGAGGAGGCGTTGGAAGGTCGGAAGAAGCAGCGGGTGCTCGACAAGAAAATGCTCGACGATGCCGAAGCGGCTTACGCCGATCTGAACAAGCGGATCCGCGCGTTGACGGGGAACCTCCAAACGGTGCGGCTGGTCGAAGACGAAGAGACCAAGCTGAAGCGATTCGCCGAGGAACTCGCGCAGTTGCCGAAGAACCCGGACGCCGATTTGAAAGTGGCCCGCGCGGAGGTCGAACGCTTGACCACACTCGACCGCGTTCTGCCGATCCTCGAGCGGCTCCAAACCGAGCGGCACGAACTCGCGCAAGCGAAAATCGCCGAGGCCGACGCGCGGAAACAAATGGTGGACTTGAAGGCGGCCGGTCAGTCTGCGAGCGCCGAGGCCGCCAAGGCCAAGGGGGAACTCGATGCGGCCCGGCTCGCCCGCGGCCAGGGCGACGGCGCGGCCGCCGTGGCCAAGGCCCGACACGAACAGACCAAGGGCGCACTCGCCGAGTTCAAAATCGTCGAAGGGGCCAAGAGCTGTAGCGCCTGCGGGCAACCCCTGACGCCGGGGCACTTCGCCGAGGAATTAAAGAAGCGATCCGAAGCCGCCGCGACCGCCGCCGGCGAATTGAAAAAGGCGACGGCAGACGCCAAATCGCTGAAACTGCGCGAGGAGAACGCGGCCAAAGTCGATTCGGAACTGACCGCGGAGTTGTCGAAAAAACGCGAAGAATACAAAGCATTAGAAGGCACCGTGACCCAAGCCCAACGCGAAACCGAACGTCTGACGAAGTCGCTCGACTTGCGCTACGCAGAGATGCCCGACCCGTACCGGAGGAAGATCGCGGCGAACCCCCCGGCCGACTGGGCGATGACAACCTTCCCTGAACGAGACGAATTGAGCGGGTTGCGCGCGGACGCCAAGGGCCTCGATGCGGCCCGCCGCGCCGGGGTCGCGGCCGAGGATTTCCTCAAGAAAATCAGCGACCTCCGCACGCGGCTCGACGCCGCGACTCAAACGCGCGACCGGTTGAAGGCGAACCTCCCGGACGCCGACATCGCGGCGCTGCGCCAAGATTACGCGAGCGCCCAAAGCCGCGACACCGTGTTGACGAATCAGATCAAGGGCGGGAAGATCGCGCTCGCCAAACTCGAATCCGAGATCGACAAACTCGCCGCCGACGCCGCCGACGAAGCCCGGCGTCTCACCGAACTCGCCGGTAAACTCCACGCCGAAACTCTGGCGCTCCAGCACTGCGCCGACACCATCGACAAATGGCTCCGGCAACTCCCCGACGCGTGGCGCGAGCGCGCCGAAAAGGCCGGTCTCCAGCACTATTCGGAATGGAAATCCGAACTCGACGAACTGATCGACAAGAAGACCGAGAGCCTGTTCCAGCAGCTCGAACAATCGCGCCACGGCCTCGATGCCCTGCGGGCGGAGGCCGAGCGCCTCGCCGCCGAAGCCGCCGCCTTCCCCCCGGAGGTCCGCCGGCCGTTCGCCGAACTGCAAGCGCTCGTCGCGGACGCCGAACGCGAGTTCGACCGCTGCGATCGCGCACTGCAAGACGCGCAGAAAGAGAAGCTCAAATTCGACGGCTACCGCGAGTCGCGCGCGGACCTCGCCAAGCAGTGCCTCGAAGTCGAAGGCCAGCACAACCGCTACAAGCTCCTGGCCGAATTGCTCGGCCGCGATCGCCTCCAGCGGCACCTCGTCCGCGAGGCCGAACGGCAAATCGTCGACTACGGCAACGCCGTGCTCGACCGCCTCAGCGGCGGGCAACTCTACTTGAAGCTCGCCGGTTCCGACGACGGCGGCGCCGACAAAGCCCTCGACCTCGACTGCTTCAACCGCGCGACCGGCGGCGAGGCCATCGGGGTCATGTTCCTCAGCGGCAGCCAGAAGTTCCGGGTCGCCGTCAGCCTCGCGCTCGCCATCGGCCAGTACGCCAGCCGTCAGCACCGGCCGATCGACAGCGTCATCATCGACGAGGGTTTCGGCTCGCTCGACCGCACCGGCCGGCAGGTGATGATCCAAGAATTGCAGAACCTGCGCGGGCAGTTGAAGTGCATCTTGCTCGTCAGCCACCAGGAGGAATTCGCCGAAGCCTTCGCCGACGGCTACCGCTTCGAACTGTTCGAAGGCGCGACCCGCGTCACCCGCTTCCAGCGGTGATGCTCGAAACGCAGGGGATCGTTCCATGGCCGATTCGCGGAAGCAGATCGTGGTCGTCGTCAAGCCGTTCCGCGCCGCGGCGGTCTTGCAGGCGTGCGCCGATTTCGGCGTCGATGCCGGACTTGTCCGCGAGGCCAAGGGCTTCGGCCGGCAGAAGTGGTACCTCGACCGGTACAAGGGGGGCGAGTACAGCGCCGCCTATTTGCCGAAGGTCGAAATCACGGTTTGGGTCGAAGCCGAGAAGTACGCCGAACTCGCGGAGAAGATCGCCAAAGCCGCGCGCACCGGCCGCATCGGCGACGGCAAAATCTTCGCCGTGCCGAGCGCCTGGCCCCACGAAATCGAGTTCTGAACCGTGGAATCGCGCACCTTCACCGCCCGCTGGATTCTCCCCGTCGCCGGGCCGCCGCTCGAACGCGGCACCATCACCGTGCGCGGCGACAAAATCGAATCGGTCGATCCCGCCGGTGCGCGGCGCGCCGACAAAGACTTCGGCGAAGCGATCGTGATCCCCGGGCTGGTGAATGCCCACACTCACCTCGACTTGTCCGGCGCCGCGAGCCAGACAGTGCCGTTGCCGGGCGAACCCTTCCCCGCATGGTTGATGCGCGTCATCGCCTTTCGTCGGAGTCGGACCCCGGAACAGGTCGACGCCGATATTCAACTCGGACTCGCGGAGAGCTTGAAAGCCGGGGTGACGCTCGTGGGCGACATCGCGGCCGGCGGCTTGAGTTGGTCGCACTTGGCGATGTCTCCGTTGCGCGCCGTCGTTTTCTGGGAACTCATCGGCACGACGCCGGAACGCTTTCAAACGTCGTTGCACGCCGCGATGCTGGGGATGGCGACTCAGCCGAACACCCCGGCGTGCCGCTGGGGCCGCAGTCCGCACGCGCCGTATACCGTCCACCGGCACGGCTATGAAGTCGCGACGCAACTGCCCGGGATCCAAGCGGTCCATCTGGCGGAATCGGCGGAAGAAATGGAATTGCTGCGCTCCCGCAGCGGGCCGTTCGTCTCGTTTCTGCAAGCTCTCGGGGTCTGGAAGCCGGATGGTTTGATCCGCGCACCGGCCGAGTTTCTGCGGACAAATGCGGAGTTGCGGAGCCTGTTCATCCACGGGAATTTCCTCCCCGGTGACAGTCCGTTGTCAGCAGATCAGTCGGTGGTCCTCTGCCCGCGGACGCACGCCGCGTTCGGCCACCCGCCGCACCCGTTCCGGGAGTTCTTGGCGCGCGGGGTTAACGTCTGCATCGGCACCGATAGTTCGGCCAGCAATCCGGATTTGGACGTGCTCGCGGAGTTGCGGGAATTGCACCGGCGCTACCCTAATGTTCCGGGCGAGACCCTGTTGAAAATGGCCACCTCGAACGGGGCGAAGGCCTTGGGGTTCGACGCCGTTTGCGGCACCTTGGAAGCCGGCAAGAGCGCCGATTTCGTCGTCCTCAGTTGCGGTTCGACCGGTGATCCCTATGCGGAATTGCTGAGCGAGTCGGCGCCCGCCCAGCGCCGGACGATGTTCCGCGGGGAATGGCGTTGAGGCAGCGGTCACTCCTTCCGCAGCGCCTCGACCGATTCTTTCAGTCGCACCAACCCGGCCCGGTAGCGCTCGCCGTCGGTGTCGTGTTCGCCTTGCATGCCGTCGAAGGTGCCGCGCACCCGGCCCTTCTTGTCGACGACGAACAGCTTCGTGCTGTGGTCGAATTCGTCGCCGGGCTTCGGGTTCTCCCGTTTGTTCGCCGTGATCTTGAAACCCTTCTGCAACAGCGGCCGCACGATCTTTTCCTTCCCCGTCAGGAAGAGCCAGCGCGTCTCGTGGGCCTTGTAAACACCCGCGTACTTCTTCAAGGCGTCGAGCGTGTCGTTCTCCGGATCGACGGTGAACGTCACGAGGCGCAGGTCGTCGGATTCCGCGAGGTTCAATTCTTTCTGGAGCATTTGCA
>JAYSYN010000133.1:0-16408 GCA_043727575.1 Fimbriiglobus sp.
GCTTGGTGATCGGCCACACGGACAGATCGGAGCCGCCGATCCACGCGATCGACTTCGTGGACGGATGGGCGATGAGCGAGCGCACGCCATGCTCTTCTCGGAAGATCTGCGGGCGGATCATTTTGCGGGGGATGTCCCAAAGCTGCACGCTGCCGGGGGCGGGCACATTGCGACTCCCGGTGCCGACGGCCAGCAAATCGTCGGAGAGGTAAGCCAAGCCGCTGACTTCCGAATCTTTCGGGGCCAGTTCCGTCGCGATGAAATCCGATTCGCCCGTTCGCACCGTGACGAATTGCCGGCCATCGGCGAACGCGAACGAGTCGCCCGCGGGGGACCACGCCACCGCGTGGCAGGGCCCGGGCGAGCCGAGGGGGAACTCCGCCACCTTCTCGCCGGATTCGTCCCAGAGGCGGACGCCTTCTTTCTGAGACCCCGTGAGCAGCAGGCCCGAATTGGGGGAGAACGCCAAAGCCGTGACGGCCGATTTGTAGCTTTCCAACGCGAGCATCGGCGGGTCCCGGACGGTCGAATCCTTCGAGAACGATAAGCTCATTCTAGTGCGGGGTCCGGTGGCCGGTGGGGGCGTTCGACCATGTCGGTGGAAATTCAATGGGACGACCTCGACCCCGAAAGCGGGGCGAAGCGGTTCGTGGCCGTCGAGCGATTCGCCGGCCGTTGGGCGTTCAAAGTCCGCTTCCGGCGACGGGAGAATTGGCAGAAAGTACCCTTCCCCACCCGCGCCATGTGGGAAGAACTCCTCGACGCCATCCAGCGGCGGTTGCCGCGCCGCGAAGGGGTGACCGAGGTCGATTTGGTCTACGTGCGATCGCAATTGGCGCGGGTGAAGACCTCGGTCGCGCCGGTCGACGATGGCGTCAGCCCTGCCGATTCGGAATGACGAAGTGCAACGGGATCGAGGCGATCATCGTTTTCCCGATGCCCGCGGTCACGACGCCGGAGGCCAAGCCGGAAGGACTTTCCCATGGGACGAACACTTCGAAGGTTTTCGGTTGCGTCTGGCCGATCCACGTGATTTGCACCAGCGACTTCGCCACTCCGGCGGAGGCGAACGCCATGTGGATGCCGATCTCGACGCTGCGCGGTACGGGGGAGTCCAAGAAACCGGCGCCCAGCAACTCCGCGTCGGGCCGTAACGCCCGGCACAATGTCGCGACGTTCGAATAGGCTTCGGGGGCGTGGGCGTACACCAAGAAGTTGACCCGCTGCCCCGGCTCGATTTCCGGCGCACCGAAGATCGTCAACTGAACGGTGTCCGCAACCGGTTTCCAAAACTGAAAACGCTTTTTGAACCCCCGCACCAGCGGAGTTCCGAATTGCGGCGCCCGAGGGAGCACGACCGGCGGCCGCTCGATTCGCCCCGACTGTAACGGCGCCGCCGTCGCCCAATTCACCGGGGCCGGGGGAAGGACCCAGTTCTTTTTTGAAGCGGGCAACGGCGGCGCGGATTTCGGGCCGACCGGCGCGGGCAACGACGATGGAATCGAATGGGTGCGGACCACGCCCCCCTCGGGCAGAAGCAATTCCGGGATCGACGAACCGAGATCGGCCGCCTTGGCGTGACCCGCAGTGGGCGCCGGGGCGGCCGCGGTGATGGGCCGGAGCGAAGCCGGGGTTTCGGCGATGTGGCGGTCGGGGGGGACGTCGAAATCGATCAGACCGTCCGAACTGCGGAAGATCTGCGAGGCTTTGTAGGGCGCCGCCGGACGGTCCGGTTCGACCCGGTCGTCGCCGTGCGGAAGTCGACCGATGGGAACGGTGGAGAGCGCGGTCGGAATGTGGCCGGTGGCGATGGCGTCCAACTCGGTCTTGAGTTCCCGCGCGGTGGGTCGATCCGCCGGGGATTTCTGCAACAGTGCCGCGAGGAGCGCATCCAACTCGATCGGGATGGCGGCGTTCGACGCGCGGAGCGGAACGTGCGTGCCCGTTTGATGCGCGATCATTTTGTCGACGACGTCCCCAACCGCGAAGGGCGGGGATCCCGCGAGGGCTTCGTAGAGGACGCAGCCGAGGTTGTACACGTCCGTCGCGGCGGTGCGCATCGAGGGATCGGCGATGGTTTCCGGGGCGATGTAATCCATCATGCCGAGCGCGGAGTTCGCCGTCGAAATGGTGTCGAGCATCGATTCGCCGTCGAGATTTTCGGCGGCGATCGTGCCGAGGCCCGAATCGAGTACGGCCCCGCGACCGTCGTGTCCGATCAGAATCGTCCCGGGTCTGAGCAGCCCGTGAAACAATCCGGCGCCGTGGCCCAGCGCCAGACCGTCCGCGATCTCGGCGAACAGACGACAAGCTCCCGGCACGGTCATCGGCCCCGAATTCGCGAGGATCGATGCGAGGGTTTCCCCTTCGACATAAGGCCAAGCGAGGTAGTGCGACCCGTTCGCCGTATCGACGTCGGCCAGCGGCACGATGGCCCGATGCGCCGGTAGCGATTGGAATCGCGCCGCTTGTGTTTTGGCCCCGAGCACCTTCCACAGACTGCGCATCGGCAAGACTTTGACCGCGAAACGCCGGCGGTCGCCGCGGTGGACTGCCAAGAAGCACGACCCGAAGCCGGCGGGGCCGAGCGGTTCGAGTAACAAATACGGCCCGAGCAATAATTTCGCGGCGTCCCCGGCGAGGGCCTGCTCGGCTTGGTATTCGGTCATGAGTCCGCGGCGGATCAAAAACTCGGCCAAGTCGGCGATGTCGCCCGAGTCCGATTCCGCGCGATACGCGTTCCACGCGCTGCGCACGCGACCGCCATCGAGCACTTTCGACTCGATCAGTCCGCTCAGAAATCGGTCGATTTCCGGCGACTCGGTGATGACCGGCGCGGTCGACATCGGCGTTTCCGTCCGGGCGCACCGCGGGAATTTGTTCGCGGGCGAATAACCATAGCACGCGGGGCGCGAAAACGCCAATTCCCCGATCCCCGCGACGCCCTCCTCTAGTAAAAAACTTTGCGGATCGTTACAGAGCTTAAGCGCAGCGCTTGGCGGAGGTACTACAATCAGTGTGTCAGTGATGATCCTACTCGAATTCCACTCTGGGGAGCCAAACGTGAACAGTTCTCCAAAACGCACCTCCGGCTCGGGCGACACCGCCCAGCGGAAGGCCGGCTCGGTCGATCTTTCCACCGCGCGGCAGATGCTGCCCTTGGTCCGCTCCATCGTGGCCGAGATCGTCGATTCCAAAAAGACCCTGCTCGACTTGGGCCAAGAGCAGGAAAAACTCGACCGCAACCGTCGGCAGCTCGAATGGGCGGCCCGCGACCGGCGATACTCCCTCCGCGAAGAAGTCGCCAAAGCCGAGCAAAATTACGGCATGGCCCTGACCGAACTCGATCAACTCGGCGTCGCCCTCGTCGATTTGAACAATGGCCGGGTCGATTTCCCGACGCGGATCAACGGCCGCTCGGCGGCGTTCTCGTGGCAACTCGGCGAAGAAGCCGTGGCCCATTGGCGTTACACCGAAGAGGAAATCCTTCGGCCGATCCCCAAAGACTGGGAACAGGGGACGCCGTTGCGACTCCGCAGCAATTCTTGACATCGACCCGCTACCGCCCGCTAGTTTTTCTTCCGGGTTCCTTGCACGCCCCGCAGACGTGACCTAAAGACTGGTGTGCTTTCTCCGTTCCGAGGGGGGAACGGTTTCAGCCATCAGGCTACCGGAGGGATGGACGGGACCCGACAGTACGCTTGGTAGTCCGGGCATCAGGAATGGTGCCCGGATTTTTTATGCGCGCATCGAAGCGCGGTAGACCGCGAGCGTCTCTCCCGCCGCCCGGGCCCAATTGAACTGCGAGGCGTGTTCGAGACCGCCCCGTTTCAATTCGGCGAGGTAGCCGTCGTCGGTCGCGGCGAGCCGCATCGCCTCCCGCCACGCCGGGAGGTCGAGGGGTTCGAGCAACTGTCCGATAGGCCCCATGACCTCTTTCAACGCCGCAGCGGTCGAGGCGAGCACCGCTCCCCCGCAGGCGAGCATTTCGACGGCGGGCAAACCGAATCCTTCGTAATGCGACGGGTACAACAAAACGCGGGCCGCGCCGTAGAGCGCCGGCAGTTGTGCGGCGGGGACATAACCCAAGTGTCTCGCCCCGGCGGCGCGACCGGGACCTTCGAACAATTCGCGATCCGTTTCGGCCCGCCAACCCCACGGGCCGGCGAGGACCAACGGGCACGCCGCGCGGACCGGCGCCGGGAGATCGATGAACGCCCGGATCACCGTCCCGAGGTTTTTCCGCGGTTCGACGGTGCCGACGCAGAGGAAGAATTTTTCTGGCAACCCGAGCGAACGCCGCACGAATTCAATTTCTTCCGACGATGGCGGCGCGAACTGCGGACCGATGCCGTTGTGGACGGTCGAGACGCGGTCGACCGGGAAATGCAATTCGGCGATCATCTCGCGCCGGACGGCGTCGGAAACGACGATGACGTGCTGCGCGCGCTTCAAACCTCTCAAAAAATGGGCTTCGTGGTGGCGCACGCGGTCGGCCGGATGCCATTCCGGGAATTTCAACACCGAAAGATCGTGTACCGTGACGACGGTCGGCAGCGCCGTCGGCAGCGGGACGAAATTCGGTTCGTGGTACAGATCGAACGGGAAACTCCGCGAGTACGCCGCGAAATGGGCCCGGATGCCGAGCTTCGCGGCGGCCACTCCTGCGCCGACGAGTTCCGCACGCAGTCCGCCGGACTTCACCGGGCCCGCTTGAGTTTTCGATTTCTTCCGCACCGCCAAGTCGCGGAGCATCTCCCCCGGATACAGGGTGAATTCCGAAGCCGGATCGGCCGGGCTTAGGGCCGCGTACAGATCGGCGATGTGATGGCCGACGCCCGTTTTCGCTTTGAGCGTCGAAAGGCCGTTGATCAACACGCGCATCAAACTTTCCCCCCGCGCGGCGGATCGGTGAATCGCGCGGTCAATATTTCGGGTGCCCGCAGTACCGCATCCCCGAGCGCCTGCCAAACCGCCTTCACCGCCGGCCAGCGGTACTTCGGCGCCGGATGCCGGAGTGTGCCCAACACCAACGCCCGCACCGCGCGGGTCAACAGGCCGGCCATCGAGTGGGCGATCAGAAACGGATCGCCGTGTTTCAGGGCCACGAGCGTGCGATTCCGCTCGACGTAATACCAAAATAGCGGCGAGCGATCCCCGGCCGAAGCGCCGACCACATGCCGGACGACGGCGCGCGGGGCGAGCACCGTCCGACGCCCGGCGAGTTGCCCGGCCCACGCTTCTTCGAGATCCTCGCAGTACAAGAAATAATCGGGGTCGAACAGCGGGTCGCGGAGCAAGACCCTCGGGATTGCCACGGCGGCGGCGCACGCCCCGAAGATTTCCCCGCCCGCTTCGTACTGCCCGATGTCCGGCCGGCCGAAAGATCGGTCGGCCCCGCGCCCGTCTCGCAACAAATAGAGTCCCGCGCTGTTGATCCGCCCCGGTTCCGCGGCCATCACGAGTTTGCTACCGACAACGCAGCCCGGATTTTCCCCGATGGCTCGTGCCAGCTCTTCGAGCCAGAACGGATCGGGGATCGTATCGTTGTTCAACAGGACGATCACGTCGCCGATCGCGGCGCGCACGGCGATATTGTTCCCCTCGGCGAAACCGCTGTTCCGCGATTCCGCCAGAATGCGGACACCCGGGAACCGGGTCCGCACGAGGTCGAGCGAATCGTCGACCGACGCGTTATCCAACAAAATGATTTCGAACCGATCCCCCGGCCACGTTTGGCCGGCGAGGGCCGCGAGGCAGTCCGGGAGCACCTTCGCCCCGTTGAAGTTGACGACGATCACGGAAAAAAAAGGACGCGTCGGCATGCCGGCCCCGATTAAGCCGCGGCGGCGGCGACGCTCGCCTGGTATGCGGCGACGACGTCTTTCGGGCTGCCGTCGAGCTTCACCCGGCCGTGCTCCATCCAGAGCGCCCGCGTGCAGAATTCTTGGACCGATTCGAGGTCGTGGCTGACAAGTACCATCAGGCTCGACTTCCGCATCATTTGCCGCATCCGTTCCTTGGCCTTGGCGACGAAGGCCATGTCGCCGACGCTGAGGACTTCGTCGACCAGTAGAACTTCCGGTTCGGTCGCGGTGGCGATGGCGAAGGCCAGTCGCACCATCATCCCGGCTGAGTAATACCGCACCGGGATGTTCAAAAAGTCGCCGAGTTCGCTGAAGTCGGCGATCTCTTGCCGCTTGGCCTTCAGCGTCCGTGGCGTTTCGCCTTGGAGGTAGCCGCGGAAGGTGATGTTGTCCCAGCCGTTGGCTTCGCCCTCAAAGCCGACGGCGATGTCGAATAGCGAGCAGATGCTCCCTTCGACGATCCGCGTCCCGGAGTTCGGGGCGTAGACCCCGGCGAGCATTTTCAGCATCGTCGATTTGCCGGCGCCGTTGTGGCCGATGACGCCGAGCCGCTCGCCTTCGACGAGGGTGAACGAGAGATCGTTGAGGGCGTGGATCGCCACCACCGGGTTCACCGACGTGAGGAACAGCCCTTTCAATAGGTATTCTTTCAGCGTCACCCGGGTCGTCTTCCGCAGGGAAAACGTGACGTTGACGTGATTCAACTCGATCCGCGCCATGCTTCGATTCTCTCGCAACGCCCGGTGACTCAGAGTTGGAACACGACCCGTTTTTGCAGCCACGCGATGGTGCCCATGGCGAGCCCGAGACTCGCCGCCGTCAAGCCGCCGGCGTAGGCGTAGCGGTCGAGCCCCGGCATTTTGCCCGCGACCAAAGGCTCGCGGATCAGTTCGATGAAGACGTAAACCGGGTTGACCTCGACGAGCCAACCCAGGCTTTGGTTGATGAGCAGCGACGGCGGATAGATGATCGGCGTCAAGAAAAAGAAGGCCTGCGCCGAAACTTCGATCAGGTGCGACACATCGTGAAAGTACGTCGTGGCGAACGCCGCGATCGTCGCGATCCCCCAGCCGAAGAGCATTATCATTAACACGGCCGGCGCCACCAACCAAATCGTCGGTTGGATGTAGACCGTTCCCAAAAACGCGACGAGTGCCACGAGCACGCCGAGCGTGATGAAGAAGTGAATCGAGTTCCCCATGACGGTGCGCAAGGGGTAAATTCCGAATGGGAGCGGGCTGAGCCGGATGTACGCTTCGTTTTGGATGAACGATTTGCATCCGGAGACGAGCGTGTTGCGCAGGAATTCCCACGCGGCGAGGGCGGCCAGCGTCTGCTGGGCGTAATCCTTCCAACTCGAGCCGTTGAGCGTGCTGAAGACGACGCAGAAGATCCCGGTCATCGCCAGCGGGGTCAGTAGCGACCAGCCGATCCCGAGGAAGGATCGCCGGTAGCGCGTGTACAAGTCCATTCGGACCAGCGACAGCCAGAAATAGCGGAACTTCCAAACCGCGGACAATTGCTGAAACATTCGCCCCACCCGAGGTTCGGACGCGGAACACCCATCGAATCTCGCCACAGCGATGGAACTTAGCCATTTCCGACGCGGCGTGCTAGTTCAATTGCCCAAAGTGCCAAACGGAGGCTCCGAGAAGCAACGCCGGATCGGGCTGGCGATCAAATTCTTTTTGGGATTATCATGCGATCTACGCTGGCGCGATCCGTGACATGGGGATAAGATTGGGGTGGTTATAGGAATTCTGCGGATTATTCCGGAGCTGCGCTTGCGCATTTTCCGGGCGGATGTAATCTCGCAGAAGAGTCAGGACTGACACCGCGAGGACGCCATGGTCTGGGACGACATCCTGAACGGGGACTGCTTGAAAAAACTCGCCGGATTGCCGGCGGGGAGCGTGGACTTAGCCTTCGCCGATCCCCCGTTCAACATCGGCTACGAGTACGACGTGTACCGGGATAGCCGGCATAAAACCGACTACTTGAAATGGACCGACGAGTGGTTGCTCGCCGTCAAACGGGTCTTGAAACCGACCGGGAGTTTCTACGTCGCCATCGGCGATGAATACGCCGCCGAGATGAAAGTCCGCCTCGACGGACTCGGCTTCACGATGCGCAATTGGATCGTCTGGCACTACACCTTCGGGGTGTCGTGCACGAAGAAGTTCAGCCGCAGCCACGCGCATATTTTTTACTACGCGGCGGACGCGAAGCGATTCACCTTCAACCCCGATCCGGTGCGGGTGCCGTCCGCCCGGCAGACCATGTACGCCGACCGGCGGGCCAACCCGGTGGGCAAGTTGCCCGATGATACCTGGGTATTGCGGCCCCAGGAATCGCCCGAGCATTTCCGCGCGGATTCGGATACGTGGCACTTGAACCGCGTCTGCGGGACGTTCAAGGAACGCACGCAATTTCACCCGTGCCAAATGCCGGAGTCGGTGCTCGAACGGATCATTTCCGTGTCCAGCAATCCCGGTGATATCGTGCTCGATCCGTTCGCGGGCAGCGGGACGACGCTGGCCGTCGCCAAGCGCTTGCGCCGGCGCTTCCTCGGGGTGGAATTGTCGGCCGAATATACGGAGGCGATCCGGGATCGATTGCAAGCGGTGCAACCGGAGTTTGGGCCGAAGGCGGTCGTGAAGAAGTCGAGCGTGCCGCGCGGGCCGGGGTTGAAACGCACATTGGCCGCGGGATTGAAACCGCGGTAGCACAGTTCCAGGACCGGAACTGAGACCGTCCCAGGGACCGAGGGACGATCCAAGGACGGTTCGGTCTCGGGTTCCCAGTTCAAGGACTTGAGCTGGGAACTCCGAGCATCTCATTTTCAATCGCCATCGCAATTGATCGCATCGATCAATTGCCGCAGGCGACCCGCGTCTTGCTTGTTGAAGTGAAAAATCAATCGGGGTAACGCGGCGAGGGCCGGCTCGTTCGCTTCGGCGGGGAGCGCCCCGGATGGCTCGTAAGTCCCGGATACCAAAATGTCGGCGAATCGGGCGCGGATCGCTTCCAGCTTTTGCGGGCTCAACGGCGCATTCATTCGCAATACCAACCGGCCGCGGACGTAGCGCATGCTGTGGTACACCCGGTAAAATTGCGTGACCTCGCGGACCGCCTCTTCGACCGAATCGGTCACTTTGTACAGGTGCAAGTCTTCCGGCGAAATATACCCGCGTGCCAGGAGGTCGTCTTTCACGAACTCTTGCCAGCGCTTCCAATAATTGCCGCCCGGTTCGTCGACGAGGACGATGGGGAAGATGTGCGTCTTCCCGGTTTGCACGAGCGTGAGCGTCTCGAAGGCTTCGTCGTGCGTGCCGAAGCCGCCGGGAAAGAGCACGACCGCGTCCGACTCTTTGATGAAGACGAGTTTGCGCGTGAAGAAGTAGCGCAAATTCATGAGCTTCGAATCACCCGAGAGCACGGCGTTGGCCGATTGCTCGAACGGCAACAGGATGTTCAAGCCGAAGCTTTTCTCGCGGCCGGCGCCGAGATGGCCCGCTTCCATGATTCCGCTGGCGGCCCCGGTTATGACCATCCATCCTTCCGCCGCGATTTGCCGGCTGAACTCGACGGCGGCGCGGTGGGCCGGGTGATCGAGCCTCGTCCGCGCGGAGCCGAAGACAGTCGCCTTACGGATGCCCCGATATTGGGCGAAGACGCGGAAGCAATGCCGGAGTTCCTTGAACGCCGACGCGAGGAGTTTCGCATCCCCGCGCGAGGCGCCGTCTTTCAAAAGCTTGTCGGCGGTCTCTTTGATTTGCCCGACGAAATCGGCGATGCTTTCGGCCGGTGGCTTCGGGGCCGCGTCCGGGGCGTCCGATTCCAGAAACGACTCGAACGGTCCATCGGGCGATTTGGGTTCGGACACGGGACCTGTCACTCCTTCCGCAGCTGTTCCAACACCTCTTTGACGACGACCAAGACGCGGTGACGGGTGCTGTACACGCTCTGGGCGCTGATGCCGAGTTGCCCCGCGATGTTCGGCCCGGGCATTTTTTCGAGGGCCGCCATGCGGAAGATCGTCCACGCTTCCTTCGACACTTTGGCCTGGGCCAGCACGAGTGCGGATTGCAGCATCTCGCGGTCCCCGGCGTCGTCGATCCCTTCCCAAAATCCGGTCGTGTCGTCTTGGACTTCTTGCAGGCGCATCATGTGGGCGGTGTCGCCGCTGCCCGTCGGGGCCTTGGCCTGCTTGCGCCGGTAGGTCGAGCAGACGTGGATCGTGACGCGGCGCAGCCACGTCGGGAACGGCCCTTTTTTCGGGTCGTACATGTGGATTTTTCGGGTCAGCCGGTAGAGCACTTCCTGCGAGACGTTCTCGGCGTCGGCGAGTTGCAACCCCTGTTTCAAGCACCACGCCGTGATGCGGCCTTGGTAGCGTTTGACCAGTTTCACCCAAGCGGCGCCGTCTTGCGCATCTTGTTGCAAGTTGTGGACGGCGCTGTCGAGTGCGGGGTTGAGGGTCGACATTTCGGGGATCCCGGAGCGCAGGCAACTCCGCGCGCGGCGGTGGATGGGGCAAGAGTAGCATTGTCGCGGCCGAGCGCCGAAAAATCAACGCGGGTTCATCTGCCAACACAATTGTCACGCGGGGTCGAGCCCGTGGAATTCGACCCCGCGCGATTCCCGCCTATCATCACCTCCGCCTCTCCGGTTCCTTTTTTCCTCATGGAGTGCTGCTTCCGATGAGAAAACTTTCGTACCTGTTGCTGGCCGGCGTTCTCGCCGCCGGTCCGTCCGCCCGTGCCGGCGACGACACGCGCTTGCTCGCAATGCCCGCGATCGGCGCCAAACAAATCGCTTTCGTTTACGGCGAAGACCTCTGGCTCGCCGATCTCGACGGCAAAAATCCCAAGCGTCTGACCACGGATCTCGGCGTCGAATCGAACCCGGTGTTCAGCCCCGACGGCACGTTGATCGCATTCAGCGCCCAGTACGACGGCAACACCGACGTCTTCACCATTCCCGTCGCCGGTGGCGCGGCGACCCGGCTGACCTCGCACCCCTCGGCCGACATCGTCCGCGGCTTCACGCCGGACGGCAAGTCGGTACTCTTTTCGTCCAACCGCAACGTCTACAGCAGCCGACATTCGCAATTGTTCACGGTGCCTCTGACGGGCGGGATGCCGGAGCAATTGCCGATCCCATGGGGGTTCGAAGCCTGCTACTCCCCGGACGGCAAATTCATCGCGTATTGCCCGGTGCGGGACGTGACGAAGGAATGGAAGCACTACCGCGGCGGCTCGAATAGCCGGATTTGGATCTACGATGTGAAGACGCACGATGTCGTCGAAGTCCCGCAGCCGAAGGGCCGTTGCAACGACCTCGACCCGAACTGGGTCGGCGACTCGCTGTACTTCCGGTCTGACCGCGCCGGCGAGTACAACATCCACTCCGTGAAACCGGCCGAGAGTATCGCGCTCGACAAAGTCGCACCCGTCACCGAGTTCAAAGAATTCCCCGTCGTCGACATCAACCACGACGGCAAACAGACGCTCATCTTCGAACAGGCCGGGTACTTGCACACAATGAAGATCGGCCAAACGGCGACGCGGTTGAAGATCGCCATCAGTACGGATGCGCCCGAAGCGCGGGCCCGGTTCGCCAAAGGGGCAAAGTACGTCCGCGACGCCGCAATTTCCCCGAGCGGTGCCCGCGCCGCCATCGAGTTCCGCGGTGACATCGTCACGATCCCCTCAGAAAAAGGCGATCCGCGCAACCTCACGAATAGCCCCGGAGCCCACGAACGCAACCCGGCGTGGTCCCCGGACGGCAAAACCATCGCGTATTTCTCGGATGAAGGAGGCGACTACAAACTGGTCCTCGCTCCGCAAGATGGCAAGGGCGAGAAGAAGTCGATCAAGCTCCTCGGCGGCGGTTTTTATTACGGCGCGGCGTGGTCCCGCGATTCGAAGAAGATCTTGTACGCCGACAATTCGTCGTCGCTGTTTTGGATCGATGTCGAAACCGGCAAGATCACCAAGATCGGCACCGATGAATACGGCCGCGGCCGCGGGGTGAAATACTCGTCGTGGTCGCCCGATAGCAAATGGGTCGCGTACACCTCCGAGACGGCGGCGCACATCGCCCGCGTCCACGTCTACTCGTTGGAATCGGACAAATCGTCCGCCATCACCGATGGCCAAAGCGAAGCGACCGACCCGGCCTTCGACGCCAACGGCAAGTACTTGTACTTCGTCTCGTCCGACAGCACCGGCCTCAGCAAGCACGGCTTCAGCCAATCGGCCTCGGACGCCCGGCCGCCGCGCTTCAGTATCTACATGGCGGTGTTGCAGCAAGGCGTGCCGTCGCCGTTTTTGAAAGAGAGCGATGAGGAGAAAGGCCCGCAGCCGCTGGGACCCGTGAAGCCGATGCCGGTGAAAGATGGGGACGAACCCGAGAAGAAGGATCCGCCGGCCAAGCCGAAGTTCCGCATCGATTCGAAAGACATCGACCAGCGCATCATCGCGCTGCCCCTGCCGAGCGGGAACTACGGCAGTTTGCAAACCGGCGCCGCCGGGCAGTTGTTCATGGTCTCCCGGCCCGACGCCGGCGGCGCTCGCGGCCCCGGCGGTGGTGCCACGCTCCAGCGCTTCGACGTCGATCTCAAGAAAGTGACCGTCGTGCAGTCGGGCATCGGCTCGTACGAATTGACCCCGGACGGTCGGAAGATGCTCTACTCGATTCCCGGCAGTGCCCCGAATAGTCCGGCCGAGTGGTTCATCGGCAGCACCGCCGGCGGCGGTGGAACACCGGCTTTGCCGACGACAGTAAGCGGCCGTTCGGGAGGCGGTGCCCCTGCCGCGGCCCCGAGTGGCGGCGGCAAGTTGAATCTCGACGCCATCGAAGTCCGCGTCGATCCGCGCGCCGAGTGGAAACAAATTCTGCACGAAGCCTGGCGCATCAACCGCGACTTCTTCTACGACCCTAACATGCACGGGGCCGATTGGAACGCGGTGAAGAAGAAGTACGAGCCGTTCCTCGAACACGTGAACCACGGCGGCGACTTGTACCGCGTCATCGGTTGGATGCTCAGCGAATTGGCCGTCGGACACAGCCGCTACACCGCCGGCGAACGCACCTCCGAGAAGAAAACCGTGAACGGTGGGTTGCTCGGGACCGACTACGAAATCGCGGGTGGCCGCTACCGCTTCAAGAAGATCTATAGCGGCTTGAACTTCACGTCCGATCTGCGTTCGCCGCTGACGGCGCCGGGTGTCGACGTCAAAGAGGGCGAGTATCTCCTCGCCGTCCGCGGCATCGACCTCCGGGTGCCGACCGAAGTGTTCAGCCTGTTCGAGAACAGCGCCGGCAAGAGCATCGAACTCACCGTCGGGCCGACCCCGGACGGCAAAGGGAGCCGGACGGTCACGGTCGAACCGCTCGCCAACGAACTCAATCTCCGCAACCGCGAGTGGGTCGAAGGGAACCTCCGCAAGGTCGAGAAAGCGACCGCCGGCAAAGTCGGTTACGTGTACGTGCCGGACACCGCGGCGCAGGGCGTGGCCTACTTCAAACGCTACTTCTACCCGCAGGTCGATAAAGACGCGCTGATCATCGACGAGCGCTTCAACAGCGGCGGACAGATCGCCGACTATTACATCGAAGCGCTGACGCGGCCGTTTGCCAGCTACTGGGCGCCGCGTTACGGAGCCGAATGGCGTAGCCCGAGCGCCGCGATCCACGGGCCGAAGGTGATGATCGCCGACGAAGGGGCCGGGTCGGGCGGAGACATGCTGCCGTACATGTTCAAGAAGTTCAAAGTCGGCCCGGTCGTCGGCAAGCGGACTTGGGGCGGCCTCGTCGGCGTCAGCGGCTACCCGACGCTGATGGACGGCGGCAACGTCACCGCGCCGAGCTTCGCAATCTGGACGCCCGAAGACGGGTTCATCATCGAGAACGAAGGCGTCCCACCGGACTTCGACGTCGAAATGTGGCCGAAGGACATAATCAATGGCAAGGATCCACAATTGGAAAAAGCCATCGAGTTGGCGCTCGAAGGGCTGAAAAAGCAACCGAAGGCGGAAGTCAAGCGACCGCCGTACCCGCGACCGGCGAAGCAGTGAGTTTCCGAGTTCCAACCCGTCGGCCCAGTATCGAAAGTTACCGGGCCGACGGGTGTCCCGTGTACTCATCGCTCGGTTGAATCGGAACGCCAGCGTTGACTGACACCCGTCAAAAACTTCACGATCCCCGGACCGTCTAAGGTGTCGAGCAGCGACAACCCCCCGCGCAAGTTGAGTTGCTTGGTCAAAAACCGGATGTGTTCCCGTTTCTGCCGACCGGTTTCGCCGAGCGCGTCGGATTGGTCCCGGAGGTATTCGAGAAAGCCGGTCCGAACCCGCTCGGCCCGGCCGAAGTTCCGTTCCAGAAGCTGCTGGGCGATGTCGAGCGCCGACAGCAACACCCGCGTCAACTCGTAAGGATCGTCGCGGTTCGGATCGTGCGTGAGGGCCGCGTACCACCACAACCGAGACATCCCATTGCGGGTGAGCGCCCGGCTCGGGCTGGACCCGGCGAGGAAGTAGTGCTGGAGGGCATTGCGCACGGCTTTGTCCGGATCGGCCATGTGCTGCCCGATATCCCAGCGTTTCCGCATGTACGCCCACCCTTCGACGTGGGTGAGACGCGTCCACAAGCGAGGGTCGCCCGCTTCGACGCGGGTGAGGGTTGGAAACGCCTTATGCATGAGAATCGAATTCTCGACGTCGTAATGGACTCGATCGGATTCAGGCATCATGAAATCAAGCGGCACAGCCGGTTCCAATTTCGACGGGAACAGCGGCTCGCCCGCTCCTGCTTTGCGATGGGCCCACGGCTTGCGCTCGGAGTACCGCGCCAAGTTATCTTTCGCGGCCCGGCGGAGTTGGTGGACGTGGTTCGCTTTGAACAAATCGAGCGGCATCAGCGATCCTCCGAAGCCGAAGGTTCCATTGAGGCTTGGGCCGATTGAAAGGCCCGGCTGACGGGCATGCCGTAAAGCTGTTGGGCTACACGCAGAGGTTCGGCGCCCTCAAGCCCGAGTTCTTCGATCCGCCGGCCGATCACTTCCGCCCACTTGTACTCGGCGAAGTCCCCTTTGTCTTCCCCGCGGAGTTTGTACACGGCATCGACCAGTACTGGTACCATCAGTGCGGTCGCGATAAGGCTGCGCAAATGCGGTTTGCCCGCGAGGGCGGCGTAGTTGGCGTGATCGGTTTGGCAAAGTACGATCTTGATCTTGGGATCGTTATATGTTGCCTCCATGGCGAATACGCCCGGCTTCTCCGAAGCGATGATTTCCACGATGGAACCGATCCGGCGCAGCGGATCGCGTGACCGCTGTTCGAAATCCTGCGGGTCGCCACAAGCCAAAATGTCCCCCGGTTCTATGGCGAACACGGCATCGCCGTACGCCGCGTTGACCCCCGGCACCTCGTACCGTTTGATGGCGCGCGTCGCCACAATCACGCTCGTCAACTCCACGACACCGTTGAGATCGCGGGCGGGGATGGAAATTTTGAACCGCGGCTCGTTCGACGGGAACGACTTCCGGTACAGCGTCCGACCGCATTCGACGTGGATCATGTACGACGCCGAACCTTTCTCGATCAAGTGCCGGAGCGTCGGGCTACCGCAGTTGATCGAAACGTCGAGCACGCAATCCGGAGGCTGAAAATTCGGTTCGATGACCGCTTGGAACCCGACCCCCGGCACGTCGTCCGCGTTGCCGACGACCGGTGCGGGTAAGACCGGTTACGATCATTCACCAGCGCTGAGATGCCGAGGTATATATCGTTTGCAGTACAGCGAGCTCCTTTTTCGTCAATGACACCGATGCCACTGGATCGAATACCAGCGAAATACGTGGGATGTTGATCAGGTTGCTGACCACGGCCAGACAATACGCATCTTTGTACTCGCCGGCCTTGGCATGTTCTTTTTCGGTGAATCGAATCGATCCTTCAGCCGCTTTCAAACCTTTCACTTCCACTAGATAATACTTGCTTGCGAAACTAATTTGGAAATCATAGCCGTCGCCAAACAACCTCGCATCTTCGAGTATCCCACCCGAGAATGGCGCGTGACTTTGGTGGTTGTTTATGAAAATCAATTCCGCTTCGCGACCGGTTTCTTGCATCTGCCGATACTTTGTCGCCAAGATTGGAGCCAATAGCGATTTCTTCTCATTCGCCAGTGGAAAATATTCATGGAAATAGTTTTTCAACATCGCCGCGTATTCGGTCGCATCGAGGCCGCCGAACAGAGAATCGAGCAATATCTTGCGGTGCAAATATCGGTCTCCGTTCTGATGCCAACCAACTCTTCCACCGCGCACTAACGGATTGAATAGATCTTGGCGGTTTTTCAACGTTCCTACGGTCTTGGCCAGTCGCCGCTCGATGAGATGCGCGTACAGTGCCGTCTTCGTTTTGAATCCGAGTTCTAGAATGAGCTCTTTCTCAAACTTGGCCATGCCGTATCCGACCAAATTAAGAACTTCGTAATTGTCGTGCTTTGTCCCGGAAGGTTTGTTTTTCATG
>JAYSYN010000134.1:0-16367 GCA_043727575.1 Fimbriiglobus sp.
CCGTAGACCGCGTCGGCCGCCACCCACTCCGCCGGCAGGCCGGCCGCGACCGCGCGCTCGACCATCGCCTTGGCCAGCGCGATCTTGGTCGCGAACGCCACCCCCTCCGGCACCCCCGCCTCGCGGCAGCGCTTGCGATCGCCCGTCCACTCCTTCGGCAGATAAAGTGCCCGATCGACGAGGGCGTGGCCCTTGGCACCGGCGTAGGCGAGGAAGACGCCGATCTGCGAGTTCTCGATCCGCCCCGCGGTGCCCGAATACTGCCGGGCCACCCCGCACGACTTCGTCCCCTTCTTCACGAAGCCCGTCCCGTCGACGATCGGCACGCTGCCCGGCGACCCGAGCGTCTCGGCCGCGTACGCGAACAAGTCGTCGCGGAGGGCGTCGGCGTCCCAGTCGGCCCGGCCGAGCAGGTGCTGCACGGCATGGGGACTGGCTTCCCCCAGCCACTCGGCCATCTGCCAGCCGTTCTTCCGCTCGGCGTCGCTCAGCAGGCCCCGGATATAGCCCGGCGCCCTCGACCGGGGTTCGCTGCGCGCGAAGCGCGGTCCGATCCGCTCGCCCACCGCCTCGACCTCGTCCGCCCAGCGCTCGACATCGCCCCGGTCCGGTCGTCTTGACATGGCTCGCCCCCGCCTCAACTCCTTGGCGGGGTTAGTGTAGCAACTGCAACTGTAGGACTAGAAATCGAGAGTTACGGATAGACCACTTTTCGGATAGCCTCTAAGTGGGGCAACACCCCCCTCGGAATCAACTGCATGAATTGGATCCACTGTGACCGTATACAAACAAACCCTGCGCGTCGGGTTGACCACGGTCTGATACAATTCCACCGACGCCGGCGATTCGCGGGTTTACCGGAATACGGAGTGCCATGACCGAGACCGTGTTGATTGTGGACGACGAAGACGGCGTACGGCGGACCTTCCAAGAATGGTTGGCCGGCATGCCGGGGGTGACGGTGTACGCCGCGGCGGACGCCGAAGCGGCGCTGCGGATCGTCAACGAAGTCCCGATCGACCTGACGATTCTCGATTGGAACCTCGGGGCCGGGTCGGACGGGTTGCAACTCCTCGAAGACCTCGTCGAATTCCAACCCGAGATCGTCGCCATTCTGGTCACCGGGTTCGCCAATCAGGCGACCCCGCTCGATGCCCTCCGCATGGGCGTGCGCGACTATCTCGACAAGAACCAAGATCTGAACCGGGCGACCTTCCTCGCGGCCGTCACTAAGCAACTCGCCAAAATCATCCCGGCGAAACGGCAGCGCGAACTCAACCGCAGCCTCGCCGACTTCCGCGAGGCCGTGGCCAAGGTGCTGCCGCTCGTCCAAGGCTCGGCGGCGCTGCACGATCCGCTGCCGTTGCCCGTCGCGGTCCACACCTTGTTCCGATTCCTGCTGACCGCGACCGGGGCCAAATCCGGGGCGCTCGTGGTCCGGCATCTTCCGCAGGGTGCGCCGGAAACCGCCGCCGCCTACGGCCCCGATGGCAACGCGTTGTCGGTGGGTGCGGTGCCGTTCAGCCGGACGCTCGGGGCGAGCGTCGTCAGCCGGCAAGAGCCGTGCATCATGAACCGGATCGGGGCGCCGGACGACAGCATCGAGTGGCTCCCCTTCGAGCAGGGTCGCTCCACGATCCTCGCGGCGCCCTTGCGGGTCGGCCCCGGGTTGCACGTGATTCTCGAACTCTTCGACAAGCCGGAGTTCGTCGATGCGGACAAGAAGTTGGTCGCGGCCACGGCCGATGTCGGCGCGGAACTGCTGCGGCGGGCGCTGACCGAACGGCAGACGCACCGGCTGCTGTTCGACGCGGTCGAAGCGGCCCTCAAAGCGAGCGAACAAGTGACGGCGACGCTCGAACCCGGCCGCGTTCCCGAGTCGCCAACGCAAGCGGTGTTGGATCGATTGAAGCAAAGTTTCGGCGGCGACGACGCCCCGATCACCGATGGCGAAACGGGGTTGCGCTTGCTGGAAGCGGTGCGCACCTTGGCCACGCGGCACGGTTCCCCGGCGGTGGATCACTGCCTGATTTTGATCGAGAGCTTGCGGAAGCTGCTCGACTCCACTCACGGATGAAGCGGCCGGTGCCCATGTTCGATTCGCCCGAAACGTTCGACGATCTCCTCGCCCGGTTCGACCCGAAGCGCTGGCTCCGCGACCCGCGCGCCACCGGCGAGGGGATCCGCGTCGCGGTCATCGACTCCGGGATCGAGAGGAGCGTACTCGAAGATCGCTTCGCCCAGCGCGGGGAAGTCCTACAGCGCATCGAAGGGGCCGTGTTCCGGGCCAACTCGCCGGCGCCGCTGCCGTACGACGGACACCAGTCGTCGCCGCACGGCACGACGGTCGCCGACATCATCCTCAGCATGGCCCCGAAGGCGACGCTCTTTTCGGCCGACGTCTTCGGCCCGCAGGGTTCGTGCGAAGTCGAAACCGTCATCGCCGGCCTGCGCTACGCCATGGACGTGTGGAACGTGAAGGTCGTCAATTTGTCGCTCGGGGTGCCGGAGCACAAGCTGCAACTGCTGCCGAAGCGCAACCAACTGCTGCGGGCCATCGAAGAAGCGTATTACCGCGATGTGCTCGTCTTCGCGGCGGCGCACAACGATCATCCCGTGACCAAGAGCTACCCGGCCGCATTCGGCCCGCCGCTGATTTCCGTTGACAAAGCCTTGTTCGACGACCCGCTCCAATTCGCCTACGCCCTGCGCGATCAGGTGGAGTTTCAAGCGCACAGCCGGGGCTATTTCGGCCCGTTCAGCCGCGAACCCGCCACCAGTTGGGCGACCCCCCACCTCGCCGGCATCGCCGCCAGGCTTCTCTCGCTGCGCCCGACCCTGAAGCCGTTCGAGATCAAGGCGATCTTGTACTGGATGGGCTTGGCTCTGAAGGCGTGAACCGGCGGAACCCGGCGAGGGATCCATAGAATCACAAGATGAAAATCAACGTCGTCGTCGTCGGCAAAGGGGGGCGCGAACACGCCCTCGTTTGGAAGTTGGCCCAGAGTCCGCAAGCGGGGACCATCTACTGCTGCCCCGGCAACGCCGGCACCGCCGCCGATAGCGTGAACCTGCCGTTCGACGGCACGGACTTCGAGCGCTTGGCCCGCTTCTGCCTCAAAGAGAGTGTCGGCCTCGTCGTCATCGGCCCCGAAGATTTGCTGGCGCTCGGCTTGTCGGATTACCTCCGCGACCGCGGCATTACGGTCTTCGGCCCGACCAAAGAAGCCGCGAAGATCGAATCGAGCAAGGTCTTTTCGAAGAACCTCATGCGGCACGCCGATGTGCCCACGGCCGACTTCCGCGTCTTCGATCACCCGAGTTCGGCCCACACGTACGTCGCCAGCCGCGATTACCCCGTCGTCGTGAAGGCCGACGGATTGGCCGCGGGCAAGGGGGTCATCGTCTGCAAAGACATCCCCGAAGGGCTGCGGGCGGTCGAGCGGATTATGGTCGACGAGGAGTTCGGCCGTACCGCCGGGAAGCAGATCGTCGTGGAGAAGAAGCTCGAAGGGGAAGAAGTTTCGATGCTCGCTCTGGTGGCGGGTCGGGCGATCTTGCTACTGCCGCCGACGCAGGATCACAAGGCCGCGTTCGACGGCGACACCGGGCCGAACACCGGCGGCATGGGGACGTACTGCCCCGCCCCCATCGGCACGCCGGAGTTGATCCGCGAAGCGGAGGAGAGCGTCTTCGTGCCGATCGTCCACGCGATGAAACGCTCGTTGAACCCGTTCGCCGGGGTGCTGTTCGCCGGTCTGATGCTGACGAAACAAGGGACGAAAGTCTTGGAGTACAACGGCCGCTTCGGCGACCCGGAGACGCAGGTCATTTTGATGCGGTTGAAGTCCGACTTGCTGGAACTGCTGCTGGCCGTGGCGCAAGAGCGCCTCGGGGAACTGCCCGACGACGCGGTGGTGTGGGACCCGCGCCCGGCGGTCTGCGTCGTGATGTGCGCGGCGGGTTACCCGGGTAAAGCCGAGAGCGGCAAGCCGATCACGGGGCTCGACGCGGTGAAGAAACTGCCCGATGTGAAGGTCTTCCACGCGGGGACGAAGATCGGCCGGGACAACCGCATCGACACCGACGGCGGCCGGGTGCTCGGCGTCACGGCCCTCGGCGAGACGTTGGCGGACGCGAAGGCCAAAGCCTACGAGGCGGTGAAAGCGATCGCATTCCCCGGCGCCCACTACCGCACCGACATCGCGGACAAAGCCTTGCGGAAGCGCTGAACCGGCGAAGCTCGGAAGGGTTGGCCATTTGCTGATCGCTGATAGCTGATAGCTGATAGCTGATAGCCGTTTCTATTCTCAACTTTTTGAAAATGACAGCTCTCAGGATACAGCAATCAGCCAGAAAGTCTGCCAGCTGGTTGCCTGTGACCTGCGATGTGGTGGCTACCCCACGGCGCTGAGTAGGCGGTGGTGCAGGATGGCGGGCGTGTCTTCGACCACGACGCGGCCGCCGGACATGCGGACGATGCGATCCGTGCCGCGGGCCAATTCCATATTGTGCGTGACCATCACCACGGTCAGCTTTTCTTGCAGGTTTAGTTCCTTTAACAAATTTACGATCGACTCGCCCGTCGCGGCGTCGAGGTTGCCGGTCGGCTCGTCGGCCAGCAGCATCCGCGGCTTCATCAGCAGCGCCCGGGCCACGGCGGCACGCTGCATTTCCCCGCCCGACATCTCGCGCGGCTTGTGTTTCCAGCGGTGGCCCAAGCCCACGCGGTCGAGCATCGCCATCGCGCGCATCCGCCACTCTTTGCGGCTGCCCCACCAGCCGAAGATCGACGCTTCGATGTACGCCGGCATCAGCACGTTGTCGAGCGCGTGGAGTTCGGGCAGCAGGTGGTAGAACTGGAAGACGTAGCCGAAGGTGCGGTTGCGCAGTCGATCCCGCGCCCGCCCCGTGAGGTCGTCGATGCGGCTGCCGTCGAGCAGAATCCGCCCGGCGTCCGGGGCGTCCAGGGCGCCCATCAAATGCAGCAGCGTGCTCTTCCCGGAGCCCGACGCCCCGACGATGCTGAGGAACTCCCCCGCCTCGACGGTGAGGTTCAACCCGTGCAACACCTGCACCCGCTCGGCGTGCCGGCGGTAGCTCTTCTGGAGGTTTTCGACGACGAGCATGGGGTGTCCTTGGTGTGGTCTTCAAAACCGACAATTATTCGAATCGCAGCGCCCGCACCGGGTGCAAGCGCGCGGCGCGGAAGGCCGGGAGGATGCTCGACAGCACGCAGATCGCCAGCGCCCCGAGGTTCACGAGCACCACGCTGGACGCTTCGACGTTCGTCGGGATCTGGTCGAAGTAATAGACCTTGCGGTCGAAAATCGGTTGCCCCGTGACGCTCGACAACCCGGCTTCGATCTCGTTGATGTACTTCGTGAAGAGCAGCCCGACGACGGTGCCGAGGACGCAGCCGACGACCCCGAGCAACATCCCGTAGCCCATGAAGATGCCCAGGATTCCGGTGCTTGAGGCGCCGAGCGATTTCATCACGCCGATGTCGCGGTACTTCTCCGAGACGATCATGCTGAAAATGGCGAGCACGCCGAACCCGGCCACGCCGATGATGAGGAACAGCAGCACGTTCAGGATCGCCCGCTCGATGTCGATGGCTTCCAGGAGCACGCCCTGCTGCTGCTGCCACGACTGCGCCAAGCCCTCCGGTTGCGGCGCGATTTTCTGCATCTCCGGCACGAAGGTTTGGTGGACGAAGCGATCGTCGCCGCGGCTGCCGGGCTTCAGCCGGATCTGCACGGCGTTGACGCGGTTGTCCATCCCGCGGATGCGCTGGAGGTCTTCGACCGGCACGTACACGAAGGTGCTGTCGTACTCGCTCATCTCCGATTTGAAGAAGTCCGAAATGACGAACGTCGCCGAGACCGGCTTCGTGCCGTTGGCCCCAATGGTCATGATAAAGATTTCGTCACCGGGCCACAGCATCGGCCGGTCGATTTTTTCTTTCGTCTCCGGATCGGTGAACGGGTAGTGTGCCATCGAATAGCCGAGGATTGCCCCCGGCAAACGCGGCGGCGCATCCGGCGCGAGCACCGGCGGGGGCAAGGCTTCGTTCGGCACTTCCCCCGCTTTCGGGCGGAGGACCGGATTCTCTAAGAATCCACCGAGCTTGTCGCCCGGCGCGGGCACTTGCGGAATCTGCGGCCACTGGAAGGCGCCGTCGCGGTCCAGCGAGAGATTCTGTTCGAAGCGCCGCTTGGCATCGTCGGTCAGGTCGAAGTTCGGATTCGGATCGTTTTTCTGCCGGACGAGATATTCGGAAAAACCGCCCACCTTCGCTTGCTTGGCCGGGTCGATGCCCACGAGCCGGACTTGCTTGGTGATCGGGATCTTCCGACGGTAAGCGTCGCGGACGGAATACTGCACGATGGCCAGCGTCTCGACGTTCGGCGCCATCGCTTCGACGTGGCTCCCGACGGGGCTGCTCAGGATCTTGCGCTCCAACTCTTCGGGCGGATCGTCGAAGCCATCGGGCCGGTCGGTCTCGAGGCGGACGTCCGACAGGATGCCGTGGAGGCGGTCCTTCAGTTTGTAGCTGAAGCCGCTCATGACGCTGTTGACCACGATGAGCGTGGCGACGCCGAGCATGACGGAAACGATGCAAACGAACGCGAGGTAGCGCGTGCGCAAGTACCGCAAACAGAGGAGGAGCTTGTACACGGGATTCCTTCCCGAAGGGAACGGGCGTTCGGCGAACCGCCGCCTTGTAGCAACTTTGGGCAAGCCGGGAAAGCCGAAGTGGCCGAAGGCGAGCCGGCCGGCGTGAGCCGCCGGATTCCCGATCGCGGAAAGAATCCGGCAGCTGACGCCGGCCGGCTCGCCTTCGGACAATCGCCGCATTCGGCCCGGTGAAATAGAACAGTACCGTCCCGGTTCCAACTTTAGGAGTACACCATGGTCGCCCGCTCGCTCGTCCTCGTCGCCGCGCTGGCTTTGATCGCCGCACCGACCCTCCGCGCCGAAGATCACCCGGTCGTCAAGCAGATGAAGGAAAAACTGAAGCACCCGGACAAACCTTTCACGATGCTCGTGACGATCCAAGTGAAGGCCGGGAAGGAAAAGGAATTCGAAGACGCGTTCTTGGTTGCCCAGAAGGGCACCAAGAAAGAGAAGGGCTGCATCGCCTACGAGATCAACCGCGATACCGAGGCGACCGATACCTTCGTGCTCGTCGAGAAGTGGAAGAATCTCGACGGCCTCGTCGATCATCTCGCCCAAGAGCACACGATCGCGCTCTTGAAGCTCTTCGGCGGATTCGTCGAAAAGTCGTCGATCAAGGTCTACACCGCCCCCGGCGAATAGTGGAAGTTGACCGCATTGACTTGGCCCCACCCACCGGAGAACGCCCGTGCCCGCCGACCCGATGCCGCGTATCCTCAGCGGGGTGCAACCCTCCGGCAAGCTCCATTTGGGGAATTACTTCGGCGCGATCCAGCAGCACATCGCCCTGCAAGATCAGGGCGAAGCGTTTTACTTCATCGCCGATTACCATGCCCTAACGACCCTGCCCGATGCGACGGCGAAGGAAGCGGACGAAGCCAAGCGCGAAAAGCGACCGGCCCGGAGCGCGGCGCAGATCCTCGCCGAGAACGTCCGCGACGTGGCGCTCGATTACTTGGCCCTCGGCCTCGATCCGGCGAAGTCCACGTTCTACCGCCAATCCGACGTGCCCGAAGTGACCGAACTCGCGTGGTTCCTCGCCACCGTCACCGGAATGGGCTTTCTCGAAAGGGCCCACTCGTTCAAAGACAAAACGGCGAAGGGGATCGCGGCCAGCGTCGGCCTCTTCACCTATCCGCTGCTCATGGCGGCGGACATTCTGATCGTGCGGTCGCACCTCGTCCCCGTCGGGCGGGATCAAGTTCAGCATTTGGAAATGACGCGCGACATCGCGGGGTATTTCAACCAAGCCTACGGGGAGATCTTCCCGATGCCCGCCGAACGCCTGGCGGAAACGCCTTCCGTGCCGGGGATCGACGGGCAGAAGATGAGCAAGTCGTACGGGAACACCATCGAGATCTTCGCCGAAGGGAAGGCCTTGGAGAAGACGGTGATGGCCGTGGTCACCGATTCGACGCCCGTGGATGCGCCCAAAAACCCGGATACCTGCAACGTGTTCGCGCTGTACAAACTTTTCGCGACGCCCGCGGAACTGGAGAGACTGGCGGATCTGTACCGCCAACCGGCCCTCGACGCCGACCGACGGAACCAGCGCCCATTCGGTTACGGCGACGCCAAAAAGATGTTGCTCGCGAAGATCGACGGGCATTTTGCGACCGCGCGCGAACGCCGCAAGCAACTGGTGAACGACCCCGGCCAAGTCGAGGAAGTCCTGACGGCCGGGGCCAAGCGCGCCCGCGAAGTCGCGCAAGTGACTCTGCGCCTCGTACGGCGAGCCGTCGGGATTCAGGCCCGGCCCATGTTTTGATCGAGTGACCCGCGCGGCAACTCACGGGGTCGCTGGAATCATTACCTCATTCTGCGATTGGCTTTAGGCCCGTTCGCAAAATGATTCCAGCTTTTTGCAATGGTTCCACGGGAGGGTGTGTGGCATGGTGCTGGAACCATTTTCCTCCACTAGGCACCCCCCGCGAGAACGTGCACTACGCTTGCCGCGAGTTCATTCGGTCGGGGCTTCGTCGTGGCCAACGCCTGCCCGCAGTGCCAGCAACCGGTCTCGGCGTCGATCGCCAACCCGAGCCGCGCGCGCTGCCCGCGCTGCTTGCACACGTTCAACATCGAAATCGCGGAACTCGCCTTCCGCGAAGTTCGCTCCGGAATCCAAACCCAACCGCAAGCCCGGCAGTTGTTCCAAGAACTCACACTCCCGACGGCCCTCGCGGCCCTGCGGCAACAAAGCCAAGCCGCCGAAACGCTCTCCCGCGGGGCGACGACCCCGCCGCCGCTGCGACCGTTGATGTCCGATAGCGTCTCCGGCCTCGGCACCGACGAATCGGCGTACCGGATCGATGCCCCGGAAGTCCCCAAGTCGATCCCCGGATTCCGCATCGAAGGGGTGATCGGCCACGGCGGCATGGGCTCGGTCTACTTGGCCCGCCAACTCTCGCTCGATCGTTACGTCGCGCTCAAAGTCATGAGCCGGGCGTGGATCGGCGACCCCGTCTTCGTCGCGCGGTTCATCCGCGAAGCGTACGCCGCGGCGCTGCTCAGCCACCCGAATGTGGTGCAGATTTACGACATCGGCGAAATCGAAGACACCCGCTACTTCAGCATGGAATACGTACCGGGGCAGTCGCTGCTCGAAGTCGTCAAAGACCGGGGCCGGCTCGAACCGGACGTCGCCGTCGGATACATTTTGCAGGCCGCGCGGGGATTGAAGCACGCCCACGACCGCGGCATCATCCACCGCGACATCAAGCCGGACAACCTACTGCTCGACGAGCACGGCATCGTGAAAGTCGCCGACCTCGGCCTCGTCAAGACGCCCGACATGTCAAAGTATCAAGACCGCCTGTTCGAAGGGTCGAGCAGCGACAGCGGTCTGCACACCCTCCCGCAGGACATGACCGGCGTCCGCATGGCGCTCGGCACCCCCGCCTACATGGCCCCCGAGCAGTGCCGCGACGCCTCGGCCGTCGATCACCGCGCCGACATCTACTCCCTCGGCTGCACGCTGTACGCGCTGGTCACGGGGCAGCAACCGTTCGCGGCGAAGAGCGCCGTCGGGTTGATGAAGAAGCACGCCTACGAGCCGCTGGTGCCCCCGGAAGAACTCGTGCCGCGACTGCCGAAGGAACTCTCGGCCGTCATCCAAAAGATGATGGCCAAGCTCCCCGGCGACCGCTACCCCGCCATGGGCGAGGTCGTCCGCACCCTCGAAAACTGGCTCGGCGTGAAGTCGGCCGGGCGGTTCATCCCGCGCGAAGATCAGATCGCCGAAGTCGAAACCTTGGCCGCGCGTTTCCGCACGGTGCCCGCCGCCATCACCCGTCATCGCGTCGTCGGCGGGTTCGTCTCCGGCTGCGCCCTGACTTCCGTGCTGCTCGCGTTCTTCGGCCACACTACGTGGGCCTTCGGCTGCGCCGGGTTGGTGATCCAAGCGGGTTTCGCATATTTTGCGCTCGACGGGTGGACGCGCAACACCGATCTCGCCCGGCGGGTCCGCCACTTCGTCCGGGGGTCGTCCGGCGGAGACTGGGTCGTCGCCCTCGGAGCCGCAGGGCTTTTCGCCGCCTTCCTCTGGATGTCCCAACTCCTCGGCGTTTGGGTCGGGTTCGGCCTGCTCGGCCTCGCCGCCGCCGTCGCCCTCTGGTACGGGCTCGATCGCAAACTCGACGCCGAGCGCTTCACGACGTTGAAAGCCAGCGATCAACTCCACCGCCGACTGCTCCACCACGGCGTCGCCGCCGAGGAAATCCGCGGCTTCTTCGCGAAGTACTCCGGTCGGCAGTGGGAAGAATATTTCGAGGCCGTGTTCGGCTACGAGGCGAAACTCGCGACGCGCGCCCAACTGCTGCGGGGCGGTTCCGCCGGCGTTCGGGAAAAATACGCCGCGTGGCGCGAACCGCTCGTGGCGGTGTTGAACCACATCGAGGCGATCCGAAAAAAAGCCCGCGAACGCGACGTGCTGGAACAAACGGAGTGCGAACGCCTCACGGCCGCCGGGGTCCCCAAGCGGCTCGCCCGGGAACGCGCGGCCCAAACGGCCGAGGCGATGGTCGACAACGCGAGCGCCATCCGCAGCTCGGTGGCCTCGCCGTTGAACGCGGCGACGTCGCTCAACGCCCCGAATTTGCGTGCCCTTTTGGCGGAGAAGTCGCAGGTGACGCACGGTGCGGCGGCGCCGCGCGACAGCCTCGGCACCGCCATCGATTGGATCGTCGGCACGTGGGTGCGCGTCGTCCTCGCGGCCCTGCTCCTCGCGGCCTGTTTCGGTTGGGTTCTGCAAAATGACCTGATCCGCTTCGGCCCCCGTCGCGAAGCCCTCGCCGAAACGACCCCGCTCCGCGTCGAAATCTTGCCGGAGTCGTGGACGAGTTGGTGCGACACCGCCAACGTCGGCTGGGGCGGTTTGCTCCTGCTGACGTCGCTGTTCTACCGGGGTCAACGCTCGGCCGCGCTCGCTCTGCTCGGCGCCGGCATCACCATCTTCGGGCACCAACTCGGCATCCGCACCGTCGAGCCGATCCGCGATACCCACGTCGCCATGATGCTCGGCACCGCGCTGGCCTTCCTGGGCCTGCGGCTGGGGCGGCGCTGAATCGGCCGATCTGTTCAATGCCGACGGAGCGCCCACATCGCGTTTCGCAGAGCCTCCGGATCGCGGTTCGCCAAGTGCGCCCGGACACGCTTCGAAACATCGGGGCCGATGGCCATCAGCGCGGCGAGAATCGGTGTTCGACCCAAACCTTGTCTTCCAGATCCAGCGGGCAACGGGCGGTCAGCCAACTGATCATGGGTATTCCTTCGGGCGCGGATCGCACCGGTTTCTAAAATCATTCTAGAGCGGCGTCGAGTCGCCCGCCCCAAACTCAACCCAATTCCAAACCGGGTCGACCATGCCGGAAAAGTACGATGCGATCATTGTCGGGGCGGGGCACAACGGGCTCGTCACGGCGGCCTATCTCGCCAAGGCCGGGCGGAAGGTGCTGGTCCTCGAGCGCCGCGATATTCTCGGCGGCTGCTGCATCACCGAGGAGACTTGGCCCGGGTTCCGCGTCTCCACGGCGGCCTATGTCAACAGCCTGCTTCGACCCGAAATCATCCGCGATTTGGAACTCGCCAAGCACGGCTTCGAGATGCTGCCGAGGAGTCCGTCGAGTTTCAGCCCGTTCCCCGATGGCCGCTACTTGATGATGGGCCCCGACGCGGCGATGACGCAAGGCGAGATCGCCAAGTTCAGCGTGAAAGACGCCGAGAACTACCCGGTGTACGAAGCGATGCTGACGCGGATCGCCGACTTCTTGGAGCCGATGCTCGACCGAACCCCGCCGAATCCGTGGGGCGGCCTCGGCGACCTCTGGCGGCTCGGCAAGCTCGGCTGGAACTTCCGCAAGCTCGGCCGGGAACTCGGCGCCAACGCCATCGAAATCCTGACGGGTGCCGCGACGCCGATTCTGGACCGCTGGTTCGAGTCGGATCAACTGAAGGCGACCATCGCCACCGACGCGGTGATCGGCGCGTTCGCGTCGCCGAGCATGCCCGGCACGGCCTACGTCCTGTTCCACCACGTCATGGGCGAATGCAACGGCGTCCGCGGCGTCTGGGGTTATGTGAAAGGCGGGATGGGCAGACTCTCGCAGAGCATCGCCGATGCGGCGAGGAGCTACGGCGCGACGATCCGCACGAACTCCCCGGTCGGCAGGATTTTGGTGCGACAAGGCATTGTCACCGGCGTGGCGTTGCTCGACGGCACCGAGTTCCACGCCCCGCGGGTCGCCTCCTGCGCCGATGCGAACGTGACCTTCTTGAAGCTCGTCGATCCGAAGGATCTGCCGGCTGAGTTCGTCGAATCCGTGAAGCGGATCGACTATTCCTCGGCGACGGTGAAGATCAACGTCGCCCTCAGCGAGCCGCCGCAATTCAGATGCCTGCCGGGCACCGGCATCGGCCCGCAGCACCACGGGACCATACACATCTGCCCTTCAATGGAGTACATCGAACGGGCTTACGACGACGCCAAGTACGGCCGACCCGCGACGAATCCGATGCTCGAATGCACGATGGCGACGGCGCTCGACCCGTCGCTCGCGCCGCCGGGACAACACATCCTGAGCATGTTCGTGCAGTACGCCCCGTACCATTTGAAAGGGACGACGTGGGCCGAGGCCGCCGAGCCGTTCGCCGACCGCTGCTTCGACATCTTGAACGAGTACGCCCCGAACTTCAAACGCTCGGTGCTCCACCGGCAAGTGATTCCGCCGCCGGAAATGGAACGGCTCTGGGGCATCACCGGCGGGAATATCATGCAAGGCAGCATGAATCTCGGCAGCATGTTCAGCCTCCGCCCGCTGGCCGGGTACGCCGACTACCGCACGCCGGTGAAGGGCTTCTATTTGTGCGGGGCCGCGGCCCACCCCGGAGGCGGTGTCATGGGCGCCGCCGGTCGGAATGCGGCAAGGGAGATGCTGCGGGATAGGGTGTGATTGGTGTAGGACAGGCCTCCAGGCCTGTCCAAAAAGAAGATCGCAACCAAAACCGATCCTCTCGGGACAGGCCCGGAGGCCTGTCCTACATCGAACCGGCTTTCCGGTCACCCCACGTGGGTGATGGGGTGTGATCGATGTAGGACAGGCCTCCAGGCCTGTCCAAAAAGAAGATCGCAGCCAGAACCGATCCTCTCGGGACAAGCCCGGAGGCCTGTCCTACATCAAAATGGCCTTCCGGTCACCCCACGTAGGTTCCGTAGGTAGCCCAGGCGCTGTTTTGGAGTGTCATCCACGCGGGTGGGGCGCCGGCGTAATCATTCCGCGATCCGTACACGCGGATTCGGCTGTCCGAAGCGGCCAACGGGGCGGCGATGATGTCTTCGCGGCCGTCGCCGTCGAGGTCGGCCGCCGCGACGCGGACTCCGGCGTGACTATTCGGATCACCGGCGTAGAAACTGGCGACGAGACTCGTCCGGCCTTTCAAGAGTTCGCGGCCGTTGAATGCCGCGATCCGGGGCGCGCTCCCGACTCCGGCGCCGACGATGATGTCGGCGAAGCCATCGCCGTTAAGATCGCCGACCGCGATGGAGACCCGGCCGTCGAAGTCGAGATCGAACGCCAAGAAATCGGCGGTGAGCCGGGCCGGAGTTTTGCCGGCCCGGACACTGGTTCCGTCGAAGGTCGCGATCGCGCCGCCGATGGCCCCGACGACGAGGTCGGGCGTACCGTCGCCGTTGACATCGCCCGTCGCGACTTCGAGCCCGCCGATGTAACCCGGTGCGAAAGAATAGAACGAGGCGAGTTCCGTCAGATCTTTGCCGGAGAAGACCTTCACGTGCGGCCCGGCTCCGAACCCGGCCGCGACGACGATATCGGAGTAGCCGTCGCGGTTGAAGTCGGCGGTGGCGACGTAAATGCCGTTGACGAACCCCGGATCGAACGCGAAGAACGAGGCGATTTGCTGGCCGGAGACCCCGTCGAGCACGACGACGCGCGGCCCGCCGCCGGGGCCGGCCGCGGCGATCAAGTCGGCGACGCCGTCGCCGTTGACATCCCCGATGGCGACGCGGACACCGCCCAAGAAACCGGCCCCGAACGGGACGCTGGAGAAAATCGTTTGACCGCCCGCACCGTAGCCGGTGACGGTGCCGACGCCGCCTTCGCCGCCGCCGACGACGAACGAAGTCGTCACCGGCGCCGCGGCGAACTGGACCGGGGACGCGGGGACGGATACGGACTGCGACGGGGTCGAACTCCAACCGATGTCCCGCAGCGCGGCGTATTCCAAGGCCCCGAGATGCTTGACTTGCCCCGCGGTCACGGACGGGGTCATCACCGATTCTTGACCCAAATATTTGGTGCCGGACGCGAAGTGATCGGTCTCGCCGGGTTGCAACCGCACGGCGTATCCGGTGAGGGCTTCGACGTTCGGCCCGGTGAACGAGCCGCTCGCGGTGTAGCGCGTGAACGAGGGGTTTTGCAGCCCGAAACCGAAGACGTGCAACAGTTCGTGCGAGGCGACGCTCTTGAAGTCGTACTGCGAGCGACCGGGTTGACCGTTGAAGCTGAAGTTCGCCGAGCTGTTGAACGCGATCAACCCGCCCCAGGTGGCGTAGTCGGTGCCGGAATCGACGCCGGCTTGGCCGCGGTTGCGGACGCTGTTCAACCACTCTTGGCTGCCCGACGCCGAATAACCCGCCCCGGAGGCGATCCCCAATTCCGAGCCGCCGACATTACCCGCCGTGATGTAGACGACGATTTCATCCGCGTTCACGGTGGGGTTGTTGATCAGCAATTGCGAATTCGTCGCGCTGTTCCACGTGCGGGCTTGCCACGTGTTCCCGCCGGAGGGGGCGACGGCCGTCAGCGAGTCGCCGATTTGCGCGGTGACGGCGGCCGCGACTTCATCCAGTGCGGCCCGGCGTTCGGCGGAGTTGAAGTAGCCGATGGTGTCGTAGGTGTAATCGAAGCGGACGTGGACGGCGGGGGTGATTCGGTCTTCGAGGGCTTCGCAGCGGGGACGGGATCGGAATTCGGTAGCGGGCGATTGGGGCATATGCGTCTCGCACCGGATGGATTCAGGCGACGGGCGACTTTTCCGCCTGCGGGAACTATACCGATAGTGTCGATTAGAAAGAATGTCGATCTTCAGCAAACTTGCGAAAAGCGTGCTAGTGTCCAAAGTTTTGACAAGCGTGGAATTGGCTCTGACAAGAGGTTGGGTAAAGCTGCGCCCACGGCGCGAATTTGGGCGCCGATTGCGGCGGGGGATGAGGCGGAATTGAGAACCGGGAGAAGCTGGGATGAGCCGATTCACTCGGCGGATTCAAAAATCCGAAACCGCGCCGCCCCGATGCGAACCCGGATCGGTCCGAAGAGCGCGTCTTGGCTCAGCGTCACCCGGCCGGCTTTGATCAATTCGAGCAGGGCCAAGAAAATCCCGATCAGCCGCAGCTTCAGGTAGGGCTTCTCGAATAACTCGGCGAAGTCGCGGTCGTCGCCATCGGCGAGGCATTCTAAAATCCGAGTTTCATAGATTTGCTGGGGCGTATCGTCGACCACCACAGTTTGGGGTCGATTCGATTGCGTCTCGCGTAGCAGTCGGGCGAATGCGCTCACCAAATCCCAGAGTTCGACCGCGCGGACCACCGGAACGCCGGCGACGACTGTGGGTTCGGAGGAGATCCGGCTGAACTTTGCGGCGTGCCGATCGATTTGTTCTTCGAGCTTCGCGGCCGCATCTTTGTACCGGCGGTATTCGAGCAATTGCCGGACGAGTTCCCGCCTCGGGTCGAGCCCCGCAGTTTCGGCATCCGGTTTGTCCGAGGCGGGCATCAGCGCCCGGCTCTTGATCTCCATCAGCGTCGCGGCCATGACCAAGAATTCCCCGGCGAACTCCACATCGAGTTCGCGCACGGTCTGCAAATAGACGAGGAACTGCTCGGCCAACACCGCGATGGAAATCTCCATCACGTCGACTTCTTCTTTCTTGACCAAGTACAACAACAGATCGAGCGGCCCGTGGAACGCCTGAAGTTGGACTTGGTACGACATACCGGTCTAAATCGGCAAACGGCGGGGGATGGGTCGAGGGAATCGCCGAGATTCCCTCGGTCGGGGCATCTGCTAGGTCCGGGATCGGTCTTGATGTAGCGGCAGGCCTCCCCGGGCCTGTCCGTCACCCAACAGTCGCAATGCGGACAGGCCCGGAGGCCTGCCCCGCGCCCTTCCGGGTTG
>JAYSYN010000135.1:0-5418 GCA_043727575.1 Fimbriiglobus sp.
GATCCGACCCCGCATCGCAAATCCCCCCGCGAAGATTCGTCGAGGATAGCGCGATACAAAGGAGGAGGCAACAGGGAGTTTTTCAACACCCTGCTAGACCACTTTTGGTCTCAAAGCAGAAAAAGAAACATGCAGATTTCTTCCGACCCACTCCGCCCCATCGTCCGCTTCGCCGGTCCCTGCCCCTGCTAGGAACCCCCCATTCCGGCGGTACTGAAAAGGATAGTTCCCCACGATGCTGAGCACAAAGCGGGAGAAGCGGTTGCCGTGCTTTGCGGTGTCGTCGGCGATGGCGTTGACGATCGCCTCAACGTACGGCATCAGTTCGCAGCCGAGGGCGTAGACGAGCATTTTCTCCACGAAGTTTGGTGAACTGATCCTTCCGTTTCAGGAGGATCGCCTTCAACTCGGCAGCGCCGATGAACTTCTCCCCGCCCGGTTTACCCCAGTGCATCTGCACAGCCCGCGGATTCGTCCAGCTGCGCGGACCGGATCGGACGTAAGTCGTTGCGGGGTTTGATTCTTCCAGATTCGTTCGATTCGTCCAGCGTTTTTGGATTCGTCCACGCGAGGGTGTGTGACTCCGTGCTGGACGAATCACCGCGCCTGCCCCCCGTTTTCTCCCGCCTCGTACGTCACCGTGACGTTGGTCGTGATGCCGCCGCGCGGGGTCCAGGCCGAGACGAGCTTCGCGCGCACCGGTTGGGCCACCGCGACGAAATCGTCGAGGAGGCGGTTCGTCACTTGTTCGTAATAGATGCCCTGGTTGCGGTAGCGCTGCAAATAGAGTTTCAACGATTTCAATTCGACGCATACGGCGCCGGGGGTGTAGGTGTAGGTGAGGGTGCCGAAGTCGGGCTGGCCCGTGAGGGGGCAGACGCTCGTGAATTCGGGGCAGATGATTTCGATGGAATAATCCCGCCCCGGCGCGGGGTTCGGGAAGGTGTCTAATTGCGCCGCGGACGGCGTTTCGGTGAAGAACATGCGGGTCTCGGGGGTTCAGTTGTAGACTTCGTCGTGGGTGCCCAAACCGATCAAGCGTATCGCTTCGGCACCGTTGTGCGCGATGAGTTCGAACACGATTCGAATGTCGAAGCCCGCGGAGCAGGCCCGGTACGGGGCGAGCGCCCCTTTCAATTTGTGACTGTCGAGCGACGGATGGAAAGCGTCCTCGCTCAGTTGGAGCAAGGTCGCCCGGATGGCGGCCATGGTCTGCGGGTGCGTTTTGCCCCATCGCCGTGCGTCGCGGTCGAACCGAGGCGTGTTCACGAGTTCGCGTTTCACGAGAACATCTCGTTCACGATTTGTTCGGGGGTCAAAACTCTGAAGTTCCCCGCTTCGTATTCCTTCCGAATTTCTTCCGCAGCCGCCAGGATGCGATTTTCATTCGCCTCGGTCCGCCGCTTTTTGATCAGGTCGTATAGTGCTTCTCGCTCGTCTTCGTTCAGCCGATCGATGGCTTCGACAACTTCTCCGAGTTGAACTGTCTGCGTCATCGGTTCGCCTCCTTCGGTTTCGCCCTATCCTACATCGTATCGCCCATCCCTCGGAAGAAACAAGCCATGCCCCGCGCGGTCGTGTTGCTCAGCGGTGGCCTCGACAGCGCGACCCTGCTCGCGTTGGCCAAATCCGATGGCTACGAACCGTTCGCGCTCAGCGTCGACTACGGCCAGCGGCACCGCGTCGAACTGGATCGCGCCGCGGAACTGGCGCGGGCGTGCGGCGCCGTCCACCGCGTCGTCGCGCTCGACCTGCGCGGCATCGGCGGCTCGGCGCTCACCTCGGACGCGGCCGTGCCGAAAGATCGCACCGATGCGGAAATGAACGCGGGCGTGCCGAGCACGTACGTCCCGGCGCGAAACACGATCCTCCTCGGCATCGCTCTGGGCTACGCCGAGACGCTCGGGGCCTACGAGATCTTCTTTGGGGCGAACCGGCTCGATCACACCGGCTACCCCGATTGCCGGCCGGAGTTTTTCGCCGCCTTCGCCGCCTTGGCCAACGTGGCGACAAAAGCGAGCACCCAAGACGGCCACGGTCTGCGGATCCACACGCCGCTCATCGGAATGACGAAAGCCGAAATCATCCGGATGGGCACTCGGCTCGCGGTCGATTTTTCGCGGACGCTCAGTTGCTACGACCCCGACGCCAACGGGGGCGCCTGCGGCCATTGCGACGCCTGCCAACTCCGGCGACAAGGCTTCGCGGACGCGGGGATCAACGACCCGACGGTCTATTCCACTTGACCAGTTTCCGACGCGTCGGTATCTCACTTCGACTCTCGCACACACGTCGCCGAAGGATCGTCCATGGATGGGCGGCGAAAATCCCGCTGGTTCGTCGGTCTCGTGCTGATCGCTGCGGTCGGCTCGGGGTGCCAGCTATTCACGCCCCGGTCAGCCCGCGAGCTGCTGGACGGCCGGCGGAAACCGGTCGGCCCGCCACCCGCCGTCGTGCATGCCGACGGCGAAACGCCGCTGACGTACCACACGCGGCTCATCGACCAACCGGCCGGCAGCGACTACTTGAACGCCGGGCTTTGGGCCGACGTCACCAATCCGCTGACCCACGAACAGACGACGCTCCTCGCGGTCAACGGCTTGCGCCTCGGAGTCATTTCCAGCCAGCCGCCGCGGGAACTCGAACGGCTCGCCACATCCGAAGCCACCTGCTTGAGCCCAACGCTGCGGAGCGCGCTGGCCGGACAACCGAAATTGATACCGGTGAACGGGCCGATCGAGTGTTGCCGCTTGGGTGTGGCACAATCGGTTACCGCCTCGGCGGAGTCGAAAAAGTACGAACTCGTCGAATGCGGCCTGGCCCTCACCGCGACCGCGCTGCCCGACGACAAACTCAAAGTCCGCGGCGAATTCCAAATCCAGCACGGCGAGCGCCAACCGTGGCTCCGCCCGACGGCGGACGGTTCCGGGTTCGCCCGCACGGATCAGCGCGCCTCGGAATCGTACCCGGCCCTCGCCTTCGAGGTGATCCTCGATCGGTCGGATCTGCTCGTCGTCGGCGCCACCGACGACCCCGTCGAGAAACTGGGGCAGGCGTTCTTCTTCGCCAATTCCATCGACCGCATCCGCCAGCGCGTGCTGCTCGTGCAGGTCGGCGGCGTGGAGACCGGCCGGGCCGACTCCCGATCGAGCGCCGCCCAAACCGGCAAGGGCTTCCTCGCGGCCCGGTGATTCCGCCCCGATACAAAGAGCGCATGGCCACCGACTTCCTCGCCAACGCCCGCGCTGCCCTCTTGAGGGAACGCGCGCCCGTTGGGTACTGGGTCGGCGAATTGTCGCCCAGCGCCCTGTCGACGGCGACGGCGATATTCGCGTTGAAGTTATCCGGGAAGCCCGAGTTCGCCCCGTTGATCCGCGCCGGTTCGGATTGGTTGATCAATAATCAAAACGCCGACGGCGGCTGGGGGGATACCCCGCTCAGCTTCAGCAACATCAGCACGACTTGCTTGTGTTGGGCCGCGTTGGGCGATGACAATCCCTTGTCAGTCGAGCGGGCGCGGGAATGGATCCGCGCGAGTGCCGGCACGTTGGAACCTGCGCCGCTGGCGAAGATCATCGCGGACCGCTACGGGAAGGACCGCACCTTCTCCGTGCCGATCTTGACGATGCTCGCCCTCGCCGGCAAGCTCGGCCCCGACCCTTGGAAGCTCGTTCCGCAACTGCCGTTCGAACTCGCGGCGCTCCCCTTCTGGTTCTTCCGCATCGTGCAACTGCCGGTGGTCAGCTACGCCCTGCCGGCGCTCATCGCCATCGGCCAGGTGAAGCACCGGCACCGGCCGACGGGTAACCCGCTGCTCCGCATCCCGCGTGGGCTGGCGAAGAACCGGACGCTGCGGAAACTCCGCGCGATCCAACCCGGCACCGGGGGCTACCTCGAAGCGACGCCGCTCACGGCCTTCGTCGCCATGAGCCTGATCGGCGCGGGGAACAAGGATCACGCGGTCGTGGCGGAATCGCTGCGGTTCTTGGTTCGATCGATGCGGCCCGACGGCAGTTGGCCCATCGACACCGACCTGACGACTTGGGTGACGACGCTGGCCCTGAACGCGCTGGGTGGAGTCGACGAGCCCGCGGCAGTCCGCGATTGGCTCTTGAAGCAGCAGTACCGGACCATCCATCCGTTTACGCGGGCCGCGCCGGGCGGGTGGGCTTGGACCGACCTCCCCGGCGGCGTCCCCGACGCCGACGATACCGCCGGCGCATTGCTCGCGCTCCGACGATTGGGCGAACCAGATGACACCGCACTGTCAGCGGCGGCCGCGGGGGTCGAGTGGCTGCTGAACCTCCAGAACCGCGACGGCGGCATCCCGACTTTTTGCAAGGGTTGGACGGGCCTGCCGTTCGACCGCAGCAGCAACGACCTCACGGCGCACGCGCTCCGGGCTTGGCTCGCGTGGCGGGATCAATTGCCGTCGAAACTGCGCGCCCGCATCGACCGCGCCGCGGCCCGCGGCCTCGGGTACTTGATGAAAACTCAACGGCCCGACGGGGCGTGGGCGCCGCTCTGGTTCGGCAATCAACACGGGGCCGAGATCGAGAACCTCACTTACGGCACGAGCCGGGTGCTACGGCTCGGACCGGCGCTGCCGACGGATTGTTTCGACCGGGGTTTTGCCTGGCTGTTGGCGAATCAAAACCCCGACGGCGGTTGGGGCGGCCGGGCGGGGACGCCGAGCAGCATCGAAGAAACGGCGCTCGCGCTGGAGGCCCTGGCCGAATTGCCGCTCGGCGAACCCGGCCGGCGCGGAATCGAATACCTGCGGAGCGCCACCCGCAACGGCACGCACTTCCCGCCGAGCCCCATCGGGTTCTACTTCGCCAACCTCTGGTACTACGAGAAGCTCTACCCGCTGATCTTTACGGTCGCGGCGATGCGGCGTTGCGAACCGGTTTCGTAAGTCGGAAGTGAATAGATCAGGCCATGCGTGCCCCCGGGGCTTGTGTGCCCCCCGGACTCTTCGCCCCAACGGGGCCGACTTTTACAGCCCAGGGCGGAAGCCCTGGGTATTCGCGGCCAATGCCTCCCACCCCGAAGGGGCCGGCGTGCGAGGCGGGACCCCCGCCGGCCCCTTCGGGGCGAAGAGTTCCCCCGTCCGGAAACCCAGGGCTTCCGCCCTGGGCTGTAAAAGTCGGCCCCGTTGGGGCGAAGAGTTGGAGATGGCCGCCGCGGTGGCGCCCCCGCCCCTACATTCCGGAGCCGGAGGCGACCAGGGCCGCCGTGGTGGCGCCCCCGCGACCGTAGGGGCGGGCCTCCGGGCCTGTCCGAAAACGGAATCGCGCCGGGTGTTCTTCGTCCCCTTGAACTCTTCGCCCCAACGGGGCCGACTTTTACAGCCCAGGGCGGAAGCCCTGGGTATTCGCGGCCAATGCCTCCCACCCCGAAGGGGCCGGCGTGCGA